>CALXJP010000039.1 GCA_944388655.1 uncultured Clostridia bacterium | reverse complement strand
TTATATAAACATGCTACTAATAGAATAACTAGTAACACTTTTTTCCAAAGTTTTGCTACCATAATTTTTCTCCTATTTTTTAATACACTATTAATTATACTATATTTTTAGTAAAAGTCAAGAGTTTGGGCTTTATTTCAGCTATATAGTATATTTTATTGTTATTCTTATTTTTAATTATTGGCCGCTTTATACTCAATATTCTCCATAAAAGGAAACATTTCTTTTACTCTCTTTTTGGTTAACATTGACATAACTGGTTGTGGATTTTTGCTATGGACTGATAGCAATTTTTGTGTATAACAGTTTTCATTAGTTTTAAATAATAAATAACGATTACGTACATAGGTGTAATATATTTGGTAGCCCATATCTAATTCTTCTTCAAATCTTTCAAATGTATATTTTCCATCCATTTTTTGTTTCCTTTCTGTTATTGTAATAGCTCTTCAAATTGCGTTTCAGTAATAATTGTTACTCCTAATGATTGTGCTTTTGTTAACTTTGAACCAGCATCCTCTCCTGCTAGTACATAAGATGTTTTCTTAGATACAGAAGAAGATACTTTACCGCCATGTTTTTCTATTAAAGTGCTTGCTTGTTCTCTACTATATTTTTCAAGAGTTCCTGTTAGCACAAATGTTTTTCCTTCAAAACGATTGTCTAATAATTCTTCTTTCTTTTTCATATTCACACCAAAACTTTTTAGTTGATTTAAAAGATCTGTTGTTTGTTCTTGTCTGAAAAAGTCATATATACTTTGAGCTATAATTTCTCCAATATCTTCTTGAACGCTCAAACTTTCAAAACTTGCTTTTTCTAGATTTTCCATAGTTTTATAGTAATTTGCTAATGTTTTAGCAGTTTTTACTCCTACATGCCTAATACCTAATGCATTGATTAATTTAAATAATTCTTGTTGTTTGCTTTTTTCAATTGCTTCTATTAAATTAGTAGCAAATTTCTTTCCGTTTTTCTTTAAAGATGCCACATCTTCTATCGTTAAACGATAGATATCTGCTATATTATGAAGAAAACCTTTTTCCATTAATTGCTCAATAATTTTATACCCTAAGCCATCAATATCCATTCCTTCTTTAGAAGCAAAATGTACTAAACTTCTTAAGGTTTGAGCAGGACATTCAATACCAATACACCTTGTTGCAGCTTCTCCTTCTTCTCTTACTGCTGGAGCTCCACATACTGGACATGTGGTTGGCATATGAAATTCTTTTTCTTCCCCTGTTCTTTTTTCTTTTACTACAGCTATTACTTCTGGAATAACGTCTCCTTGTTTTTGTATAATAACGGTATCTCCTATTTTTAAATCTTTTTCTTTAATAAAATCCTCATTATGCAAAGTGGTTTTAGATATAGTGGAGCCAGCTAGTTTTACAGGGTCTAAAATTGCCATAGGAGTGATAACTCCTGTTCTTCCTACTTGGCAAATAATATCTCTTAGTTTTGTTTGTTTTGCCTCTGGTGGATATTTATAAGCAATGGCCCAGCGAGGTACTTTATATGTTGTTCCTAACTTTTCACGAAAACTTAAACTATCTACTTTAATAACTGCTCCGTCTATTCCAAAAGTTAGTTTTTCTCTATCTTCCCCTATTTTTTCTATTGCTTTTATTACTTCAGCATATGTTTTACAGTAAATTTTTACAGGATTTACTTGAAAACCAATTCTTTCTAAGTATAATAATTGTTCATAATGAGAGTTATAGGGAGAATTTTCCCACTTTTGTACATTGAAAACATAAATTTCTAAAGGTCTTGATTCTGTAATTTTAGAGTTTAGTTGCCTTAAAGAACCTGCTGCTGCATTCCTTGCATTGGCAAATAATGGTTCTCCTAAGACTTCCCTTTCCTCATTCATTTTTTCAAATTCTTTTTTCCCTATAAAAACTTCCCCTCTTACAGTAATAGTAATTTTTTCTTTTAATACTTTGGGTATACTTTTCACAGTTCTTAGATTTTCTGTTACATCTTCTCCTATTAATCCATTTCCACGTGTTGCTCCTCTTACGAATACTCCATCTACATATTCTAAAGCAACTGATAGACCATCAATTTTGGTTTCTACTACATAATTCAATTCTTCATTTTCTTCAATAGCTTGTTTTTTTACTCTGTCGTCAAATTCTTTTACTTCTGCAAAAGAAAAAACATCTTGAAGGCTTTGTAAAGGCACTTCGTGTACAACTTCTTTAAACCCTTCTTTTACATGTCCTCCTACTTTTTGTGTTAACGAGTCTTTGGTAATTAATTCAGGAAATTCTTTTTCTAAGGCTTTTAATTTATTCATCATCATGTCATATTCATAATCTGAGATTTCGGGATTATCTTCATCATAATATTTTTTTGCATAATATTCTAATTGTTCTCTTAATTTTTTTACCTCTTCTTTGGCTTCTGCTAGTTCCATTTAGCTTTCCTCCTTTAATTTTGCCATTATTTTATAGACTTATTCTACCTTATCGCTAGTATTTTTTCAATTCATTTATAGAAAAAAGTAGATACTTTTTTCATATCTACTTATGCTTCTATAATTTTTTCTATGGAATCTTCTCTCATTTTTTTGATAACTTGGCAACTATTATCTAATTTTTCTTGGTCTTCTTTGCTCATTTGTAAGTGAAGAAGCTCACGAATACCATCTTTATTGATTACCGCTGGAACCCCAATATATACATCTTCTTGTCCATATTCTCCTTTTTCTAAGTATGCAGAAACTGTTAATATAGCATTTTCGTCATTGATAATGGCTTTTACTAAACGTTCTAACGCCATACCTATTCCATAATAAGTTGCTTTTTTCTTATTAATAATTTCATAAGCGGCATTTACTACTCCTTTATGAATTTTATCCAAATCTTCCATTGGATAGTGATTATCTTTCATAATATCTGCAATTTTTTTACAACCTACATAAGCATGATTCCATGGAACAAAAGAAGAATCTCCATGTTCCCCCATGATATAGGCATGAATATTTTTACTTGAAATTTTTAAGTAATCTCCTAATAAATATCTTAATCTTGCTGTATCTAATACAGTTCCAGAACCTATTACTTTGTGTTTTGGTAATCCTGATACTTTATATACTACATAAGACATTAAATCTACTGGGTTACTTGCTACAACAATAATACCATTGAAACCACTTGCCATAATATTTTGTGTAATTTGTTTCATTATTTTGGTATTAGTTTCAGCAAGTTCTAACCTAGTTTGTCCTGGTTTTTGTGCAATACCTGCAGTAATAACTACTACTTCTGCATCTTCACATTGGTCATAATCCCCTGCTTTAATAATCATTTTTTGTGGAGCAAATGGTAAACCGTGTGATAAGTCCATTTCTTCTCCTACTGTTTTTTCTTTGTCAATATCAATGAGTATTAATTCACGAATACCACCTCTATTTAACATGGAGTATGCCATACTCATTCCTACAAAACCAGTTCCTACTAAAACGACTTTTCCTTTTTTCATACTTCTCACATTCCTTTCCTTTAGCTTATTTATTATATCACGTTTTTAAGGGTTTGCAATATATTTTTTGCAAATTCTTCTGTATTATACAGTCTTAAAGCCAATGTATGAATTTTACATGACAGTTTTCTATTGAAAGCTGTCATGTTTTATTGTTTTCCAAAATTCTTCTGCTGGCAGTGGTTTTGCATAATAATAGCCTTGTATACTATCACATCCTAAATTTAATAAGATATCTCTTTGCTTTTTATTTTCTACCCCTTCTGCTACTGTTTTTATTCCCAACTTTTTTGTTATGTTCACTATCATTTCTACCATAGTTGTATCTTGTTCTAAATTGTCAATAAAAGCTTTATCTATTTTTATAGTATCTATTGCTAATGATTGTAAAACGCTTAAGGATGAATAGCCTGTTCCAAAATCATCAATAGCTACTTGGAAACCTACCTTCTTCATTTGCTGAATTATTTTGCCTAATGCATAATTTTGGCTTTCTACTGCACTTTCTGTAATTTCTAATTCTATATATTGGGGGTCGATTGCATATTTTTGAATGATGTTTATATACTCTTGCAAAAAATTTTCTATAGCCAAATGTTCTCGCGATATATTAACAGAAATAATAGGAAGGCTTTTATTTTCTTGTTTTCTTTTTTGTAAATCTTGACATACTTTTTCCAATATATATACATCCAATTTTAGAATAAAATGATTCTTTTCAAAAATAGGAATAAAATCTTTGGGAGGTATGATACGATTGTTATCTTGCCATCTTACTAGAGCCTCTGCTCCATATACTATTTGCGTTTTCGTATTTACTTTTGCTTGATAATACACTATAAATTGTTCTTTTTGCATAGCCTCTTCCATTTTACTTTCTATTTCATGTTCTTTTAATAGTTGCTGTTTTAATTGTTCATTATATATATAATAGGGTTGCACAACATTTCCCTTTGCTTGCTTATGTGCTATTAATGCTTGATTAATGATATACTCTATGGTTTCTGTATTACTTTGTATCGGATAACATCCTATACAAAGATTCATTTTATATACATGCCCTCCTAAACACTTTTCTCTCATTTTACGAATTATGCTTTCTAATGTATTACTCATTTGCTTTGTTTTTATAAAACCAGCAAATACATCATTTACCCATCTACAGGCCATAATACATTCTTGTTTTAATGTATTGGCTAACTCTATAAGAATTTGATCCCCTACTTGAAAACCATATTGTTCATTGAATATTTTAAATTTTTCTATATCTACTATGATAAAATACATACCTTTGTTTATATACTGCTTTGCATTTTCTTTTAAAAAATGAATATTACCTAACTTTGTTAATATATCTATATATGCTAGTTCATATAATTGTTTTTGTTTTTTATTATTTTGTTGTACAATATAAATACTAGCTATCATACTACATAATGCTATAAAAAATGCCAAGCTAGTACTGACCATAATGATACTATAAATTCCTTCCCCTATGGTATTTTCTGGCACTACTGAAATAATGCTCCAATTATGAATTCCTATATTACGGTAAGATACATAGTAGTTCTGCTGAATGGCTTTTATTTTCATATTTCCATTTTTTTGTTTTTGTAAATTTTCCTGCAATTTTTCTAATTCTTGATACAAGTGTTTTCTTTCTTGTGGAGAAACATTTTCCTCGATTTCCTCTTCTTTACTTTTCAAGTAATTTGTATTAGATGTTGCCATAATGTTGCCATCTTCATTTTGTAAGTAAGTATGCCCTTTTCCCTCGAATATATTTTCTGAAAACATTTGCTGATAGTTTTCATTTTCTAAAACTAACATAAGTACCCATTCTGTATTTACTACTTTTACTTTTTTGGAATATATATGAATTTGTTTATTTTCTATTTTACTTTTTCGTGGTTCTGTAATTTCAACAGTGTCACTTGCCCAAAACTTTTCTTTTTCTTCTGAAAAATCTAAAACTTTTCCATCATTTGTGACTATATTTCCCTTTTCGTCCATAATAGCCATTCTGGTAAATACATGGTTTTGTGGATAGTCTTCCCACAGAGCAAATATTTTTTCTTTTTCTTGTATTTGATACCTTTCTACTTCTTGTGCTATTGCAAGCAATATATTTTCATGGCTTTGTATTGCTAGTTTTATTTTTTGTGCATCTTGTTTTGCAATTTCTTGCAAATTGGCATAAATATTTTTTTCTGCTTGACTATATAAAAATAGCTCATATGCCATTATTGCCACAAGCATTATTATAAAAAAAATGGCTAAAAAAATAGTTTGTTTATGTTTCATTTTGTTCACCTACTGTTAGTATTACCTTTTTCTTGCCATATATGCTTAGTTTGTTACACAAATGTCACAAAACTTTAATATTTCTGTAATTCTTTTTTTGTATAATTTGTTTTATAATATATATACTAAGGAGAAGATTATTATATATGAATATAGAGAAAGATTTGAAAAAAGATGGTATAACAGTTATAGAACCAGTTAATCCCGTTACCGTTACCTTAATTGCCAAGTTTGTTTGTGATAAATTATGTACTGCCTTCCCTTTATATAATTTGAATTATGATAATTTATTTATTAAAGTTGTCAATACACCTATGTTTATTGCTAAAATTCCGAATGGCATGTCAGAAGCAAATTATTTTTATAAAAATTCAACCATTTATTTTAAAGAAGGCTTAAGTGTAGACGAAATGAAAACGTTTGCTATTCATGAATTTCTTCATCGTTTTCAAGAAAAGAAAGATAACAAAAATATATTGTATCGCTTAGGCTTATGTGATTTTACAGGTTTACAAGTAAAAGGTATGGCACTAAATGAAGGTAGTGTACAATATATGACTTCTAAAGCTTTAAAAAATGATTTTGAAACTGTTAAATATTATGGCATAGAATTCACCACTAATAGCACTAGTTGTTATCCTTTGCTTTGTAATTTAGTTAGGCAAATGGCCTATATTACCGGTGAGCAAGTGTTATTTGATAGTACTTTATATAGTAATGATAATTTTAAAAAATGTTTTATTGGTTTATGTGGACAAGCACATTTTTATAAAATTCAAGATAATTTGGATAAGTTGCTCCATATAGAAGAAAAGTTAACCAGCTTAGTTGCAAAAGTACAACAAAATGTTTCTGAAAATAAAATTACTATATATTCTAACCAAATTACCAAATTAAAAAATAATATTACCAAAACTTACCGCCAAACACAAAATTTGATTTTAACTTCTTATTTCGATAAACAGTTTCATCAGATTTATTCTACTACCGATTTAGAAGAATACAGAAAAAAATTATATAATTTTAAAGATTATATTGGTGTTATTGAAAATGATTCATTTTTTAATGAATATTATATTCACAAAATGAATGCATTATCTGATAAATATGATGCTATTACGCAAAATGTATACTTAGTGACTTATCAAAATGATTTCTTTCATATGGTTTTGCGCAAGTTAAATGCCACAATGCAGGCTATACGTAAAGTATACTCTTCTTCTCAAGATATAAACCATTAAATATAGGGTTCCCAAAAGGGAACCCTATTTGTGTGAATGCATAACATGCTATTCACGCTAAGATTTTTACCTAACTGTTCCATCACGCCTAAACTCGAAATAGTTACCATAGTTGTCTACTCCTGCTACTCCACGGTACATATGACCTACTGGTGCTTCTACGGTTGAGAAAAATCTTCTCTTTCCTTCTACAGTATACCAACCAGTAACCATATGGCCGACAGGTGCTTCATACTCTGCAAGATAGTAATATTCTCCATTGATATATTGAAGCCCTGTTAGCATTTCTCCAGATGACTGCATATAGTACCAATAACCATTAATAAACTGCCAACCGGTTAGCATTTCACCTGAAGCTTGCATGTAGTACCAATGATTATTGATATACTGCCATCCTGTTAACATTCTTCCTGTTCCTGGTTGTAAATAGTACCAACAATTATTAATCAATTGCCAGCCAGTTTTTTGATTATTGTACTTGTCATAGAAGTACCAATAACCATCGTACTTCTTTACCCAAGTACCTACATTGGTATACGTAGAAGTTACTACATCTGAACCTGGTCGATAATGATTGTTAGCGTTATTATTATGGCTTGGACCATAATTATTTCCCCAGTTCCAGTTGTAATCATAATACTGATATTCCCAATCATCACCTCGTAAGTCTAGGTCATCACTTCTGCACCAAGAGCTTTTGTCAACTACCGAAACATTGGAATCTGCTCTTACTTCAAAGTAATTGTTTTTTCCATACCTAAGGTACGGTCGTAAGTCTACAGATGTATCATATACAGTTAATTCTTGATCTCTGTTCACACGGACAATATATTTATCCGCGCCATCTACTTCATCCCACTCTGCTAAACCAAAGTAATCGTAGCTCCACCAAGCATTGCCTGGTTCTTCCAAATCTCCGGCTATAGCCCGAATGGTTATAGAAATAGATACTTCCCCAGAGTTTTCTATGTCGATTTCATCGCGTTTGACGCCACTTTTATCTCCATAGAATTTAACACTAACATGGTCATCATCAAAATAATAACCATTTTTGGCTACTGCTTTAACATCAAAGTAAATTTCTTCATCTCCAATGTCAAAGTCGTCACTGTCTACTAGTAATACATCATACTTTTCTGGCTCATGTGATGCAAAAGCCACTGTTCCTTTGTCATTTGTTACCGTGATTTCTACCTGTCTTACCCTTTGGTCACTACTTGCTGCCAAGGCAGTAACGGAACTTACCAAAACGAGTAAGCAAGTAATAACTACTGCTACAAACCGTTTTCCTTTCATAGTAAAAACCTCCTCATGAAAAAAATAATATGTTACATATTTATTGTAACATATTGCCATTTTTATGTCAATTAGACATTATTTTCCTAAAAACTTTTCTATTTGATAAGCTGCATCTCTACCTGCTTTTGCTGCCCAAGCTACTGTTGCTTTTTGCCCTATATTATCTCCTCCTGCAAATACCTTTGGATGACTC
Source organism: uncultured Clostridia bacterium (assembly GCA_944388655.1). Taxonomy (GTDB): domain Bacteria; phylum Bacillota; class Clostridia; order TANB77; family CAG-508; genus UMGS1663. Next base: position 21,068 of record CALXJP010000039.1, on the reverse strand, counting down.
GTTTGATAATTTTCATTTACCTGTATATAGCCTCTACTATTGATTTGAATTCCCTCTTTTTGTAATGTTTCTATTACTTGTTTTTCTGTAGTAGAACCAATTGCCATAACCACATAATCCATAGGAATTTCATAATTACTTCCTTCTACATTAACTGGTGATTCTCTTGTTTCTCCTTCTTTTTTTATTAGATTGGTTTTAATGCATTCTATTTTTTCTACTTTATCTTTTCCTTGAATGCGAACAATATTATTTTGAAACAAAAATTGAACACCTTCCTGTTTTGCCTCTTCTATTTCTTTTTTTTCTGCTGGCATTTGCTTTTCTGCTCTACGGTAAATAACATATACTTCTTCTGCTCCCATACGTTTAATGGTTCTTGAGCAGTCCATGGCTACATTTCCTCCGCCAATAATAGCTACTTTTTTTCCTACGTAATTAGGATGGATTTCTTTTTCTAAAAGTTCATTTCCTCCATATATACCTACTAACTCTTCTCCTTCTATTTGCATTTTAGCAGGAATATTAGCACCAAAGCTTAAAAATATAGCATCATATTGCTGTTCTAATTCTTGTATAGTAATATTTTTTCCTAATTCTTGTCCATATTGTACTTGTATTCCTAGTTGTATAATTTTATCAATCACTTTATCTAATATATTTCTATCTAATCGAAATTCTGGAATACCATGTCTTAATAAACCGCCTAGCTGATTGTACTTTTCTAAAATGGTTACCTTATAGCCTGCTCTTGCTAGAAATGCAGCACAAGTTAATCCTGCAGGTCCCCCTCCCACTACAGCAACTTTTTTGTTCATTGTTGTTATTTTTTCTTTGCTGAATGGAAAGTTTTTTTCTAAGGCTATATCTCCCACATAAGCTTCTAAATCGCCTATTTTCGTAGGTTGCGATTTAAATCTACGTACGCAATTTCCTTGACATTGTTGTTCATGTGGACAAATCCTTCCACAAATGGATTGTAATACAGTTGTTTTACTTAATATTTGATAAGCTTCTTCTATGTTTTGTTCTTTAAGATATGCAATAAATGTTGGAATATCATTTCCTAAAGGACATGCTTGCTGACATGGTTTTGTTTTACAATTTAAACAATATTCTGCTTTTTCTAATACTTCTTTTTCCACTTTTTAACCTCACTTGTTTTTGCTTTTTATTGTATGATTTTTCTTTTTTCCTGTCAATATGACTGACTTGTGGTTCTACTAGTTAGGAGTATTTTTAAAAAATTCTACTACTTGTTTTAAATCTTTCCAAAATTCTATTTTTTTATTTTCATCTCTTAGTAATGCTGCTGGATGCCATGTTGGCATATAGTAGATTCCTTTCTTTTCTATCCACTTACCTCTTGAAGATGTAATACCTAATTCTTTTCCTAATATATTTTTTAGCGCAGTACTTCCTAATAGCACAATTACTTTAGGCTTTACTAAAATTACTTGATTTCTTAAATAGTCTAAGCAGGCTGTAGCTTCTTGCTCTTCTGGTACTCGGTTGGCAGGAGGTCTACATTTTACTATATTGGTAATATACACCTCTTCTCTTTTTATTCCTAGTGCTTGAAAGGCTTTATTCATGAGTTGACCTGCTTTTCCCACAAAAGGCAATCCTTGTGCATCTTCATCTGCACCTGGACCTTCTCCAATAAACATTAAATCTGCCTGTTGATTGCCTTCTCCAAAAACAATATTTTTTCTTTGTTTACACAATTGACATTTTTGACAGTTGTGAATACTTTTTTCTAATTCTTCCCAATGATTGTACATATTCTATTCCTTCTATTACTTTATTTTAGTCCAATTAAAGTAGCATTTCTACCACTATTCTCTTTTGTTGCCCTAAAAGAGTGAATTTGATTAGCATGGCAAACTGTGCAGATACCACAACTTTCAATATTCCTTCTTTTTATTCCTGCTTCTAATAATACTTCTATATTCAAAGCTTCTATATCTATATGATATTTTTGTTTTCCTTCTTTCATTTGCGTCTTTTGTATATATTCTAGGTTATGTGGAAAAGTTTGCTTAAATAGTTCTTGTACATCTTCATCTACTTCAAAGTGGCACTTTCCTATACATGGTCCTATACAGCAAATAATATCTTCTACTTTACATTGGTATTCTTTCTGTAACATGTGAATTGCTTTTTGTGAAATTTTTTTAAGTGTTCCTCTCCACCCAGAGTGTACATTTCCAATTACATTTTGCACAGGGTCATATAAAATAATAGGTGTGCAGTCTGCTTCTCTAGTTGCTATAGTAATTCCTCTTTTATTCGTTACTAATCCGATCAATTTGTTTACATATTTCTTGATTATCTTCTACTTTTTTAACAATATCACTATGTACTTGATTTTTAATTGTTACTAATCCCTTATAGTCTAACCCTAATTCTTGCATAATACGAGGATAATTTCTTCCATCATTTACTTGATAATTATTTCCTTTTCCTATTAAAGTAAAACAATGTGAAATTTTATTTTCATATTGTAACAATCTTCTAAATTGTAAATATTCTATTTCTCCACACTTTTGATGAATTACATACTGATTAGTTAAGTCCATATTTTCATTTTCCTCCTGTTATTTTGGCTGATAGAACAACATGTTCTAATAGTTGTATTGTAGTAACACTTCCTACTCCTCCTGGTACTGGTGTGATGGCATGTACATGATTCACTACATTCTGAAAGTCTACATCTCCACATAATGTACCTTCTTTTGTTCGATGAATTCCTACATCTATCACAACTTGAGTAGGATTCGTGAATTCTTTTGTAATATATTTTTCTTTTCCTATCGCAACAATTAATATATCTGCCTTTTGACATATTTCTGCAAGGTGTTGGGTTTTACTATGACAAATAGTAACTGTAGCATTGTGATTTAATAATAACATTGCCATTGGTTTTCCTACTGTTAAACTTCTTCCTACTACTACTATATTCTTTCCTTCGCAAGGAATATGATAAAATTCCAATATTTCCATACAAGCTTCTGGTGTGCAAGGTACAAACCCCTGCTTTTTTCCTTGATATAAATTAGCCATATTTTCTTTTCCCATAGCATCTACATCTTTTGTAAAACAAATGGCATCACATAATTCTTCTTCATATGGTAAAGGTCTTAATAGTAAAATTCCATGTACGAAAGAGTTCTCATTCCAGTTTTGTATTTGTGTTAAAATTTCTTCTTTGGTTGTGTTCTCTAAGAATGTAGCTAGTTTTGTTTCTATTCCATATTTTTCACATTTTTTTATCATGCTTTTTTCATATGAAATACTATCTTGTTTTTCCCCTACACGTATAATCCCTAAACATGGTTTTATGTGGTTTTGTTTTAATTTTTCTATTTCTTGTAGTAATTGTTGTTCTGTATGTTTTGCTACTTCTTTTCCCTCTAAAATCATTGCCATACATTTCCCTACCTTATTAAATGTTTTTCTATTTCTGGTTCTATTTTTCTTACTTTTTCTTGATTTTCTTTCAATATGTTATATACTTTTGTATTACATTGTTCTGCCTTTTCTCTATCTTTCATGAGCTTTGTATTAATCAGTATATTATAGCTTGCTGTTTTCATAGCTGCCTCTGCTAAAGTAATTCCACAAGCAGCATCACTTACCACATTTTTTCCTCCTTTTTGTAACAAAAAAATGTTTATGTCAATGGTTTGCTCACACAAATTTATTAGTTTCATAGGAGTTTGAATTGCCTGACAAAGAGCCTCTTCTAGTGCTTCTTGTCTGCTTGTTTGCTCTTCTTTCGTAGTTTTTGGTAAACTATAGGCAAAGTACAATGGCATAAAATTATCTGCATCTTCTTGCATACAAAGTAAAAATTGTTCTTGCAAGTGTTTTAACGTATTTTGCTTCTTTACTAATTCTTCTTCTATTTCTTGGTATTTCTTTTTGCCTATGGTTAAATTAGTTACCATGCTACCTAATGCTGCCGAAATTGCTCCTACTAAAGCTGTTGCTCCTCCACCTCCGGGAACAGGGCTTTTAGAGCCTAGCTCTTGTATAAATTCTTCACACGTTTTTTGTTTCATCGACTAACTCCTTTTTCATTTTATTCAATACTTCGTCTTTTTCTCTATTCGGAATATATTGATAACCATTATTACCTTGTCCATTTTTAAAGTTACAAATTGTTTTATATGCACAATAATCACAAGGTGTTCTCTTGGTTTTCATATGATACATAGGTGCTAAAGAAATATCTCCTTTTAGCATTTCTGTTGCTATTTGACGAATTACCTGCAAAGTGTATTTTTGTAACATAGCAAATTGTTCCTTGGTTACTACATTGGACATTTTATTGCTAATGTTTCCTTCTTTGTCTACATATACCGGTATTACTTGTGATTTTCCTGTTTGTAAGGTATTATCCATCATTTTAACTATTTTGATATCTGCTAAAATAATTCCATGCATTTTAAAATTTTCTTTGATTTTCATTTCTATTTGTTCTTCTGTCATAGCTTTTTCTGCTTTGATAATTGGTTCAATTAAACTAAAATATAGTACGCCTGCTGGTAACATTTCTTCTATTTTACAAGTTGCATCTAAATAGGTTAATAATTGCAATTGCACTCCTGCATATATTTCATTGAAATCTAAATCTTTAATAGATGATTTATAGTCTATGATTCGTATATATTTTTCTTCTTTTTCTCCTGGAATTGTTGCTAAGTCTATTCTATCTATTTTTCCTATTAGTTCTACTTTTTTACCATTTTCTAATGAAATTTGTATAGGCTCATATTGTTTTCCTTTTTTAAATTCTAATTCGTTAGCAAATATTTCAAAATCACTATTTTGTAAACTTTGTAGAATATATTGCATAGATTTGATTAATAATTTTTCTAAACGAATTACTAATACTGTATATTTTTTACTACTATTAAATATATAATTTTTCTTAAATTGTAATTCTTCTTGAATAATTTGATGTATGTATTTTTCTAATTCTTCTTGCGTAATATTTTTTACTGAAATACCCTCTTCCTCAATAAGTGAAAAGAATTTTTCAATGACTTCATGCATAAAGTTTCCTGTATCTATAGGTTGTACTCGAAAATTATTCTTTTCAGATAGACGAAGACCATATTTTAAGAAAAAGGAATATGGGCATTCTCTATATTGCTCTAATTTGGATACACTCGTTTGCATTGTATTTCCATATAGGTGCTCTACATTTTCTTTTGTTAAATTGTGCGGTATATTGGTATATGTTAGGGCTTCTAGTGCATTTTGTAATTTCTGGTGCCATTGTGGTTCTTGTTTAAAATATTCATATACTTCATACCATATACTAGGCATTTCACCTTTTTCTTGTAAAATTCTTATATTATCTATTAATTCTTCAAAAGTAACTCTTTCATTTAATAATAGGTATTGTTTCTGTATCATATCGCTTTCTTCTTGTAAGTTGGGAAATAGTTTTTTCATTTTGGTAATAAAAAGTGACGGTCTTAAAGTTCCCCCCTCTATGTTACTCGAAGGATAAGATAAATATAGCTCTTCTTCTGCTGTTGTAAAAGCCTTATATATATTAAAATTAGATTCATATAGTTGCTCTGTTGTTCCTTTTGCTAACTCTATCCCTTTTTGTTTGAAAACCTCTCTATCTTGATTATTAAAAAAACCTTCATTTTTATGTACTTCTGGAAATATACCATCATTTAATCCTACTATAAAAATAGCTCTCATTTTATGACTTCTTGTTCTATCAATATCTCCTACAATTACTTCATCTTGTGTTGCTGGTATTTTTCCTAATCCTGTATCGTTTAATCCAACTTTTAATAATTGTATATATTTTTCAAAAGTAATACGTTCTTTTCCGAAAATCATAACCATTTCATCAAATATTTGCATTATCAAATTCCAAGCAGTTTCATAGTCATTGGCAATTTCTAAGTTTCCTTTTTCTTCTTGCTTTTTTCTTTTTTCTTCTAATATTTCAGGAATATTTTGTTTTAATAAAAATTGATACATATTTCTCGTGATTTGCTCTACTGTTTTGATTCCTGCTAAATTTTGTTTTAATTCATATAATGGTTCTACAATTTGTTTTCGTACATTTTGTATTCTTTCTATTTTTTCTTGATTTTCTTCATTAATCTCTTCAAAATTCCAATCGCCTTGTATCCATTTATTTCCTTTAATTCCCCATTTTATGCAAAAGTTTTCTAATAAATAGATATCTTCACTATCTATATTTTCTAAAAATCCCGTTTTTATATAGTGAAACATACTTTCATAAGACCAGTTTTTGGAGAAAATTTCTAAAATGGATAAGATATATTTTAATAAACTATTTTGGCTTACATCTTTTTTTTCATCAATAAAAGTTGCAATTCCATATGTTTGCAAAATAACTTTACACAAATTTCCATAGCATTCTAAATCTTTTGTGATGATTCCTATATCTTGAAAAGCATATTTCTTTTCTTTTACTAAAAAAGTAATTTGTTTAGCGACTTGCTCTATTTCTGTATAAGGGTTAGATGCTAAAAATAAGTGAAGATGTTCAGGCTTTTGATTATATTTTTCTGCTGGAATATGATATAGATTTTTTTCTATATGCTCTAATTCTTTATTTTTTAATCTATAACATTGCGTTAGAAATATTGTTTTTTCTAACGCTACATTTTGTTTTTTGGCTAAAAATAATAGTTTATCTGCTGTTTGTTTATTGCTATAAAATATGTCTGTATCTCGGTTTGTCATCATGTCTAAATTATCTGTTGTGATAGTAATAGAGACTTGTTTGCTCATAATAAGTAATTGTTCTATAATGTTATATTCTTGTTTAGTGAATCCTACAAATTCATCTAGATATATATCTACATCTTGAAACATTTGTGAATGTGGCAAACGCTCTACAAGTAGTGTTAAGTCATCGTTTTCATCTATATAGTTGTTTTGTAGTTTTCCTTCATATTTTTGATAGATATATACAATATCTGCTATTTTTGCTTTTCTATAAGGATCTTCCTCTTCTTCATAGCATTTGTTCAGCATCTCTATTGTTACATGGTGTTTTTTTAATTCGGTTAATTCTTTATCTAGTATTTCTATATTTTTTTCTGTTTTACCTAAAAATTTTAACTTTTCTTTATTCTCTGCTAAAATTTGATATAACAGCATGGCTTTCCCAGAAGAAGATAATGCTATTTTAGTTTTTCCTCCTACTTCTGTTGCAATTCTATATGCCATACGTTTAAAAGTTAGTACTTCTGCTTTTGTTACTGATTTTTCAGATAATTCTGCTAGTAGCTTTTTTTCTGTTGTCAAAGAGAATTGTTCTGGAGTAATAATGTATATTTTTTTTGTTTGATTTTGCTTTATTTTTTGTGCAATTTCTTGAAAACAAAACTCACTTTTTCCAGTTCCAGCTCTTCCACAAATTAATCGTAAGCTCATTTCTAACTCCTTTTTTTCTCATTTTTATGTACAATATTGTATACTAAAATTTAAAAAATAGCAAGTTTATTTCTTGCTATGATTTCTTGTTTATGTACCTAATTTTTATTATAGTTTCTAAGAAGTTTCTCTTTTCCAATAAAATAAATATTGTTGTGCAAGTCCCGCAAAGTTTCCAAATTTTTCATGTGCAACCTTTTCAATTTGTTTTTGTTTTACTTGGTTTTCTTCTTTTTCATGAATATATAATTCATTCATTACACGTCTTACCCATACATCTATAGGAAATGCTTCTAATCTTTTTAATGTTGAAAATAGCAAAATACAATCTGCTACTTTTGGACCTACTCCTGATAGGGTTAATAGGGTTTCCCTTATTTTAGTAAAATCTGTTTCTTGCTTTACTTGATCCAAATCTACTTTTTTATGGATAACTGCCTGAGTTGTTTCATATAGTCTAATATCTCGAAATCCCAGTCCTAATTTTCTAAAATCTTCTACTGTACAGTATTGTAATTCTTCTGGTGTAGGAAAAGTATAATATACATGATTTTTATAGGGAATTGGCTTTCCATATTGTTTTGCTAGTCTCTCAATAATTCCTTTAATACGAGGTATATTGTTATTAGCCGATATAATAAAAGATATAATTGTTTCCCATAACTCTTGATTTAAAATGCGTATCCCCCTTCCATAGGCAATACTTTTTTTCATATTATCATCTACAGCTGATAACTTTTTTTGTATCACTTCATAATCACGTTCTAAATCAAAATAGTTAGTTACTACTTCTTGTATGTCACCCTCACATATTCCTTGAAAGGTAATGGTATCTTTTTGCTGGATTACTTCTAAAACGTTTTTTTTACATATTCCTATATAACTATTTTCTGTATATTTATTCCATCTAAAACATTGACCACATGTAAATATATCTTTTATATTAAATGTTGGTATTGCTTTTATTACATATTGTTGTTCTTTCATTGTTTCTTCCTCTATCACTTTTTTCTTCATTTATTGTAACATATCTGTATTGATTTTTCTAGTTATTTACCTATGGTTTATTAATTATACCTACCATTTTTATATTTGTATATACATAAAATACAGTGTGCTACTTGATATGCCCCCTGTCTACTTAAGAGGTATCATATCATATTTCACACACTGTATTTTCTCGCTAGAACTCGTATATACCATTTGTATTAAAATTTTACAAAAAATTTATTATTATGAACTTGATATTTTACACTATACTTTACACAACTAAGGCAATGTGAAACGCACATCTATCTGCATCTCCTTTACCACCTTCAAAAGCAAACACGCCGGAGCGGTCGTCAACGATACTATGATAACCTCCCCTATAAAAGAATGGATAGTTTTTATAGGCAAGACTTGAACTATCTTCATGCCACTCACTCGTTTCAAATGTGGCATCTCCATATTTATATGCTTGACCTAGTGTACCTGCCCATGAGCTATTATACGTAGTAACCCATTTACTACTAGCTCCATTTTTACTTGCAAAATATGAGCCATTACTCAAATATTCTTCATCTGCATCTTCTCCATTATAATAAGCAGCAACATGTTCTGGTTTTGTATTCCATACATCTAAATCATATATTCCATATACATTTCCTGTTGAACTTTGTTTTGGATAAGTGATATAACATCCTTCACCTCCACCAGTCACCCCAAATAACCCAGGAACAATATCGTCTCTTGCCAACTCTGTACCATTTCTTCCATATTTGCTTTCTGTAAGATAAGCTACTGCACCCCATTCACTATTTTTTAACATATGACTTTCTAACTCTGGTTGAAATAATTGCGCTACAATATATGCATTTCCTATAGATATTCCGCTCCAGCTACTTATTCCTTGCTGTACTTTTGCAGTTTTTGTTGTTACGTCATCTAATGCATTATTATCGTTTCCTTCTACTGAACTTGTTTCATATTTTCCTATCCATATCCCTTCTATCTCTCTATCCCATTCTCCATTTGCATAGCCATTGTTTACTCCATTTGTAAATGCTGGATGTACCATAAAATAATCCTCACTTACCATTGTATGTGTTGTGTTTGATTCACTTGTTACGCTCTCTATTCTTCTTCCGTGTCCGTCTACTATTCCTCTACTATCTGAATATCCAATTATTTTTTCTTGCTCTACTGCTTCTTCTTCTGATAGTGTTCCTTCTTGATATGCTGTTTTACTTTCCAATGAATCGAAATATATAATCCTATATGCATATCTTGGAATCCATACAAAGTAGCTTTCTACTCCATCTTTTGTTACTCTTGCATTTGCCCAATGACTTGCTGTATTATCACTTGAACCCGTTCCTGCTATATAACTATATTCTGTTCCTGTTATCCATAAACTACTTTCTTCATCAAATACTACCTGTTCCATTGTTGTTCCGCTTGGTAAATCATTTTTTATTAATGGTGCATTTGGTGAACTACTTACATTATTACTTGTTCCACTTAACCATTTTATTTCTATTATTCCATTGGTCATATCATCCATTTCAGTTCCCCCTGTTGGTGGCTGTGGAGTCGGTCCTGGTATAACTAGTTTTTCGTTTTGTCCACTTGTGATTCTATCTATCTCATCTGTTATACTATTAAATCCTACTTGAGTATTTACTTCAGCATCATGCATGCTATTGGCACCTTCTTGTGCTTTCTTAAATATACCTTGGTCTCCTAATACCATATTCATACTCACTGCTGCTAGTATAATTAAAATAACTATTGTCACCACTAATGCAATTAGTGTTACACCTTGCGAAGTTCTTTGCTTATTTTTTCTTTTTTCTTTCATTTTTTTTTTCCCCTCGTTTTTTACTTTTTTTTTTTGTTTTATTTTTTCTTTTTACAACGTAAAAATCTATAGCAAAACTAACCTGTGTCTATTACAGGTTTCTTTTTACTATAGATTTTCATTTTATTGATATGAATTTTATTTTTTATTCTTTGATTAAATATGTCGATATATATATATAGTGTATCAAGACTTTTACTGATTTGCATTTTCTTTTGTTCCTTTCTTTTTTCTTTCTATATGAAAAATCATTTTTATTTTACAAAACTTTCTTCTTTTTTGCAATATCTTTTTTCAATATTTTGTTGTATTTTTTATTATTTTATCCAGTTCTATTTCTTTTTAGTTATTACTAATTTTGTTTTTTAAACCCTTTTCCTAATGCCTCTCTAGCATTAAATATAACTATAAAAGAATGTTTATCTATTTCTTGCGCTATTTTTTTCATTTTACTTATATCATTTCTAGCACCTACACATAATAACATCATTTTTTCTTGATTACTATACATTCCTTTTGCGTAAATTCCTGTACTTCCTCTATCTACATCCTTTCCTATTTTTTCTGCGATTTCCTCATACTGATTAGAAATAATTAACATCACTTTTGTAAAGTATATTCCTTCAAATATAATATCTATCATTTTTCCCATTAAAAAAATAGCTATAGCAGAATATAACCCTACTTCTACATCTCTAAAAAAAAGAACATTTAAAGTAACTATAATGATATCTATGATGACAATCATTGTTCCTTGTGGTATGCTTAGATGGAAGCTTTTAATAAGATAGGATAATAAATCTGTTCCTCCTGTTGAGGCATTTGCTTTTAGTATAAGAGCTGTACCTATACCCATAGAGATTCCTCCATAAATACATGCTAAAAATTTATCTGTTGTAAGAGGATGAAATTTATCTAGAATGTCAATGAAGGTAGAAAGAAGTATTGTTCCTATAATCGATTTAATAACTAATTCTTTCCCAATCCTAAAATAACTTAGTATAAGGAAGGGAATATTTAATAACAACATAAAAATTCCCAATGGAATTTTCCACAAGTAATATACAATTGTGGAAATTCCTGCGAAACCTCCTGATGAGAGTTGATTGGGTAATAAAAATAAGGATGTTCCAAAAGCCATGCATAAACAGCCTATTAATATAAGTACTAATTCTATACTATATTTTTTTAACTTTACTATTCTTTTTGTTTTTTCATAATCCATATTCGTCACACCTTTTTTTACAGTATTTCCTTTTTTATCTATTTTATGCAAAATGCAAAAAATCCATATAGCTACTTTCTATATGGATTTTTTATTTATGAATGTATTTCTCTTTTTTTTCGTTCCTCTTCTACAATATCATCATAGGATTTTAAAATTTTAATTTCGAATTTTCCATTCTTAATTTGACTATCTGGTGTTAGAATAACATCTACATCATATACTTCTTTTAATTGTAATATGTTTTCTTTTTTATGCCCTATGACATTGTTTAAGTCTTCAGGGTTTACTCTTAATTCAATTTCTTTTATTTTGGTATTAATTTTTTTGATTTCTGCTACAATTACATCATACCATATACTAGATTCTACTAATTGACGAAAGGCTGGATGATATGGTCCTGCTACTACTTCGCTTCCTTCTTCTCCCGGAGCCGTTATTTCATTGGTATTTTGTAAACCTACACGAATAACTTTTATATTTTTTTGATTAAATAAATTGACAACTTCTTTGCATCTTTCTACTGCTTGTACAACTGTAAGTGGCGTGTATTCTCCTTTTTTATATTCTTCTTCCAACTGGGTTCCTTTAATTACTAAAACAGGATAAATTCTTACCATTTTTGGTTTCAGTTTAATTAATTGTTTTGCTGTATTGATTTCATCTGCTTTTGTACTTTCTGGAAGGCCAACCATCATTTGATGACCTAATATAAAGCCATGCCAACGAATTAATTTTGATGCCTTTTTTACATCTGCAAAGGTGTGACCTCTTTTTACTTTTTCTAGTATATAATCATTGGTTGACTGCACACCTAGTTCTATTGTTTTTACTTTATATTTTTTTAACATTTTTAGTATTTTTTTGTTGATACAGTCTGGTCTTGTAGAAATACGTATACTATTTACTTTTCCTTGCTTTATATATTCATATGCTGTTTCTAATAGTTCTTTTTGCCTTTCCTCTTCTATTGCTGTGAAACTTCCTCCAAAAAAGGCAATTTCTATTTCTTTATTTTCTGCGTGAAAATTTTTTAAATAGTATTCTACTGTTTCTTTTACATCCTTTGCCCTTACTTCTTTTTGTTCTCCACTAATTTTGGTTTGGTTACAAAATACACATGCATTAGGGCAACCTAAATGTGGTACAAATATGGGGATAATATACTCTTTTTTCATTCTCTTAACTCCTATCTTTTTTTCTTGAGAGCTTTTGTTTTTCTAGAATGCTTAATATATTACATTTTTCTTCCCTTGTTATTTTTCATTCATTGCTTTTCTTGCTGCTTCCATCTCTGCTGCTTTTTTTGTTTTTCCTTCTCCTTGTGCTAATTTTTTTCCATTGCATTTTACTTCTGCTGTGAATTTTTTATCATGATCTGGACCTTCTTCTTTGATGATTGTATATTCTATATGTACTTCTCCCTTTTCTTGTAATTTTTCTTGTAGCACTGTTTTATAGTCTTTTTGCCCTACATTTTGACTTGCTATTTTTGCTTCTTCTTCTAAATTGGCTATGATAAATTTTTCTGCCTCTTCTAAGCCACTGTCAAAATATATTGCTGCAATTAGTGCTTCTACGCTATCTGCCATGATAGTTGGTCTTGTGTTACCATGATTTTGTGATTCACTTTTTCCTACAAATAAGTATTTTTCAAAATGATGTTTTTTAGCTATTTTATATAAACTTTTTTCACATACAATATCTGCTCTTAATTTTGTTAGCTTTCCCTCTGCTAATTCTGGATAATGATTATATAGATATTTACTCGAGATAAATTCTAAAATACTATCTCCTAAAAATTCTAATTTTTCATTACTTTGCTCGTGATGTTCATATGCATATGAGCTATGTGTTAGCGCTGTTTTTAATAGTTCTTTATTTTGAAAAACATATCCTATTTCTTTTTCTAATTCTTGCAATTTCATTCTATTCCCTCTTCTAGCTCTTGATTGTATAAATTTTCCAAATTGATTATACATCATTTTTCCAAAAAAAGAAAGGTTTATCACAAAAAAAAATAAACCATTATCTTTATCACCAAGAATGGTTTATTTTACATTTTTCTTTTTGTTTACGCATTTTCTCCATGCTCTTTAATGTATTCTACTACATCTCCTACAGTAACTATAGCTTCTGCATCAGAGTCTGGAATTTCCATATCAAACTCTTCTTCTAAAGCCATAATAAGTTCAACAATATCTAATGAATCAGCTCCTAAATCATCTATAAATGATGCTTCCATTGTTACAGATGTATCAGCAACTCCTAATTGTTCAACAATAATTCCTTTTACTTTTTCAAATATTTCTTCTTGAGTCATTTCATTACACCCCCTCTCACATGTGGTTCTTATTTATTTTCTTAACAATATTACAAGTTGTTATAAATGTCAAGATTATTTTGGAAGTTTTTCAAATTCTTCTATCATTTTATCTACCGCTTTATTTTTTACAAATTGCTCTGCTTGTTTAATGGTAAATTCAAATAATTTTTCGTCACTACTTCCATGTGCTTTAATAACTGGCTTTTTGACACCTAGAAATAATGCTCCTCCATATTCTTTATAATCCATTTCTTTAGAAAATGCTTTAATTGCTGGTAAAGAAGGAATTGCCCCAATTGTTGTGAATATATTTTTCTTTAAATTTTCTGTTAGCAATTTTTTGATTAGTTTTCCCATACCTTCTACTGTTTTCAAGAAAACATTTCCTGTAAATCCGTCTGTAACTAATACATCTATTGTTCCAGACATGGCATCTCTACCTTCTACATTTCCTACAAAATTAATTCCTAATTCTTCTGATTTTTCTTTTAATAATTGGTAAGATTCCTTTACTAATTCATTTCCCTTTGTTTCTTCTGTTCCAATATTTAATAAACCAATTCTTGGGCTTTCCATACCAAAGGTACTTTTTAAATAGATACTAGACATTTGAGCAAATTGTAATAAGTTAATTGGTTTGCAATTTGTATTTGACCCACAGTCAATTAACAATAGTCTTCCCTTATATGCTGGTAATATTCCTGCTAAAGCTGGTCTATCTATGCCTTTAATTCTTCCTACTAATAAAGTAGCACCTGTAAGCAATGCTCCAGAGTTTCCTGCAGATATGAATACATCTCCAGCTCCTTCTTTTAATAAGTTAAAGCCTACTACCATAGAAGAATCTTTTTTGTGTTTAATCGCTTGTGTAGGAATATCACACATTTCAATTGTTTCTGATGTATGATAGATTTTTAATTTTGGCGAAATTTGTGATATAGATTCTTTGCCATATAATTCTTTTACTCTACTGTTAATAATTTCCTCATTGCCAATTAGCAATACTTCTGCTTCTATTTGATGAATTGCTTCTACTGCTCCTTTTATGTTAGCGTCTGGTGCATTATCTCCTCCCATAGCATCTAATAGTATAACCATTGCTCTTACTCCTTTAATCATTTTTTAATATATATTGTTATTTTATAATTTTATTACTTATACTTGATAAAGTCAATGATAAAGTAAAAGAAACTTACGTTTTTGTAACATTTTAGTTAGTTAGTATTCACAGTTTTATAACTACTCAACTTAAATATTTTATTTTGAATCATTGCGCAGTTTCGAGAAAACTACATTGATATTGATTTACAATTGGAGTTTTCGAGCGCAAGATGATTGAAAATAAAATATTTAAGTTGATATGCGTAAATCAGTTATAGATAGTAATTCGTTTTTATTTTGCTTACTTATAGTAATATTTTTTTACAAAAATAGCAAGCTTTTTGACCATTTAGTATAAATTTCTTGTTCTTTTGCGTGTTAATTTCCACTAAAAATAGGAAGATATTCTCTTCCTATTTTATTGGCTATAATTATTGTAATTCTACTGTAGCTCCAACTTCTGCAAATTTAGCTTTTAATTCTTCAGCTTCTTCTTTGCTTGCTCCTTCTTTAACTGTTTTTGGAGCTCCATCTACTAAGTCTTTAGCTTCTTTTAATCCTAATCCTGTAGCATCTCTAACAACTTTAATTACTTGGATTTTGTTAGCTCCAGCTTCTTTTAATACTACGTTGAAAGAAGATTTTTCTTCAACTGCTGCTCCTGCAGCTCCAGCTGCTGGTGCAGCTGCTGCTACTGCAGATACTCCATATTTTTCTTCAATTCCTTTTACTAATTCATTTAATTCAGCTACTGTTAAGCTGTCAATAGTTTCTAATAATTCTTCTATTTTTGCCATTTTTTTATTCCTCCCTTTTTAATTTTTTTGCAAACTTGGCTTGTTTGCTTTTATATTTTATTTATGCTTGTTCTTTTTGTATACGAACTTGGTCTAATGCAACTGCAACTTTGGAAATATTTCCAAGTAAAGCACCAGCAAGCATACCCAAAAGTTCTTGTCTTGATGGTAGTTTTGCTAAAGTAATTAATTCTTCTACTGATAATACTTTACCTTCTACTATTCCACCTTTAATTTTATAAAATTCATTGTCTTTTGCATATTTGTAAATAGCTTTTAATGGTGATAGATAATCTTCCTCAGCTATAATAACTGCTGTTGGTCCTTCTAATATTTCATCTAGTCCATTTTCACCATTTGCATTTAATGCTCTTTTTACAATGTTGTTTTTGATTACTTTATATTCTGCTTTAGTTTCTCTTAAATCATTTCTTAATTTTGTAACATCTTCAACAGTAATTCCTCTGTAATCTGTTATAAGTACTAATTTAGCATCTTTTAATTTTCCTGCTAAGTTGTTTACTAATTCTTCTTTTTGTTTTAAAATTTCTTTACTTGCCATTTTTGAGATTCACCTCCTAAAAAAATTCCAATCTCTATAGCCTGCAAGGCATATCAAGATTGGATTTTCTCTTCTCTTTTCTATGCCTCGGTAGGACTTATGGTTTGCCTACTTTCTTTGGCTACTATAATTATTTTTGGTCAATATACATTCCAGGTCCCATTGTTGTAGAAATAGATACACTTTTAATGTATTGTCCCTTAGCTGCTGCTGGTTTAGCTTTAATAATTGCTCCCATAATTGCATCATAGTTTTCAGCTAATTTTTCTACACCAAATGAAACTTTTCCAAAACCTAAATGGATAATGTTTGTTTTATCTAATCTGTATTCTACTTTACCAGATTTGATTTCTTGGATTGCTTTAGTAACATCCATAGTAACTGTTCCTGATTTTGGGTTTGGCATTAATCCTTTTGGTCCTAATACTTTACCAAGTCTTCCTACTACACCCATCATGTCTGGAGTTGCTACGATTACATCATAGTCAAACCAATTTTCTTTTTCTATTTTTGGTATTAGCTCTTCAGCACCTACAAAGTCTGCTCCTGCTTTTAAAGCTTCTTCAGCTTTTGGTCCTTTTGCAAATACTAATACTTTTAAAGTTTTACCTGTACCATGTGGAAGTACTGTTGTACCTCTAACTTGTTGGTCAGCATGTTTAGAATCTACACCTAATTTTACATGTAGTTCTACTGTTTCATCGAATTTAGCTTTTGGCATTTTTTCAATAAGTTCTAAAGCTTCATGAATAGGATATACCTTATTTTTTTCAATAAGCTTTTGACTTTCACTGAATCTTTTTCCTGCTTTCATTTTTTTCCTCCTTTTGGTATTATCGAAGTTTCCTTCTCCCAATATTATTGTAGCTTATATTAGTCAGCTACTACTACACCCATACTTCTTGCAGTACCAGCAACCATGCTCATAGCTGCTTCTAATGATGCTGCATTTAAATCTGGCATTTTTTGTTTAGCTATTTCTTCTACTTGAGCTTTAGTAATTGTTCCTACTTTGTCTCTGTTTGGTTTTCCTGAACCTTTTTGAATTTTAATAGCTTTTTTAATTAAAACTGCAACTGGTGGTACTTTTGTAATGAATTCGAAAGATTTATCTTTATAAACAGTAATTACTACTGGTATAATCATTCCAGGTTGATTAGCTGTTCTATCATTAAATTCTTTTACGAATTGCATAATATTAACACCACTTGAACCTAAAGCTGGACCTACTGGTGGAGCTGGTGTTGCTTTTCCTGCTTCAATTTGCAATTTAATTACGTTTGTAATTTCTTTTTCTGCCATTTTGTGCACCTCCTTTTTGGTTTTGATGTATAAAAACATCGAAAATAATTATAGATTTTATTAATATGAGGTTTCCCTCATTTTAAACATACCTTATACCGTCTTTTGAACTTGGGCAAAATCTAATTCAATTGGTGTTTCCCTTCCAAACATAGAAACTAATACTTTCACTTTATGTTTTTCTTTATTAATTTCTTGGACAGTGCCAACAAAGTTTTCAAAAGAACCATTAATAATTGTTACAGAATCCCCTACTGCATAATCTACATTAACATTAGGAATATCAAATCCCATTTGTCTAATTTCTGCTTCTGTAAGAGGAATTGGATCTGTTCCAGAGCCTACAAAACCAGTAACACCTCTTGTATTTCTAACAATGTACCAAGTTGCTTCTGTTACAATCATTTTTATTAATACATAACCTGGAAAAACTTTTTTTAAATTTGTTTTTTTCTTACCATCTTTGATTTCTATTTGTTCTTCCATAGGAACTACAATTTCAAAGAAGTAATCTTCTAATTCTCTGTTTTTTACCGTTTTTTCAAGGTCTGTTTTTACCTTATTTTCATAACCTGAATAAGTATGTACTACATACCATCTAGGTTTTAGGTCATTTTTTTCTTGAGACATACTACTAGCCTCCTTATTCATTAACTTGATTTGCCTGCGTATTAGATTCCGCATTAGTCTCTGTAGTATTTTGTGTATTATTCAATACTTCATTAGCTACAGTATTACTTTGCTCATTTGCTATTGTATTCGTAGTTTCATTAGTTGTTGTATCATCTGTTGTGTTCGTAGATTGAACTACATTTTTGATATTATCAATACCAAATTTATTCATACTTTCAAAAGCAAAGTCTAATACAAAAACAATAATTGCTGTAATAAGTACTATTGTTATAACAGCAACAGTATTATTTACTAGTTGCTTTGGTGCTGGCCAAATAACTCTTTTAAGTTCTGTTTTTACATCTTTAAAAAAATGTTTCTTTTCTTTATTCTCTTTTTTTGCATCTTTAGGCATGATACTTTTTCCTCCTTAAAACAGTTATTTTGTTTCTTTATGTGTTGTACGTTTGCCACAATGTGAACAATACTTTTTTATTTCTAATCTATCTGTATTGTTTCTTTTGTTTTTTTCAGTCATGTAATTTCTTCTTTTACATTCTGTACATTCCAATGTAATTGCTTCTCTAGCTCCTTTTGCTGCCATTTCAAACACCTCCACAATCTAAATTTGCTTTATTTTATATTTTTTTGCATATTTTAAAAAGCATATGCACTCCACATATGCTTGATTATTTTACCATATTCCTCTATAAAAGTCAATATATTGTAGCATTTTCTATTGATTTTTCCTGTTTTTTTTCTTTTTCCTTACAGAATAACCAAAGGAACCTATTTTTTTACCTAATGTAAAATACCCTCCATTAGCATAAGCTATTAGATGACACTTAGTAATATCAAAACTTCCTTTCTCATTCATATATTGCTCATCTGCATCAATACAAATAATTTCTGCAATAAATTCATGATGACTACCATGTTTGCGTATTTCCTTTACTTTACATTCTATAGAAACAGGACTTTCTTCAATTAAAGGACATTGCACATGATTTGCTTTTTGCTTTGTTAAATGCATTTCTTTAAATTTATCTACTTTTGCCCCACTTTTTACGCCACACCAGTCTGTTGCATATGCTAATTTTTCATTTGTCAAATTAATAACAAATTCTTTTTGCTTTTTGATAATTTCATAAGAATATCTTTCTGGTCGCACTGATATGTAGCACATAGGAGGGTTTGTATTGATAATTCCTGTCCATGCTACTGTTAGAATATTTGCTTTCTCCATTGTTCCACAGCTTACCAAAACTGCTGGAATAGGATAAATAAAGTTTCCTGCTTTCCATTCTTTTTTTGCCATGATATTACCTCTCTTCTGGTTCATTTTCTTGATTGATTGATTTTTGCAAGTTTTTCAATATTCCTTCCTTTTTAGCTTTGTATGTGGCTATTTTTCGTATTTCATCTATATGTATATTATATCTTCCTTCTTCATCTTTCATGACATCTCCTAAATAGCCTCCATTGGAACTCATAGCATATTTTACTTTATAATCTGCCAGTAAGGTATTTAATACAAATTGCTTTACTTCTGGCCTCTCTTGCATTGCCTTTAAAGGAATTTGCCCAAGAATAATATGTTTTGTTTTCTCATTTGCTTTTTGTAATGTATACATCAATAGTCCTACATCCTCTACATTAATTTCAGCTGTATATTTGATTCTGCCTAATAATCTAATTTTATATTCTTGTTTTGTAATATCATTAGAAAAAGTAAGTTCTTTCGTATTTGCTGCAAATTCCACACTTAAGTTTTTTATTGCTTCTAGTTCTCTTCTACTATATAAAGGAATACTATTGATACGTTGTTGCATTCTTTCTAAATAAGTTACTTTTTTCTCTTCAGCTTCGCTTGTCTTTTGATTTATATTTCCCTTCCCTATGTTTCTTTTTGGCATTTGAACTTCTTGTTGTTTTTCCTTTTCTTTTATGGTAAGTAAAAATTCCTCTGGATACAATAATCCATTGCTTTTTACCTCTTTTTTATATCCTTCTAAATAATCATGATTTTGAAAAATCGTTAACAAGCCTGCCATATTTTTGATTTCTTCATTAACTGCAACAATATCATTCTTAATACGATTTCTTTCCCTTTCTATGTTTTCTTTAGTAGTAAAGTTTAGTATATTTTTTAATCTTTCTTGTTTAATTTTTAATATTCCTTGACGTTGTTTTAAATAAGTTTGTAATACTCCTATGACTTGGTTTGGTTCATCTTCTAAAGAAATTCCTAAACGAGAAAATAATGCTTCCATATCTATATTTCGTAAAGAGTTCATAATTTTTCCTTCCTTTATTGATTTTATGGCTTTATTATAACATAAGAAAGAAAAAATACAAATACCTATTTCTATAAAATGCACATTTTACAAAAATAGATATTTGTATAAAATAAAAAAACTCTGGCAACAACCTATTTTCTCAGCAGGGTAACCCGCAAATATCTTCGGCACTTAAGAGCTTGACTTCTGTGTTCGGTATGGGTACAGGTATTTCCTCTTTGTTATCATCACCAGAAATTTATTAACTTTTTTTTACTTGTTTGATTATACTACTTCTCTTTACTTTTGACAAGTATTTTTCTCAAACTTCTTCTTTTCTTTTAGCACACTCAAAAATACATAGAAAAAAGTGGTTCCCATTTTCTTATGGTTAAGCCCTCGATTTATTAGTATTGGTCAGCTTAATGTATTACTACACTTACACATCCAACCTATCTACCACATAGTCTCTATGGAATCTTACTATCTTACGATATGGGATATCTTATCTTGAGGTGGGCTTCACACTTAGATGCTTTCAGCGTTTATCCCTTCCTTACTTAGCTACCCAGC
>CALXJP010000038.1 GCA_944388655.1 uncultured Clostridia bacterium | reverse complement strand
AAAAAGCCTCGCACAATAAATAAGTTGCACCTTCAACATATTCTTGTGAATTTTCACTATATGGTTCATCACCTAAACATGTTAATTTTTTATTATCATATGATAAAGAAAATCCAAATTGTTTTTCCTTAGTAGAATGAATATCAAAGAAAGTAAAATCTTCTCCTAATATTTCTTTTTGTTCATGGTCTTTTACCTCAACAAATATTATGCTTTGCTCAAATAAATTGGTAATTTTTTTAGGTAATGTTAAGTTACAAATCGTTTTTATTTTTTCTATTAGTTCCTTATGAGCATAGAGGTATAATTTTCCCTCATATTTTCCTTGATTTATTTTTTGCCCTATCATGCGAATTACCCAAATAATTCCTAAAACGTGGTCTGTATGAGCATGTGTTACAAAAATATGATGTATTTGATTAAGTGTTATTTGTTTATTTTCTAAAATACTTAAAATTTGATTTCCTCCACCTGCATCTACTAAAAAATATTCATCTTTCTTTTTTAGTGCAAAGCAAGTGTTATAACATTTAGTTACTGTTGCATTACCTGTACCAAATACAATTAATTTTTCCATTTTTTCTTCCTCTTTCTTATATATGATTCAGCAAAAAAGCCGTGAACATATAATATTTCACAGCTTTTTGTTTATTACATTACTTCTTTTTTCCACAATTCATGAAGATTGCAATATGCATAAATTATGCTGTTTTTTTCGTATGGAAATGTAGCTTCTGCAACATCACCTGGTTTAAGGTGTACCATTTTTTGTGTATTCTCAGAAACTAGTGCTATCCATTCTATATAATGTTTTTCTTCCATAACATGTTCTACTTTTACGTGAATGGTATCTCCTTCAATTGTATAATTTGGTATATGTTTTTCTACAGCGCATTCTACTGTATTTGATTCTACTGTTTTCATAGGTTCGTCACAACATTTTAGTTCCAATGCTTCATTTTGGCAGTCCCCTAAAGTTTGTATTACTACTCCACATTTTTTACATTTTTTTAATATCAATTTATCTTGCATCATTTTTCCTCCTTACTTTTATCATTTATTTATGAGTTTTCTTCTTATTTGCGTTTGTATCATATCACAATTATATGATAAATGCAAGAATAATTATCTTCTTAATACTTATATTCCTAAAGTATATGGTTCTCCTTCTGTTCCTGCTCCATCAATTATTTTTAATCCCTCTTTTAATTTAAATATCGGTCTTACGGTAACACCTATAGGGAAAACACCTCCATCTCCATGATAAGTTAAACTACATATTTGTTTAGTTGATAAATTTCCATCTTTAGTAACTATACGGATATACCCTTTGTAATTACGATATGCTTCTTCAAGATACCTAGAAGCAAGAAAATAATCTTTTTCCATAGTTACAATTTCTAATTTATTTATTTGTTCCCAATCTTGAAGATAATTTTCATCAGTTTTTATTATATTACACCAATCTCCTGACAGTAATTCAAAACTAACAGATGAATACCCACCAGAAGAAAAATCGGGTTTTGACCCAGTCGGACGCGAATCTTCTATGAAATCATTATTAATTCCATCTTCACAGCGCCTAATCATTCCATTTACTAACCCATTGTATGCATTTACATGATTTTGTCCGTGCTCCTGAAACTTTTAGGCTATATTTATACAATGTATCTATACTTATTAATTGAATTCCATAATCTGAGTATTTTTCATTTTCTGGTCCATATAAAACAGCACATTTAATAGCATTACCATCGTCATCTACATAATCAACATAACTTCCCTCTGTTACTGTTTCCTCTACTTTTGCTAATTTCTGTATTGTTGTTGCTTCCGTTTCTATAGATTTTCTGTTTCCTGCATTATCTAAAACATCTACTTTAAATGTATATTTCGTTTCTGGAGTTAATCCAGTAAATTGATATCTATTGTTAGTGGTCATTTCTTTTGGAATATCTTCATTATTTAAATAATATTGATAAGTTTCTTCTGCTGCTAATCCGCTTTCTCCATCACTAGCACTTACATTTATTATAATATTATCATCAGAAATATTAACTACTTTAATATCATTTATGATTGGCTCTATATTATCTATCAATGTTATAGATTTCTCATCTTTTCCATTACTTGTTCCGTCAAATAACCTTCCATATATCACATCTCCATGAGATAGATTTGGTATAGTTCCTCCGTTTTCTATATTATTCCACTCTCCATCTTGTCCTATTCTATATTGCAATTGGTATTCTTCTGCTGTTGTATTGATTTGCATAGTTGCTTTTCCATTTCCTAACCATGTTTGATTTGAAAAACTTATTGTTCCCTTTAACTCTCCCGTATATATTCCTAATTTAGGTACACTTCTATCTAAATCAAATAAGTGACCATTTAGTTCTATTCCTTTTTCTGTTATATATGCGTTTGGCTCTCTTTCTTTAATAAAATTATCTAAGAATTCATTTTGATTATATTCTTTATTGATTGTTTTTTCCATACTTGCATCTAACAAAACTAGTGATAATCTCTCTCTTGCCTCTTCTATTTCCGTTCTTAATTTTGCTTCTTTTGTCATGTTTATTAATCCATTATCTCCTAATATCATATTGATACTTATTGCAGCCAAAATAATTAAAATTACTATTGTTATCACTAGCGCTATTAATGTTATACCTTTTTCTTTTCCTTTCATTTTTATATTTTACCCCCTTTTAATTTTACATATTATAAACTCTTTTTCACTATAAATGTATGCATATATTCTATCTAGTTCATATGTTTTTGTAATTTTTCATTTTTATTTTACAATATTTTTTAATATTTTACCATTACAATTATTTTACTTTTTTATTACACTTATATTACATCTTTACCTTTTGGTTGTTTTTTACTAAAAAATATAAGAGCATCACTATTTTGTGAATACTTTTTCTACTTCTATTTCCTTACTTGTTCCATAACTTCTTTCTGTTGGTAATTCTTTAGATGTTGTTATCGCATATTCTGCTATTCCTGATCCTTCTTCACCTAACTTTTCATTTATATCATTTACTTCTATTGTTACTTTTGTTCCTGTATCCGTTTTTTCTGTCTGTACATTCGTAATCGTAGGACTTGTATTATCCATTTTTCCTATTTTTATGTTTGCCATTTGATAGTTTCCTAAAGCATCTTTTAAATAAATGGCTCCTTGTACTTCTCCATATATTTCTCCTGTAAAGATATAATTTCTTACATATTTTCCTTCTTTTTGTTCACCTGTTTGATAATCATCTTCATTATTAAATGCTATCTGTACATTTCCACTTCCTTCATCTGTTGCTTCTACTGTAATATTTTTTGTTCTGCTCCATTCTTCTGTATATTCTGTTCGACTTACTAATTCTGGTGCTTTAAAGTCTATATTATATACTGTTACATCTTTAGTCTTACTTTGATCAAATACATCTTTAACTACTATTTTATATGTTTTCCCTTGACTATCTGCCTCTATTTCTGGAATAAAA
>CALXJP010000037.1 GCA_944388655.1 uncultured Clostridia bacterium | reverse complement strand
GTTATTTCCTATAAGTTTGTGGCTTATGTATATGCCGTAACCCATGTTACATTTTCCCAATGAATTGGATTTTCTTTTAAATACGGATATCCTAAATTGATTTCTTCTATATCTTGTACAAAATGTTCCCCTAATATTGTTGATAGATTTTTTAATTCCTCATTATTTTTACTTTCTGCTCCATCATTTTTCTTAATATTTCCTATTCCATAGCTTGCACCACATTCTGATAACCAATAATTATTGTTGATTATATCTTCCGTACTTTCAGTATACAAATGTGCTATAATTCCTCCTGTATATCCTGCTTTTCCTTCTTCTATTTCTACTTTTCCTGCATGATAACAATTTTGAATATTTACATTATTGGCATACCCTATAATTCCTCCCATAGCACCTATTCCATGGATATATCCTAGATTATAGCAATTTATAATTTTCTTTTCTTGTGTTTCATCAGAATCTACATTTCCAACAATTCCTCCTGCTTGTCTTCCTTTATCTATATCTGCCAAAGAATATACTTCACCTATATTAAAACACATCTCTATTGTGCTACTTTCGGTATTACTTCCTAAATTTCCAGAAATTCCACCTGCACCATAAAAACCTTGTTCTGATAAATATACTTTTCCTTTATTAGCACATTTGCTAATTACTCCACCTGATGAAGTGCCTGCAATTCCTCCTACATGGCTATATGTTCCATCAATTTCTGCTTCATTATAGCAATATTCTATTGTTGCTGAAAATTTTCTCCCTACTATTCCTCCTACAGATTTATACCCACTTATATTTGCTTTATTAACACAGTTTTGCACTAGTCCATCATTTCCTGCACCTATAATTCCCCCTACTACTTCTATTTTAGGGTTAGTATCACTTTTCACTATTCCATAATTTTCACAGTTTTTAACGGTAACATAGGAAACATCATCTGTATTAAATATTCCTCCTGCAATTCCCCCTAAATAGTTTCCTTCTGCTTGTACACTTCCGTAATTTTTACAGTTTTCAACTAACACATTTGCATTAAAATCACAATTTCCAACAATTCCACCTGTTTGGCTGGCTTCTCCTTCCCAGCTTCCTCCCTGAATATTGCCTCTGTTGATACAATTTCTAATCGTATTCGTATTTCTTCCCGCAATTCCTCCTGTTAAATGGTAATCCCCTATTACATTTGTTTCATTGGTACAATTTTCTATAACTCCTTGATTTCTCCCAACAAAAGCTCCTGTTTCATAATAACCGTGTATATAAGAATCTGCAATTGTTAAGTTTTTAATTATTCCTTCTTTTCCTACATATCCAAATAAGCCTGTACAAAATTCCGTTTCTTCATTTTCCTTAATGTATAAATTTTGGATTGTGTAATAAAATCCATCTAATTCTCCATTAAATTCTGTTTTTATACTTGTTTCTTCTTCTTCATTTTCAATTCTAGAGTTGCTATTTCCAATAGGAATAAAGTTTTCTCCTTGCAATAGTTCTCCTGTTTCTTGATTAAACTTTGCACCACAGTCAATATTATTTGTTATATATACTTTTTTCCCTTGATAATCATTACCTTCTGCTACATTTTTAGATAATTCTTGTAAACCTTTAAAATCACTAATAAAAATATATTTATCATTTATTGTAACAATTCCATTTTCTTCTAACTCTTGTTCATTAACTAATTGATCATCTATTATTTTTTCTTTTAAGGTTTCTACATCATCTAATTCCATTTCTAATCTATACATATTCATTAGTTCTTCTATTTGTGCATCTTCACTTTTACTTTTTGCCTCATAGGTTTTATGAATCAGCCCATTATCTCCCATTATCATACCTATAGTTACCCATGTTAATATAATCAAAATAACTATGGTAATTACTAAGGCGATCAATGTTATTCCTTGCTCTTTTCTGGTGTTTTTCTTCATTTCTATCCTCCGTTTTTTCTTTTCATTTTATTCTTATTGCCGAAAAGAATCCACATTTTTTATGTGAATTCTTATAGCTTTATTCTATTGTTAATACTGGATTTGCACTATTTAAGTCTAAAGAAGTATTTCCGTAATTTCTTAATACTTCATCTACATATACTTTTACTTCAATAATTCCTACTCCTTTTACAGAAAGATTAATTTTTGGTGTATTTTTTGGTTTAGTTTCACTATAAATGGTTTCTCCATCTACTTCCACTCTTACTTTTACTTCTGGTACTTTTTCTCCACTAGTTGTATTGTTTTCTTCTGGTTCTTCATAATTTAATAAGGATTTTAAGTTAATGTTAACTGTACCTGTTTTTTCCTCTGCAAACTTATTAACTGTAATGGTAACTGTTGTTCCTTCATCTACTTCTTTTCCTACATCTAAACTTTGTTTTAAGACTGTACCTTCTGCTTTTGATTTATCTTCTTCATATACTACTACTGCTTTTAATTTTAAATCTTCTAATGCTTTTTTAGCTGCTTCTTCTGTAGAACCTATTACATATGGTACACTTACTACTTCAATACCTGTACCAGTACTTACATATACTTTTACAGTTTCTCCTGCTTTTATTTCTGTATTTTCTTCTGGTTCTTGTTTAATAACATAGCCTTCTTCTACTTTTTCACTAGTTTCTTCTATTTTTTCTATTTTTAATTTAGCATCTGTAATATCTTTTTCTGCTTCACTATATTCTTTTCCTGCTACCTTTGGTACAGTAGTCATTTCTGTTCCTTTGCTAATTACATAAGATATTTGTGCATTTTCTTTGATGGTATAGTTTGCTCTATATGGTGGCTCTTGAGAAATTACCTTTCCTGCTTCTACTGTATCGCTATATTCTTCTGTGTAGCTTACTTGAAATTTAGTATCTTTTAATAAAGCTTCTACTTCTTGCTGTGTTTTTCCTGTTAACTCTGGAATTTGCACATTTTTTCCTGTACTTAAATCCATAGCTAATTTTACACTTAACATAGTAATAGCAAATATTAGTATACAAACAAGTATAATAACTGCCACTTTGGTTTTAGGATGTTCTTTAAAGAATTTTCCTATTTTGCTTTGTTTCTTCTTAGGAACTTTTTCTTCTTCTAACATATCTTCTGTAATAGTATTCATTCTTTTTGTTGCCCCAAAATCTTGTGGTTTTTCTTCTACAAATTCTCCTTCTGGATTTTTTATAGCCAAATTTAAATCTCTAAGCATTTCGGTTGCAGTTTGATAACGTAAGTTTGGATCTTTTTGCATTGCTTTCATAATAATTTGGTTAACTGCTAAAGGAATACTAGGATTTAATCTCATTGGATCTACAGGCTTTTCTTGCATATGTTTTAAAGC
Source organism: uncultured Clostridia bacterium (assembly GCA_944388655.1). Classification (GTDB taxonomy): domain Bacteria; phylum Bacillota; class Clostridia; order TANB77; family CAG-508; genus UMGS1663. The sequence continues at coordinate 17,975 of CALXJP010000037.1, read as the reverse complement.
TATCGATACAGGCGTATCTGCATCAAATGGTACTCTTCCAGTTACCATTTCATACATAACTACACCTAAGGAATATAAGTCAGATTTTGCATCTGTATATCCTCCTCTTGCATGTTCTGGTGAAAAATAGTGTACTGAACCAAGAGTTGTACCAAATGCCGTGATGGTAGAATTAGAAACTGCTTTTGCTATTCCAAAATCAGTTACTTTTGCTACGCCATCTTCTGTAATGATAATATTATGTGGTTTTATATCACGATGAACAATATTATTTTTATGAGCTACTTCTAACGCTGATGCAATTTGTGATGCAATATTCACTGACCATTTCCATGGAAGTGCACCATCTTCATCTATAATTTCTTTTAATGTTTTTCCTTGTATTAGCTCCATAACAATATAATAGATGTTTCCTTGAAATTCATGTCCTACATCATAAATAGATACAATATTAGGATGTGTTAAACTTGCTGCTGCTTGTGCCTCTATATTAAATCGTTTGATAAATTCTTCATCTGTTGTATATTCATCCTTTAGTACTTTTACGGCTACATAACGATTTAATACATGACATTTTGCTTTATATACGGTTGCCATTCCTCCGTTTCCTATTTTTTCTAATATTTCATATCGATTTCCTATATATTTTCCTACTAAATCCATACTATTCCTCTCCCTTTGTTTTTCTAGTTTAATATTACAATTGCAGTAATATTATCATATCCCCCTTGCTTATTGGCTTCTTGTATTAGGTAATTAGCTGATTCTTCTTGCTTACTCATAATGATTTGATAAATGGTAGTGGTATCTAACATATTGGTTAGTCCATCTGAACAAATCAGTAAAATATCTCCCTTTAAAAAGCCTTTTACCATAGTATCTGGTTCTACATAAGGTGTACAACCTAATGCCTTCATTAACATATTTTTCTTTGGATGATGTTCCGCTTCTTCTTTTGAGATAGTTCCATCTTTTAATAGTTTTTGTACATAGCTATGATCTGTAGTTAATCTTCTCATAAATTCTTTTCGTATTCTATATACTCTGCTATCTCCAATATGTCCAATATATACCTTATTATTATATATTACGCAAACTTCTAAAGTAGTACCCATTCCTTGTAAATTTTCATCTTCTTTAGATTTTTCATATACTACCATGTTGGCATATTCCATAGCGTTTTTTATTAGTTTTAATATTTCTTCTTTTTCCTTTGGAATTTTATCAAAATTGCTTTCTATATAACTTTTTACCGTAGTGGTTGCCATTTTACTAGCTATATCGCCACCATTGTATCCTCCCATTCCATCCGCTAATATATAAATTTTTAAAGGATTATTTTCTTCTGCTATATAGTAAAAATCTTGATTGGTATCTCTTGCCTTTCCAATATCTGTTCGAGCAAAAGCCTTCATATATTCCTCCTTACATGATTATTTTAAATTCTTTTTTCTTAGTTGTCCACAAGCGGCATCAATATCTGAACCTAACTCTCTGCGAATTGTTGCTACAATGCCATGTTCATTGAGGTAATCTCTAAAATCAATGATATTTTCATTACTACTTTTAGAAAATTTTCCATTTTCTATAGGGTTAATAGGAATTAAATTTACATGACATAACATTCCTTTTAATAACTGGACCAGTTGCTTTGCATCTTCTCTATTATCATTATTATCTTTTGCTAATGCATATTCAAAAGATACTCTTTTATTAGTCATAGCAATATAATCTTTACAAGCTTGTATCAACTGTTCTATTGGGTATTTTTGGTTAATTGGCATCATTTTACTTCTTTTTTCATTGCTTGTTGCATGAAGTGAAATAGATAATGTACATTGTATATTTTCTTTAGCTAAATCATATATTCTAGGTACAATACCACTAGTAGATATACTAATATGTCTTGCTCCTATGGCTAATCCCTTTGGATGATTGATAATACGAATACTATTTACTACATTCTCATAATTATCAAGAGGTTCGCCAATTCCCATAAATACAACATTGGATATTCTTTCTCCAGTATCTTGCTCTACTGTTAAAATTTGTTCTACAATTTCTCCTGCCGTTAAACTTCTTACAAAAGGAATTCCCGTAGATGCACAAAATTTGCACCCCATTTTACATCCTACTTGTGATGATACACAAATTGTTTTTCCATAAGAATATTCCATTAGTACTGTTTCAATAGCATTTCCATCTAATACATCTAATAAATATTTTTTTGTTCCATCTTTGGATTCTTGTTTCTTTAAAATTTGAAAATTACAAATTGTGTAATGTTGTTTTAATTTTTCTCTTAATGCTAAAGAAAGGTTTGTCATATCATCAAAACTTTTTACTTTTTCTACATATAGCCATTGAAAAATTTGCTCTGCACGATATGGCTTTTCTCCCATTTGTTTTATTTCTTCTTTTAATACATCTAAAGGATAATCTTTTATATTTTTCATATTCACTCTCATTTTCTATTTTTACTTTACCTATTTTACCATTATTTTTCTATTGTTTCAACAATTTTTATAAATTTTCAAATTCTTTTAGTCTTTGCTTGTAAGCTTTTTCTACATCTTCTTCAAATGCTAATGTAGGTTTTTCTATTCCTAATTCTTGCAATAGTTTTCTAGTAAAATCTGGATTTAATATACATATTGGACCTAATAAATAAGTTGCTATACAATTGTTCATTTTGATTCCTTCTAAAGTAGATTGTGGATTTAATCCAATTCCTTTTTCTACTTTTGCGAAATAGCAATGTGCATTTTCTCCATAGGCAAAAGTAAATTGACTACGAAATCCTACAATTTGAATATCTTCATATTTTCCTACAAATAAACTATTATGTCTATGCATCATATCTCTTTTCGCATAAATTGGGAAGATTCCTAAACCTGGTATTTTTTCTCCCTTTTCTTTTTCTATGTATTGGCTAAAAATTTCTATACTATTTCCTGTTAATAAAAAATGTACTCCCTTTTCTATCATTTGTTTTATTCTTTCTTGATAGGCTAGTAATTTTTGTATTACTCTTTCTTGTGTGTGTTCTGTCATGGTTCCCATATATAGCAAATCCACATCATGTTCTGCAAAATAAGGGATATCTTCTAAAGGCGTGTTGATGAATGTGGCTTCAGGAATACATTTTTGTAAATATTTCATATTTTGTCCATCTCCAAAATACCCACAATATTCTGGAAATAAACTTTCTATGATAATTTCTTTTTCTGGTTTATGAAATGTATTTTCTTGTTTTTCTTGATTTTTCCATTCACAAAAGTCTTCTAAATTTAAATCTAGCGTACTTTTCATCTTCGTTTCTAAACTCATTTTGCCTCTTCTCCTTTTATTTTTTCCACTACTTGTTGTTTGATTTTATTTTTTAATGAAATAGCATATAAGTCATGTAAAATAAATACTTTTTCAATTCCTTCTAATTGTAAGCTTTCTACTAGCGAAAGTTCTTCTCTTTTGGCCACAATTTTTTCTTTTGGTATGCCAGCCATTTGCAATCTAACTATACCATCTAAATATCTTGCTCCTGCAATTAATATTTGTTTAATACTTTCGTCATTTAAAAATTCATAATCTGTATCATATTGCCATGCTATGTTTTCAGAAGAATGTGCTGCATCATGTAAATCATCTAATAGTATAAACACAGCTTTATTGCCTTTTTCTTTTCTGACATAATCAAACACCCTTGAACAAGCAATAGGATTCATACCTTTGGATAAATGGGTAATGACTTCTATGTTTCCTACTTTTTCTTTACTAAAACGAGTATCTACTATTTTTTGTTTTCTTAGTGATTGATTGATTTTTTCTTGTGAAAGTCCCATTTCTTTGAGAACAGCAATAGTAGCTAACATGTTATAGATATTAATAATATTGTTGTTTATCAGGTCATAACTTTCTCCATTGCGAAGTTGCATTTTCATATTTTCTAAATCTATATGGTTTACTTCATAGTCTATTTTGGGTGAGCAGAAATCACATTTTGTACAATGTGCTCTTCCTATATGGTTATACCTTACAAAGTCATATGCTAGTTTTCCCCCACATACAGGGCAACTTACCATATCACATACAATGTTTTCACACTTATCTGTATCAGTTGGTAATTTATCTATACCAAAGTACACCCTTGCATTTTCTTTGGCTAAATTACTAACGATTAAGTCATCTCCATTTAAAATTAATTTTGTTTGTTTTGGTATATAATCGTTTAGCATTTGAGAAATAAATTCTGTGTGGGCATTTCTTCTTAAAGAATCACGAAATAAATTGGTACATACTAAATAAGTAGGGGTAATATAGGGATATACTTTTACCGCACTTCTTTCATCTATTTCAAATACGGCTAATTCCTTTTTTTGTTTTCCTTTTAAATTCGCTCCCTCTATTAAAGTAGATGCTAGCCCTGAATTAATATTTGAACCTAAGTGGTTATCAATAAAATCATAGCCATTTTCTCTTAAAGTATCTTCTATCATGTTACATACCGTAGTTTTTCCATTCGTTCCTGTTACGCCTATAATAGTTTTTGGTTTTTCTATTCTTCCTAAAAAATCTGGGCAAAGTGTTACTGCTAATTTTCCAGGAAAATAGGTAGCATCTCTTCCTACGATTTTTAAGGCAATTCTTGACATTTTTGCCAGGTATAATACCAAATAAAATTTTATTCCTTTTTTGTTTCTCATATAAAAGTCCTCTTTCTTTTGATTTTGCCTTTATTTTATACGTATTCTTAGATTTTATCAATAGTTTTTCGTATTTTTCTTGTGTTTTTATCATAAAATATTATAACAGGTGATTTCTCATGAATTCTTTTTATAAAACTCTTTATTTTCATTTTTTCCTACTCCTTTTTTTGTTAACAGTACTTGGTGTTTTACTTTCTTTTTTATTACATACTTGTATTTCTTTTTCTGCATGTTCTTCCAGCCAAGTAACTTTTGCATTACAAGAAAAATTAGATGGTATTTACTCTAGCAATGAGAAAATAGTTTTCCTTACTTTTGATGATGGTCCTACCAAAATAGCTACTCCTAAAATTTTAGATATCTTAAAAAAACAAAATATTCATGCCAATTTTTTTGTGATTGGTTATCGTGTAAAAGAATTTCCGCAAATTGTGAAAAGAGCTTATGAAGAAGGAAATTTTATTGCTAATCATTCTTATTCTCATCAAAATAACCAACTATATTGTTCTAAGCAAAGTTTTCTACAAGAAATACAAAATACAGACTTAGCTATTTCACAAGCTATTGGTGTTTCTTCCTATAATTCTCATATTTTTCGCTTTCCTAATGGTTCTACCTCTCAACAATATAGCTATGAAAAAAAATTGGCTAAAGAATATTTGCACGAAATAGGTTATGCATATATTGACTGGAATGCTTTAAATTATGATTCCGAAAGGTTATACACGAAAGAAGAGTTATTACATAATTTAAAGTCTACTTGTAAAAATAAAAAAAGCTTAGTTATATTAATGCATGATACTACAGATGTTAGTAAAAGTTATGAAGCTCTTGAAGATTCTATTATTTTTTTAAAAGAACAAGGTTATACTTTTAAAACATTTTTCGACATTATTTACTAAAATATGACAATTGATTATTTTCCTTTTTGTTAAATTGAAATATTTTTTATATTTTAGGTAATATTTTCCTTTTTTTACATTTTTTGTATTATAATAAGGGTAAATTTTATAATTTTTGTTAATGGAGGAATTATTATGCACAAAACTTTTGTAAAAAGATTGCTAGAATTATTAGATGAAAATGATATTACGCAAATTGAACTTGCTAAAAGAATTGGTATTACAAATGTGACTATTTCGCGTTATATTGGTGGGGAAAGAAAGCCACGTATAGAAATTGTAGTAAAAATGGCTGAGTTTTTTCATGTATCTACAGACTATTTATTAGGATTATCTGATGTACGAGAAACCTTTGAAAATAATAATGCTTCTGTTAGCAAAATCCATTCTAAATTAGATTCTATGGGATTATTAAATACCAAGAAAGAACTATCTAATTCTCAAATTAATATGATTGTAAAATTAATTGATGCTAATAAAGATTTTATTTTGCCTTTAAAAGATGAAAAAGAAAATATTGGTTAAAAAAATAGATGCTCTATTTTTATAGAGTATCTATTTTTTTCTCGTAATGGCAAGTCCATCTCCTGCTTCTACTATTTGTGTTTCTAATGCCTCATTTTGTGTAACTTTTTGTATATATTCACGTAAATTTCTTACCGCCGTACGTTGTTTATGTTTGTTATAATCTCCTAAAACATAACCTTTATATAAAATATTATCTGCCAGAATTATACCTTGTGGCTTTAACAACCTTAATGCTTCTTGTAAGAAAAAAGGATATTTTCCTTTTGCTGCATCTATAAATACAACATCATATGTTTTTGTTAATGTTGGTAATATTTCTACGGCATCGCCTTCTATAATATGTATTTTTTCTTCTAGCTTCATCCTTTTTATATTTTGCTTTGCTTCCTCTACACGTTCTTTTTCTCTTTCTATGGTATCTATTTTTCCTTCCGTTGATAAGTATTGACTAAAGCAAATAGCAGAATAACCAACTGCTGTTCCTATTTCTAAGATACTTTCTGGCTTTTTTTCTTGTAATAGAGGAATAATTACCTCTAGTGTATCATCCATAATAATAGGAATATGGTCTTGTAGTGCCTTTTGTTTGATTTCTAACAATATTTCTTCGTTCATGTTTTTCCTCTTTTCTTTTTATTGACAACAATAAGAAGGAAAGTTAATATCCTTCTTATTGTTTCTATTTTATTTGCTTCTTGCTGCTCTTTCTCTTGCTTTAGAATCTAATATTTTCTTTCTTAAACGAATATTTTTAGGAGTTACTTCTACTAATTCATCTTCTGCAATAAATTCAATTGCTTTTTCTAATGACATTTGTAAAGGTGGCACTAAGCGAAGAGCATCATCAGAACCAGAAGCTCTAGTATTGGTTAAATGTTTTTCTTTACATACATTGATAGCAATATCTTCATTTCTTGAGTTAATGCCTACAATCATTCCTTCATATACATCTACTCCAGGACCTATTAAAAGTTCTCCTCTTTCTTGTGCATTGTATAATCCATAAGTAATAGATGTTCCTTGCTCAAAAGCTACCAATACACCTCTTGTTCTTGCTTGAATTTCACCTTTGTATGGTTCATATCCTTCAAAAGTAGAATTCATAGTGCCTGTTCCTTTCGTATCTGTTAAAAATTCTGTTCTATACCCTATTAAACCACGTGCCGGAATTTTAAATTCAATTTTAGTATGACCTAATTCAGCTGGCTCCATATTAATCATTTCTGCTTTACGTCTTCCTAACTTTTCAATCACTGTACCTATAGATTCATCTGGTACATTCACTACTAAGTTTTCCATTGGTTCACATTTTACACCATCTATTTCTTTGAAGATAACTTTTGGACGAGAAACTAATAGCTCAAAACCTTCCCTTCGCATTGTTTCAATTAAAATAGATAAATGCAATTCTCCACGTCCACATACTTCAAAACTATCTGCTGAATCGGTATCTTTCACACGCAAACTTACATTTCTTTCTAATTCTTTCATTAATCTATCACGAATATGTCTTGAAGTGATAAATTTACCTTCTTTTCCTGCAAAAGGTCCATTATTAACACTAAAAGTCATCGATACCGTTGGTTCATCTATATCTACAAAAGGAATTTTCTCAGGATGTTCCATATCACAAATGGTATCTCCAATGTTAATATCTGCAATTCCTGATAAAGCAATAATATCCCCTGCTGGAACACTTTCTACTTCTACTCTTTTTAATCCTTGATAAGTAAATAGTTTGGCAATTCTTCCTTGCGCATTTTTATCTTGTTTACAAATAGCTATTGGCATATTGGCCTTAACAGTTCCTCTTTCAATTCTTCCTATAGCAATTCTTCCAAGATAGTCATCATAATCTATGTTAGAAACTAGCATTTGCATAGGACCTTCCATGTCACATTTTGGTGGTGCAATGTATTTAATAATGGTATCAAAAATACAATTTACGTTGTCTGATTCTTCCTCTAAGCTCATTTTGGCAATTCCATTTTTAGCTGATGCATAAATAACAGGAAAGTCTAATTGTTCATCACTAGCATTTAATTCTATAAATAGTTCTAAGACTTTATCTAATACTTTTTCTGGATTAGAGCCTGGTCTATCAATTTTATTAATTACTACAATTGGTTTTAAGTTAAGTGCTAGAGATTTTTTTAATACCTCTCTTGTTTGAGGCATTGGTCCTTCAAAAGCATCTACTAATAGTAGAACGCCATCTACTGTTTTTAGTACACGTTCTACTTCTCCTCCAAAGTCTGCGTGGCCTGGAGTATCTACTATATTAATTTTTACCCCGTCATACATAACAGATGTATTTTTAGAAAGTATGGTAATTCCTCTTTCTTTTTCTAATTCGTTAGAATCCATTACTCTTTCTGCTACTTGTTCATTTTCTCTAAAAATATGACTTTGTTTTAATAAACAATCTACTAGCGTTGTTTTTCCATGATCTACGTGTGCAATAATTGCTATATTTCTTATTTTTTCATTTATCATTGTTATACCCCTTTTTCCTCTCTATATTCATTACTTGTTCCTTCTAATTCTTTAATAGAAAGTTCAATTCTTTGATTTTCTTTATCTAAGTCTATGATTTTAGCATTAGCCTTTTCTCCTACTGTTAATTCATCTTCTGGTTTTGCAATTTTTCTTTCACAAATTTGTGAAATATGTACTAGTCCTTCTATTCCTGGTTCTAGTTCTACAAATACACCAAAAGGCATGATTTTAACAACAGTTACTTTCACTACATCTCCTATATGATAAGTTTCATCTACTTTTTCCCATGGATTAGGACCTTTTTCACCATAACTTAGTTTAATTCTTTTATTTTCTTTATCTAAGTCTATAACGGTTACTTCTATTTCTTGCCCTTGTTTTACAATTTGTTCTGGTTTTGTGTTTCTATCCCATGTCATTTCAGAAATATGTAGTAAACCTTGTACTCCTCCTAAATCTACAAATGCTCCATAAGAACTTAAGCTTGTTACGATGCCTTTATATTTTTTTCCTATTTCTACATTTTGCCAAAAATCAGCTAGTTTTTTTGCCTTTTCTTCTTCAATAACATTTTTAATAGAACCAATCATTCTTCCTGTTTTTGGCTCATATTCTGTAATGCGAAATCTTACTTTTTTTCCTACATAATTTTCAAGAACTTCATTTCTAGCAATTCCTGATAAAGAGAAAGGAATAAAAATTCGATTTTCTCCTATTTTTACAATAAGCCCTTTTTCATTTACTGCGTCAACTGTTTCTTCAAAAATTTCTTGATGTTTTATTTTATTTTCTATTTCTTTTTTGATATTGGCTTCTTTCACTCTTCTATAGGAAAGTAACACATTTCCCAATCCATCATTTTGTTTTAATACTTGTGCTGTAATTTCATCTCCTATTTTCAATTCTTGTTTGGGATTAGCATTTTCTTCTAAAGAATATTCTTGTTTAGGAATAATACCATCTGCTTTATACCCAATATCTACAAAAATTTCTCCTTTATCGGTAATACTAATGATTTTTCCCGTTACGATTTTTCCTAATTTTTTATCTTCTTTTAATGATTCTTTATATAATTCTTCAAAAGTTTTTTCCATATTACTCATTCCTTTTTTTGTTTGCAAAATCTAAGAAGTTGACAAAATCAACTTCTATTTTTCATTTTATAATTATACACTTACATTTTTATTTTGTCAACATAATAATATGGTCCATAATTTCTTTTGTTACTTGATCTAATACTTCTTTATCTTTTCTATTGGCTTTATATTCTGAAAAATCTAAAGGCTTTCCATATTGAATATATACTTTTTCAAAGAATTTTTTTCCTCCTGAAATACCTACAGGTATTACCTTTGCATTAGCATTTAATGCGAAAAATGCTGCTCCATCCTTTACTTTTTCTCCTTTTTCTAATCCATTACGCGTTCCTTCTGGGAATAAGGCTATACACTTTCCTTCTTTTAATGTTTTAAGAGAAATTTTAATAGCTTCTAAGTCTTTAGAGTCTCTATGAACTTTAATGGCTTCAAAGGCAAATCCTAAAAATCGTAAAAATGCATTATGATATAATTCTTCCTTAGCTAAAAATCGAATATGTCTTCCTGCTGTACATACAATTAAAGGTGGGTCTAAAAAACTTCTATGATTGGCACAAAAAATTAAAGCTCCTTCTTTAGGAATATTTTCTTTTCCTTCTATTTTCATGCGATATACAATTTTGCAATAGATAAACATTGCTCCTTTTACTATTCCTCTTAATATTTTTTTAAATAATTCTTTCATTTGGTAGCCTCCTAGTTTGATTTTGCTTTTTGGATAATGGCAACTATTTTTTCTTCTACTTCTGGTATTGTCATATACGTAGTATCTACATATATGGCATCTTCTGCTTGCTTTAATGCTCCTAATTCTTTTTCTTTATCATTTTTATCTCTCTTTTTTATATCTTCTAAAACTTCTTCATAAGTTTGCTTTAATCCTTTTTCTTGATATTCTAAAAATCTTCTTTTTGCTCTTTCTTCTACTTTAGCATCCATATATATTTTCACATCAGCATGAGGAAATACATAAGTGGTAATATCTCTACCTTCCATAATCACATCTTTTCCTTGTGCTAATTTTCTTTGAAGTTCTACCATTTGCAAACGTACTTCTATAATAGAAGAAACCTGAGAAACAATTTTACTTACTTCTGGTGTACGAATTTTTTCTGTAACATTTTCTCCATTTACATACACTTGTTGTTGTTCTTTTTCTTGTTTCATATCTATATGAATGGTTTTAGCTACTTGAATAATAGCCTCTTGATTATGTAAGTCTATATTTTGATTTAATACTTCTAAAGCTACACAACGATATGTTGCTCCCGTATCTATATTGATTAGTCCTAATCTTTTCGCTATTCTTTTCGTAATGGTTCCTTTACCTGTTCCTGCTGGTCCATCAATTGCAACTATAAATCCCATGTTTATTCTTCCCTTCTAACTTCTATTGATTTTGCTATAACTGTTATTTTTTGAATGCCCATTGTTGTTAATTTTTCAATTTCTTTAATGCACTTGGCTTTGAATTCTTGTAATACTTCTATAACGGTATAACCATAATATACCACTACTTCTATATAAATAGAAGGTCCCTCTTCTACATTTTCAATTCTTGTTCTTGCTACTCTAGCTATTCCTTCTGTTTTTTTGGCAATGTATTCAATCATTTGTCTAAAAACGGTATCAGAGATTGTAAAGTTGCCTAAGTAGCTAAAAGTTGGTCTTATAATAGATTTTTCTGATATATATGGTTTTTTACCATTTCCCTTTGATTTGAATATTTGCAAAGGGTCTAATATGTAACCTGAAAAGTCCTTTTTTATTTCAAATGTAGGTACTGGTATAACATGTTTTCCTTGCGTTCTTCTAATAGTTTGTGCTGTATTCATTTCATTTTCTGTTGCTACTTCTTGTATATAAATGGTTTTTTCTATTTTAGGAAGTTTTAAGTTTTCTGCAATTTTGGCTACCATACCATCCGAAGTTCCCAAAATTAAGATAGATTCTGGTTTATACTTTTTAATAGCTTTTTGCATATTTTCTCTTTCTTGTTTATCTATAAAAATAGCATGTTTAACTGTTTCAATTTTGGTAGGTGCTTTTTTAGCTGACTCTCCTGCTATTACTTGGTTATCTTTTACTAATAATCCGTCATCAATAATGTAGGAAATATTGTGTTCTCCTGCTACCATTTGCGCTCTATAACTTTTTCCTGTTCCAGAAGGTCCTACAAAGGCAAAAACTCTCATGTTTTTTCTTCCTTTCTCGTTTTGTATATAACTTAAGTAAAGACTAAAATTTTAAGTATACCCTCAAAAATTTAGTCTTTTTTTGCTATGATACTTCATTAATTTTAATATCACGTACGTGTTCAATTTTCTCCCATTTTGTATTACGTTTGAATAAACATTTGAAGTTAATTAATAACCATGAGCCTAAAAATAATGGGTAAAATACTAAACCTTTTAACATTGGCTTAATTGGCTTTTTATCTAATATCATAATTAAAAGTGCTGTTAAAATTGGTAAAATAAATGTTGGTATTAAATATCTTAGGCAATTGATAACTAATTCTGTTACCGTCATACCATTAGCAAAATATATGATAAAGTTTAGTAATAGCAAGACTAATGTAATAACAAACATAGGAATACTACCTAATATATACAATAATCCATCAAAGTTCATAACGGTTTTCTTTTCTTTTACTGCTGTTACTAATAGTTTTGTATATTCTTTTAAACATTGTATATGTCCTACTGTCCATCTTGACCTTTGTGACCAAGATTGTTTGAAACTTGTTGGTTGTTCATCATATACAATAGCATCTGTTGCCCATCCTAGTTTGTGGCCTGATATGATACGTTGTAATGAAAATTCTATATCCTCTGTTAATGTTTTGGTCTGCCAACCATTAGGTTTTACAACATCAAATTTTACCATGAATCCAGTACCATTCATTAAAGGGGATAACCCTAAATTATACCTTGCTAAATGATAAAAACGATTCATTGTCCAATAGAAAATGGCATAACCTGCAGTAATCCAGTTATCTGTTGGATTTTTAATATCACGATATCCTTGTACAACGTCTTCACCTTGGCATAGCTTTTTATTCATAGCTTTTAAAAAGTTTTCATCTACGATATTATCTGAATCAAATACACAAAAAGCATCATAAGGTGCATTTTCTTCAATTTTTTGTGCTAAAAACCATTGAAGTGCAAAGCCTTTTGTTTTTTTCGTTTCATCAAACCTTTCATAAACTATCGCTCCTGCTTCTCTTGCTACCTTTGCTGTATTATCTGTACAATTATCGGCAATAACATAAATATCATATAGTTCTTTTGGATAATTTTGCTTTTTTAAGCTTTCTATTAAATTTACAACAACTGCCTCTTCATTATGTGCTGGTATAATTGCCATAAATCGATTTTGTTTTTCTTCTATGATTTCTTTATCTTTTAATTTGATTAGTGAGCATATACTAACAGCCAATTGATATAACCAAAAGATGGTTAGTATCCATACTAGCGCTTGTTGTAATATATATAAATACTCCATTTCTTACTCTCCTTATTTATATTACCTATTATATTGAGGTACCATAAATATTATACTCTTTTACATTATTTTTTGCAACTATTTGTCCTGATGTTCAGTTTCTTCTCTTCCTTTTTCTAAGTCTTTCATGCTTAAATTAATTCTTCCTTGACTATCAATGTCTAATACTTTTACTGTAATTTCATCTCCTACAGCTAACACATCTTCTACTTTGTCTACTCTTTTACTTGAAATTTTAGATATATGAAGTAATCCTTCTTTTCCTCCACCAATATCTACGAAAGCTCCAAAATTCATAATACGAGTTACTACTCCATCATAAATTCCTCCCTCTTCTATTTCTTTGGCAATATCTTCAATCATTTTTAATGCTTTTTGCGCATTTTGTGTGTCTGTTGAATAAATACATACTCTACCGTCATCTTCAATGTCAATTTTTACCCCTGTTTCATCTATAATTTTATTAATCATTTTTCCACCAGGTCCTATGACATCTTTAATTTTATCTACTGCAATTGTTGTTGTTAGAATTCTTGGTGCATATGGTGAAATTTCTTCTCTTGGTTTGCTGATAACTGGTAGCATTACTTCATCTAAGATATAATCTCTTGCTACTTTTGTTCTTTCAAAAGCTTCTTTGATAATATCATAAGTAAGACCATCTATTTTGATATCTACTTGAATAGCTGTAATACCATCTTTTGTTCCTCCCACCTTAAAGTCCATATCTCCAAAAAAGTCTTCTATTCCTTGAATATCGGTAAGCATAATATAATGATTTGGATTTTCTTTATCGGTAATTAATCCTGTAGAAATTCCGGCTACTGGCTTTTTAATAGGAACTCCTGCATCCATTAAAGCAAGGGTACTTCCACAAATACTTGCCTGTGAAGTAGAACCATTAGAAGATAATACTTCTGAAACTACTCTAATAGAGTAAGGAAATTCTTCTTCTGAAGGGATAACTGGTACTAGCGCTTTTTCTGCTAATGCTCCATGTCCAATTTCTCTTCTTCCTGGTCCTCTGGAAGGTCTGGCTTCTCCTACGGAATATGCTGGGAAGTTATATTGATGCATATATCTTTTGGCATCTTCTTCATCTATTCCATCTAGCATTTGCTCTTCGCTTTTCATTCCTAATGTTACTACTGACATAACCTGAGTTTGTCCTCTTGTAAATAAAGCACTACCGTGTACTCTAGGAAGTAATCCTACTTCACAAGATAAAGGTCTAATTTCATCTATTTTTCTTCCGTCTGGACGTTTATGCTCCTTTAGTATCATTTCTCTTACGCATTCTTTTTCTAAGTCATGAATACTATCTGCTATATCTTGTTTTTTATTTTTTTTTTCTTCTTCTCCATATTTTTCTACAAAATAGTTGGTAATGTCTTCTGTTATTTTTGTAATATTTTCGTCTCTTATTTCTTTATCTACAGCTTGTACATCTTGATACATTCTTTCTTTAAAGTTTTCTTTTATTTCTGTAAATACTGCTTCATCTACCTGAAAAGATGGATATGCAAATTTAGGTTTTCCTATATCTTTTTGTATATCTGCTATGAAATGACAAATTTTCTTTATTTCTTCATGTGCCACTTTTATGGCTTCTAACATAGTATCATTTGGTATTTCATCAGCTCCAGCCTCTATCATAGTAATTTTTTCTTCTGTAGCTGCAACTGTTAATGTTAATCTAGATTTTTCTCTTTGTTCTACAGTTGGATTGATAATAATTTGATTATCTACATATCCTACATTTACGGCTGCTGTTGGTCCTCCAAAAGGAATATCTGAAATAGCTAATGCTGCTGAAGCTCCTATCATAGCACATACTTCTGGGCTATTATCTTGTTCTACTGATAGTACAGTAGCTACTACACATACATCATTTCTAAAATCTTTGGGAAATAATGGTCTTAAAGGTCTATCTATAGCTCTTGCTGTTAATATAGCCTTATCTGCTGGTTTTCCTTCTCTTTTTTGGAATGAACCTGGTATTTTTCCTACTGCATATAATTTTTCTTCATAATCTACTGATAATGGGAAGAAATCAATTCCTTCTCTTGGCTCTTTGGATGCTGTTACATTTACCATAACTACTGTATCGCCATATCTTACCACAACATTTCCATTAGCAAGTTCGGCAATTTTTCCTGTTTCTATGGTTAGTTTTCTACCTGCTAATTCTGTTTCATAAATTTTAAACATATATACCTCCCTATATTTAGCAATACAGATAATTAGTGTAACCTCTATCATGTGTTAATAAGCTTTAACATATGATACAAGCTACTATCTAAGATATCTGCATTACTATTATTTTACTTTTACTTGAGAAAAAGGCGTTTTACAATTTGATTTATGCAAAACGCCTCTTTGGTTTTATTTTCTTAATCCTAATTTTTCTACAATGTCTCTATATCTTTGAACATCTTTATCACTCAAATATTTTAAAAGATTTCTTCTAGCTCCAACCATTTTTAATAATCCTCTTCTAGAATGATTATCTTTTTTGTGTACTTTTAAGTGTTCTGTTAATTCATTAATTCTTTCTGTTAATAAAGCGATTTGAACTTCTGGTGAACCAGTATCTTTTTCATCTCTTTTATAAGTATTAATGATTTCTTGTTTTCTTTCTTTTGTCATTGTTACACCTCCTATATTTATATGCCTTAAACCGAGTAAAAGTGGTGTGTTTACCTTTTACTAAGTATAAGGTAATTTTTTACCATAATTATTTTACCATTAAATACTAGAAATTACAAGATATTTTTGGAAATTTCGTGGCTTTTTCAAAAAAAATACTATTTTATAATGTTGTTACAACTACTGCTCTAAATCCCACTGGATAAAAAGCACTACCATCGTGAACAGAAAATGAAAAAATGCCTGCTTCATATGATGCCAAAAAATTTCCCCCTTTAACCATAAATGGGCCATATAAGCCTAAAAAACTTGAACCATCATTTTCCCATGAGGTATTTCCTATACCTGCAGTAGAAATTTCTCTTATACTATCTCCATATATTTTTGTATTTTTTGCATAATTAGCTTTACTAGCCACATTCAAATTTTCTTTTGTATTTTGTATTGTAGTATTATCTGTACTACTATCATGTGGATAAACCATTGTATATTTGGTGCTTAATGTTTTTAATTTTCCATTTTCATATGTTATTGATTCTCCATTTGCTAATAGTCTTACATTATTATTCGCTATATATGATGCCATTCTTTCATGTATTCCTCCCGATAAATCGTATATTCCTGTTATATTTCCTGTACTGGAAGCTGTTACTCCTCCTTTTTGGTTCCATGCATACATATTACCTGTTGGTGTTGGTGTATTTCCTGATAGTGCTTTGATTTCTTCTATTTTTACGACTGTTTCTCCTCCATCTGTTGTTCCATCTGTCATTCCGGTAATTCCATATGCACTATCTACTCCATTTTTTCCTGTTGTTACTGTTCTTTTTGTTCCTCCACTATTTAAGTTTGCATTATTGATTGCTATCTCTTTTCCCTTCGTTCCATACTGACTATAGCTTAAATAGCTTATCATTCCCCATTCGCTATTTTTCATTAAATGGGTATCTGACGAACTAGTAGTAAATCCATAAATATTTCCATTTTCATTCATTGCTTTTGCAATATTATATGCATCATTATGGCTAATATAATTCATACTATAGGTTAATGGTTGAAATACCGGATAACTAATATTGGTCAATTTATCCTTATAAATCCCATCTAGCCAATTTCTAGCTTCTATTTTCTCATCTTCAGAACTTCCTGCTTCTACATTGCTTACCCATACTTCCGTTTGTGTATAACTTACTGAACTTTTTACACTAGTTGTAGTATTATTTCCTTCCGGAAATCCTGCTTCAAATTTGGCTACATATATTCCTGTTAACTCTTTGTCCCATCCTCCATTGGCAAAGTTAATACTTGTTTCATTCGTAAATGCTGGGTGTACATAAAAGTCGGTTGTTGTGTCCACTATTTCATCTGCTGTTGTTTGTCTTTTTGCTGTTTTTAATTTTCCATCTTGAGAGTCATAATATTGGTCTGTTGTTCCTATTAAGAATTTTACTTCTATCGTTCCTCCTTCTGATTTATTTTCTGGGTTGTTGTATGTAATTTTATACGCATAACGTGGTATCCATACCCACATACTTCCATCTTCACTTATGGTATTAGCCCACTTACTTTCTTGATAATTATACCAACTACTATCTGTCCAATTCGTTTCTTCATAACTTCCCATTTGGTTATCTGTTGGCTCGGTGAATTTAATCGGTGTCATACCATCTATTTGTTCTGGGCTATTGGGTATATCTTCATTAACTGCTATTTGTCCTTCTATTTTTTGTTCTAATTCCTTTTGTAATTCATTCATATAGGCTTGTGAATTACATTGCATTTCTTCCGCTTGTTTTGCTGTTTTTTTCGCTTCTGTAATAACTCCATTATCTCCTACTATCATACTAATACTTACGCCTGCTAGTATGATGAGAATGATTAGGGTTACTTACTATCATTACATTTTTTACCTAATATATCAATCGTACCCATATAAAAATAGAGAGCATTGGGTATAGAATAGGATTGAGGTTAGAAATTCTTGAAAAATTTTGGTAGGGAATCTCAAAACTTTTTGAGGGCGCTACCAAAATTTTTTTAGTATTTCTGCGAAAATCCGTATGACCTACCTATGCAAACTATTT
>CALXJP010000036.1 GCA_944388655.1 uncultured Clostridia bacterium | reverse complement strand
GGAGTTATGACAACATTACAAGAAATGAGCAGAACAAAAACAATTATTATGAAAAATATATTATAATCAGGATAATTGAGAATATAAGCTAAACAGCGAATATTCTCAATTTTTCCAATATATCTTGACAAATAAAAAAAAAATTAGTATACTAATATGGTAATGAAAAATGAATTGATGTAAAAAATACATACTGATACATAAACGAGGGGGGAAGAAAAATGGCACAACCAAAAAGAAGATGGTCAAAAGCAAGAACAGGTGCAAAAAGATCAACATGGAAATTAGAAAACAAAAATTTAGTAGAATGTCCACATTGTCATGAAATGATGGAACAACATAAAGTTTGTTCAAACTGTGGTTACTATAATGGTAAACAAGTAGTAACAAAAAAAGAAGACTAATACAATAGAAAAAATCAACAGCATTTTGAGGTGCTGTTATTTTTTTGCAAAAATACTTTTCACTTACTATCTTTCATGATATAATCAAAACAAAATCAAGCTAAGGAGAAAATAAAAATGAAGCAAACATTACAAAAATTAAGAAAGTTATTAAAAGAAGATAAATGGATGCATTATGCTATACTTCTTGTTTTGGGTATTCTTTTATCTATTTCCATGTTAGATATGCAATTATGTAATACACATGATGCTTTTATACATTTACAACGTATTACGGGAGACTACAAGATGATAGGGCAAGGGCAATTTCCACCTATGATAATAGATAATTATTGTAATGGAGATGGTTACAATATGAATGTATTTTATTCTCCACTTGTTACCTATATCCCTCTTCTTATTCGATTATTTACTTCGACAGGAACATTAGCATTGAAAATTTTTGCAATGGTTTGCATAGTGCTTTCTGGATTTACCATGTATCAATGGATACATGCAGTAACGAAAAAAAAAGGAATAGCATTACTTGCAGGAATAATTTATTTACTTATGCCATATAAAATGCAAGACTATTATATTCGCTATGCCATAGGTGAGTTTGCTGCATTCGTGTTTATGCCACTTGTATTCTTAGGGCTTCATAATCTATTATATGAATCCAGAAAACAACATGAATATATAGCTATTGGTGCCATTGGATTGTTATTATGCCATAATATTACAACACTATATACAGCAATATTTGCCCTTATTTATTTAATTTGTCATATAAGAAAACTACAAGATAACAATATTTTAAAAGCAATTGGAATCAATGTGATTTGGATTGTACTATGTACAGCATTCTATATAGTTCCTATGTTAGAAACAAAATCACAAGCAGAATATGGCATATTTAATGATAATTTGATGTCTACTAATAATACCTACCTTGCAGAACATGCTCTTGACCCCATTCAATTTTTTGTAGATATAGAAGAAGCTACGGACTCTGTTAGTTTTAAAATAGAAATACCAACACTGTTATTAACCATTAGCAGTATATATTGTTTGAGAAAAGTAGATAAACGTTATCGAAAAACGTATGGAATATTACTCATATTTGCCCTTATCTCTTTATGGATGGCAACTAAATGGTTCCCATGGCAATATGTTCCGATTATTCTTTGTAAATTACAATATGCATGGCGTATGATGGGATTCTTTATTTTCTTTATTACTCCCGTGTGTGCTATCAATGCCTATATACTAATACAAAAATTCTTTAAAAAAGAAAGTATAAAAACTATAGCATATATATTAGTTGTTTTAGCTTTTTTAATAGGGATAATTCCTTTTTACCAAAGAGCATATATCAATGCCAATAGAATAAATGCTAATAGACAAGGGGATGCAGAATATGAAAATTCTTTAAAAAATGAAATTAGTCATTTTTCAACTAATCGAGAATACTTACCAATACAAGCATTACAACATCAAAGTGATTATATGCTAACAAGAGAAGATAAAATTTATGTATTAGAAGGACAAGCAACTATTCAAAAGGAAAATAAGCAGAGCCTTACTATGGAAGCGAGTATAGAAAAAGCAACAAAAGAAACTGTATTAGAATTTCCATTTATATTTTATCCAGGATATGAGGTAACATTACAAAGCAATGGCAATAAACAAAAACTAGAAACGATATGTTCAGAATATGGATACATAAGTGTAAAAATACCAGAAGATATAGAACAAGCTACTATATATATTACTTATCAAGGAACAGCACTTACTAAGATTTCTTATATTTTATCCTTTACTACATTTGTATTTTTTATCATTTATATAATCCATGTAAGAAGGAGGGGGGATAAATGATGAAAAAAATTTTAAAAAAAGAAAAAACACTTTGCTATTTGCTCATTTTATTTTCTAGTATCATTTTATGTATGCCATTGGTCAATAGCCAAATTGATATAACGTATGATGATGGAATTCAACATATATGTAGATTAATGGGTACATGGCAGTCTTTAGAAGAAGGGCAACCTTTTGCGGTTATTATGTCAGCTTTTTGCAATGGTTTTGGCTATTCTTGGAATATATTTTATAGTCCATTAACAGCCTTTTTCCCATTAATTTTCCATTGCATAGGTGCTAACTTTACGGTATGCATAAAAATCTTTTTATGGCTTTGTACATTCCTATCTGGCATAACCATGTTTCAGTTTGTACAGAAAGTAACAAGAAATAATAAAGTAGGTATCATAGCAGCCATTATTTACATTTTTGCTCCTTATCGTTTAACAGACATGTATATTAGAAATGCACTAGCAGAATATACAACTTTTGTATTTTTCCCTCTGGTAATGGATGGACTGTATACCCTCTTCCATAAGAAAAATAAATGGGGGTATAAGCTAACTTTGGGAGCAGTAGGCCTTATATTAACTCATACAGTAATAACGATGTATATGGCTATATTTGCTTTCGTATATGTACTCATGAATATACGAAAATTAAAACAAATAGTTATATGGAGAAAATTAGCTATTCATGTAATTCTCATTTTAGCAATTACAGCATTCTTTTGGGTACCGTTATTAGAACATACTTTAGCAACCAATTATGAAGTATTTGTGCCAGGAAGAATGGAAAGAAATGATGCCAATTTTGGCGTAGATATTTTATCCCTATTTTTCACATCAAAAGATAATAGTATGATATATGAGTTAGGATTTGTAACTATTATAGGTTTACTATTATGTATTCCGGTTAT
Source organism: uncultured Clostridia bacterium (assembly GCA_944388655.1). Lineage (GTDB taxonomy): Bacteria > Bacillota > Clostridia > TANB77 > CAG-508 > UMGS1663. The sequence continues at coordinate 12,072 of CALXJP010000036.1, read as the reverse complement.
GAAAAGATGGAAAAAACATAAAAAAAATTCTATTTATCATTTATACCTCTTTTCCTTAATAGTAGGATTAGTTAGTATTATTATATCTTTAGATATATTTCCTTTTGATATGCTTCCAGCCATTTTCAAGATGTTACAATTCCCATTTAGAATGCTTACTTTTGCCTCTTTCTTCTTAAGTATCGTAGTAGCAATGAATATAGGAATAATCGCTAAGAAAATAAAAACACAAGATATTTTGATTGTTTTAGTTGCCTGTGCCACTATAGCTATTGCTTTAAGCAGTCATGCACATTACTTAGAAGAGGAATTTGATGAGAACAAATTATGGCCAGCAATACCTGTTACCGAAAATACAGGAAGAGTACATGCTGGATGTGCTACTTTTGAATATTTGCCATCTAAAGCTTTTGCAAACTTAACATATATTAAAACAAGAGAGCCAGGAACTAAAATTTTAGAGGGAAGTGCACAAATAGAAAATGAGCATAAAGAAGGCTCAAAAACAGAATTCGATATACAATATGTATTATCTACCACAAAACTAGAACTACCATATATCTACTATTTAGGATATACAGTAACTTTAGAAAGCAATGGTAATACAGAAGAAATACCAATCTATGAAACAGAAAATGGATTTATAGGGATAACTCTACCAGTCATGGAACATGGTCATATTATAGTAGAATATAAGGGAACTGTAGCAATGTATGTATCTACAGGTATATCTATTTGTACAGTGGCTATTGGTAGCTTATTAGGAATAGGAATATTATATAAGAAAAAAAGAGGAATATATGGAAGAACTAGAGTTTTGGGAAGAAAGCAAAATCAACAATAAAACAATAGAAAAATTAGCATTAGAAGATACCACATGGCATGCAATAGATTTTCAGAATGTCAAAATGGTGAATTGTAAAATATTGCATAGTCATATGGAACAAATAGACTTTAATCAAGTAACATTTGAAAATTGTAATTTTTCCAATACTACATTTGAAAATAGCAGGTTTTACAATTGTCAATTGATGAACTGTAAATTAGAGGGATGTAATTTGGTAGATAGCGTAATACATAGTGTTACACTACAAGATACCAATGCCAATTATAGTAATTTTACTAATACAACCATAAAGAATGATAGGTTTCAAAACACTTCTCTAAGAAATAGTTATTTTCAAGAAACACAATTTAAAAATGTTGTATTAGAAAAAGTAGATTTAACACAAGCACAATTCTTTAAAACCAAACTACAAAATATAGATTTATCTCATGCTAATATAGAAGGAATAGCTATTTCTTTGGAAGATATAAAGGGAGCAATCATAGATGAATTACAAGTACTAGACTTATTATACTTAATAGGAGTAAAACTGAAAAAATAAAGCAAGTTATAAAGATTTTATGGATTTATGGACTTTCGGGGATTTTTATGATAAAATAAAAAACAATAAAACCTAAAGGAGGTATAGTAATGTATATTAACTTTATTGGAGTAAGTTCTCCAGAGTGTATTACCACAGATGATGCATTTTATTATCTGTACTGTACAAAGGATGGAAAAATTAGACGGAAATATTTCAAAAGGGAAAATGGAGTTTTAAAGGAAATGTGTGATCAGTATGTTATGCCCTTGGCGGATACTCACCGGCTCACACGAGTTATGTTTGAACAAAAAGGATTAAAATGGGAAGATGAAGTACCATTATATTCATCTTTAGAGTTTAAAGCATTTTTCCTTACCAACTAATTCCTTTTGACAAAGAGAGGCAAGGAAAGAAATTTCCAAGCCTCTTCTTTTTTGCCATACAACATTGACTTAAAATCTAAAATGATATACAATAATAGCGAAAAAGAAAGAGGTGAAAACATGGCAAAACCAACAGTAGCCATTATAGGTAGACCAAATGTAGGAAAGTCCACTTTTTTTAATTATATTGTAGGAAAAAGAATATCCATTGTAGAAGATAAACCAGGAGTTACACGTGATAGAGTATATGCAGAAGCTACATGGAGAGGAAAAACATTTAATTTAGTCGATACAGGAGGAATAGAACCAGAAAGTGATGATATTATTCTTTCACAAATGCGAAATCAAGCTAATTTGGCTATAGAATTAGCAGATGTTATTCTTTTCATAACAGATATTAGGCAAGGGGTAACAGCAGATGATAAAGAAATAGCACTTATGTTAAGAAAAAGTAAGAAGCCTATTATATTAATCTGTAATAAAGCAGATAATTATGGACCAACATCACAAGATATTTATGAATTCTATAATTTAGGAATTGGTACTCCTTATCCCGTATCCTCTGTTAATGCTATAGGAATAGGAGACGTACTAGATGCTATATATGAAAAATTACAACATGTAGAAGAAGAGGAAGAACAAGATGCTATTAAAGTGGCAGTAATAGGAAAACCAAATGTGGGAAAATCATCTTTAGTCAATCAAATATTAGGAGAAAATAGAGTGATTGTTAGTAACATAGCAGGAACAACACGAGACGCTATAGATTCAGAATTTGAAAATGAACAGGGGAAATATGTATTTATTGATACGGCAGGTATTCGTAGAAAAAGTAAAATAGATGAAAAAATAGAAAAATATAGCGTGATGCGTACTCTTTTAGCAATAGAAAGAGCAGATGTATGTTTACTATTAATAGATGCACAAGAAGGGGTAACTGCTCAAGATACTAAAATTGCAGGAGAAGCACATGAAGCAGGAAAGGGGATTATTATAGTAGTCAATAAATGGGATGCTATAGAAAAAGATACACATAATATAGAAAAAATGAGAAAACAAATTTATCAAAATTTACCGTATCTATCTTATGCTCCTATTATATTTATTTCTGCTAAAACAGGACAAAGAGTAGACAAATTATTTGCAATGATTAATCAAGTAGCAGATAAAAACGCTATGAGAGTGTCCACATCTGTTTTAAATCAAGTGTTAAATGAAGCAATCAGTATTGTTCAACCACCAAAAAAAAAAAAAAAAAGATTGCGTATTTTTTACATGACACAGGCTTCTACAAAGCCACCTACATTTGTGGTTTTTGTAAATAGCAAAAAATTATTTCATTTTTCTTATGAACGTTACCTAGTAAATCAAATTCGTAAAGAATTTGATTTAAGCGGAACACCTATACGTATGATTGTTCGTGAAAAAAGTGAAAAAGAGGTAGAATAAAAAGAAAGGGTGAATATGATGGATATTGTAGTATATGTATTAGTTGCTATTATTGCTTATCTTTTAGGAAGTATTAGTTTTTCTGTAATTATTAGTAAAAAAATGGCAGGGTTTGATGTAAGAAAAAAAGGTAGTGGAAATGCAGGTTCTACCAATGTATTGCGAACTGTAGGAAAAAAAGCAGGAGCATTAACCCTATTAGGAGATTGTTTAAAAGGAGTAGTAGCTATTTTAGTAGCCTATATAGCAGCTCTTATTATGAAAGAAAGTATTAATGGTTCGTTATTAATACAAATAGCCGGAATTGCTGTTATTTTAGGACATACTTTTCCTATTTTCTTTGGCTTTAAAGGAGGAAAGGGAGTAGCAACAGCTCTAGGAATTATTTTAATGACTAATTGGAATATAGGATTAATCTGTTTAGTATTTGCTTTAATTCTTATGATTTTAACAAGAATGGTATCATTAGGTTCTGTAGCAGCAGCTATTCTATTTCCTGTACTCGTTATCTTTATGCCACATAATGCTTATTTAATAGATGGTAATTATATCATTTATGCTATTCTTTTAGCAGTATTTGTTATTTATAACCACAGAGCTAATGTAAAAAGACTATTAACAGGAACGGAAAATAAATTAGATTTCAGTAAAATTAAATAAACGAAAGAGAGGATAAGGAAAATGAAAAATATATGTATTATAGGAAGTGGAAGTTGGGGAGTTGCTTTAGCAGTACATTTGGTTAAATTAGGGAATATAATTAAAATATGGTCATTTTCAGAAGAAGAAAAAGAATTAATTAATCAGAAAAGAGAATGCAAATTTTTGCCAGGATTAGTTATTCCAGAAGGAATTACCTGTACTACTTCTTTTCAAGAGGCAATAGAGGGGTCAGAAGTTATTATTCATGTTACTCCTTCTAAATTTACAAGAGATACAGTCAAACAATATAAGCAGTATGTAACTAATCAAATTGTTGTTCTTTGTACCAAAGGGTTTGAAAAAGAAACATTATCTACTTTAGACACAGTAATAGAAGAAGAAATTCCAGAAGTAAAGCTGGCTGTATTGTCTGGCCCAAGCCATGCAGAAGAAGTTTCTGTTGCTATACCTACTGTTATGGTAGCAGCATCACATGATAAAGAAGTAGCTTTAAAGGTACAAGATATTTTCATGAATGAAAATTTAAGAGTATATACTTCTGATGATGTAAAAGGAGTAGAACTAGGAGGAGCTTTAAAAAATATTATCGCTTTTTGCTCAGGAGTTGCTGCAGGAATTGGTTTAGGAGATAACTCCTTTGCTGCTTTAATTACAAGAGGTCTTGGAGAAATTACTAGATTAGGTGAAAAAATGGGAGGAAAGAAAGAAACTTTTTATGGTTTAAGTGGTTTAGGAGATTTAATTGTAACTTGTTTAAGTAACCATAGTAGAAATAGAAGAGCAGGCGTATTATTAGGTAAGGGAAAGACCTTAGAAGAAGCTAGAAAAGAAATTGGCATGGTAATTGAGGGAGTAGATAATATAGAAGTAGCACATGAACTTTGTAAAAAATATGATGTCAATATGCCAATTGTAGATGCGGTATATGATATGTTATATAACCATTTGTCCCCTAAAAAAGCAGTTACTATGCTTATGACAAGAGCAAAAAAAGACGAAATTTAATAAGGAAATCTTTCATATAAGTAGCGAATAATATCATCAGCATTATGATCTGTTACTTGTATATATATGTCAGGATCTAAGCAAATCCACATACGTATTTGAAAATCATCACTGTTTTCAGTATATACGCCTATCATATTGGCCATTTCAATAGGATTCTCAAAACGAATTTGCCATTCTAATATATTAGGTTTTACACAATGATTTTCTAATTCTTCTTGAGAAAAAGAATAAAAACTTTGTAGAAAACGAAATATCTCGTTTTCTTTTTTACTATATAATTGAATGATTGTATTCATATTACCACCTTTATAACTAGTATAAAAAAATATATATAATTTATACGAGGAATAATTTTGCAAAAAATGTCCATAATACAGATAAGAGGTGCCATATGAAAAAATATATGTATGTAATATTAATTATCATTCTTACTTTATGTATTTTAGCGAGTATTTTCTTGGTAAGTTTTGCCTTTCCCGCAGAAGATGAAGAGGTAAAATTAGCTCAAAAAGTACAAGAAGAAATAAAATATATAGAAACTACGCTATTTTCTATGTTAAATGAATTACAAAATATTTCTTTTGACATGTATAAATTAACTGTGGAAAATGAAGAAAAGCAAAATACTACAGAAGGAGCAGAATCTAGCCAAGAAGAATCTTCTAGCTCTTCAGAAGAAAGTAGTTCTTCCGAAAATACAAGCAAAGAAAATCAAACACAAAAGAAGTATAGCATGGAAAATGCTAGTATATTATTAAATAAAAATCAAGAGATAGATTGGGATTATCAAAAAATGACAATAGAAACATTATATCCCTATTGGAATACCACCATGGTAGACTTACATGCAATAGGCGTTAATGGTGAAGATATTACCACATTTTCACGGATTACTAGATGAATGTGTGAAAAAAATGCAGGAAGAAAATAAAGTAGATACATTAGTAGTATTATCCAATATGTATAATTATATTCCTACATTTTTAAGTCAAGTATCAGATAATCAAAAATATATTTCCCTTTTGCAAACAAAAGCTTTGATTATGCAAAGTTATGCCTTAGTAGAGCAAGACAAGTGGGATGAAATGTTATCTATTACACAAAAAGCAATTGATACTTTTCTATTGGTTATTAATCAGGTAGATGATACAAATACCAATGTGAATACGGTAAACAAAATATATATTTATTTAAATGAAATTAAAAATACTATACAAGAGAAAAATAAAGAGTTATATTTTATGAAATATAAAAATTTAGTGGAATCTATTACGATAGAACAAGAAAATTTTTAAGAAATGATAACTTGACAGAAAATGAAAAAGAGTTTAGAATAAATAGAGTAAGCAAATTGAATAGTCGCGTATAGCAAGGCTGAAAAGCAGCGTACGAGGAAAGTCCGGGCTCCACAGAGCAATGATGCTAGATAACGTCTAGTGAGGGAAACCTTAAGGAAAGTGCAACAGAAAATAACCGCCTTACATAGTAAGGTAAGGGTGAAAAGGTGAGGTAAGAGCTTACCGCAAATATGGTGACATATTTGGTCTTGTGTAAACCCCATCAGGAGCAACACCGAGAAAAGAGGGCTAAGACTGCTCGTCATCTTCTTGATTTGGTGGCTTGAGCCATATAGCAATATATGGACTAGATAAATGACTATTCACGACAGAACCCGGCTTATAGATTTGCTTATAAAAAATAAGTCAGACGAAATTTAATTTTGCTGACTTATTTTTTTCATATCTTCTGGTAGAGGAGCAGTATACGTAACTTGTTCTTGTGTAACAGGATGCCTAAATGTTACTTGATAACTATGCAAAGCTTGCCTAGCAATGAAAGGAGAAGAATGAGAATATAATGTATCACCCAGTAGGGGATGACCAATGTATTTCATATGGACACGAATTTGGTGTGTTCGACCAGTTTCTAGTTGGCACTTAATAACAGAATAATTTTTTTCAGGGAAAGCCTTTAAACTTTGATAGTGCGTTATGGCAATCTCTCCCTTATTATCAATACATCTTTCCATAATACTATTTTCTTTTCGAGCTATAGGAGCATTAATAACTCCTTCTCCTTCTAAAATGCCTTCGCAAATCGCAATATATGTTTTTTCGAAAACATGATGTTTCATTTGTTCTATTAAACATTCTTGGATATAAGCATTTTTAGCAAAAATCACAATCCCAGAAGTATCTTTATCAATACGATTTACTGGGCGTATTTTTTTGTGCAAATTCTGAGATTGAAAGTAATAACAAAGTCCATTAGATAGACTATCTGTATAATGCAAATGTGAAGGATGAACAGGAATTCCACTTGGTTTATTGATGACTATATAGCATGCATCTTCATAAAGAATAGAAAGATGCATAGGAATAGGAACAATATTATGAGAATCTTCTGCATAATCTAAAAAAACAGTAATTTTATCACCGAAAGTTACAACATCATTAACCAAACAAGGCTTATCATTTTTATAAATTCCATTTACTCTTTTTAACGTAGTTAGCAAACGATGGGAAATATGTAATTTTTTTTGCAAAATATCCTTTACTGTACCAAGATGAGATGAATCAGCTATATATTGTAAATTCATAAACCCTCCCATATTAATATGTTAATGGTAACAGTGTACCATAAATACTTAAGATAATCAACGATATTACTTGTATTTACATAAAAAATATAGTATAATGCCTGTGTAACCAGTAAACCAAGCAACGTTTGTTAAATAACAAGGAGGAAAACAGTATGGATACGTTTCAGCGAGAATGGAGAAAAATGATATTCGAAATGCGGCTTTTATTTGGTAGTTGCATGAAGCCAGAAGAAAAAAATGCACTCTACCTTTGTTTGGGTGCACAAGTAGCAGCATATCGGTCATTGAGTTGTTTAGGAAGAGGATTTGTAGATTTTAATTTTGGCGAGGAATCAGACCTTTCTTTATTACTTCAAATAGGCCAAAGTTTTGAAGAAGAAATTCTTCATAAACACTATGGAACATCTTTAAGTACACTGATTTTTGCTAAAGAAATGACAAACTATCCATTTGCACAGCAATGGACAAATGGAGAATATGATAAAAATGCTTTGCAGGTGTATTTGCAAAATGAGTGGGAAAAATTAGTGTTTGTGCCACCTTTAGCTATAAGGAGTATTGCTATACTACTAAGCAATACTGTTAGACAAAAAGAAGAGGCAACTTCGCCAGAGGAAAGGGATATTTTTAACAATATTCTTGCCAAAAGAAGAAAAGAGAAACAGGAATATTACCGGTATATCAGTGTAAAAACACAATTTTTCAAAATGATGTATGAAGTAACCGGTAAAGGATTTTTTGATGCAAACCAAATTGTATCAGAAGAAGATGTAAGAAACAATATAGTAGTTTTAGCTATAGGAAAAGACTTTGAACGTAAGTACTTAAAAATAAGAGAAAATGTACCACTAGAGCAAAGAATTTTCTATAACTATCCTATTTTTATTGAAAAAGTTACAGAGGAATTTTATTCTGAAACAAAAAAATTATTAACAATTCTTTCTATGCAATAATTCATACTGAAAAAGGGGGTAGTTTATATACTCCCTTATTCTAATTAAATACATTGTTTTATGGATATTCACTTATTGATAAAACAACACTAGAATTCATATTCGTAAAGAAAAAACATAAAATATCTTGTACTTTTTACAATTTACATATATAATGAATCTATCAAAAAGGAGGGCGAAAAATGACATTTATTGAAGAAGTAAAAAATAGAGCCAAACAAGACATTAAAACTATTGTATTACCGGAAGGAGAAGATGTAAGAGTTTTGCAAGCAGCTTCCATAGTTAAAAAAGAAAAATATGCAGATGTAATCATTGTGGGAGAGGAAGAAAAAGTATGCATGCTTGCCAAAGAAAATGCTATTGATTTAACAGATATTTCTATTGTAAACCCTAATACATCAGAAAAGTTTAGTCAATATGCTCAAAAATTGTATGAATTACGTAAGCAAAAAGGAATGACTTTAGAAAAAGCAAAAGAACTATTACAAGATAATATCTATTTTGCAACCATGATGTTAAAAGAAGGAGAATGTGATGGTTTAGTTTCTGGAGCATGTCATTCTACTAGCAATACTTTGCGTCCGGCATTGCAAATATTAAAAACAGCACCGGGTACTAAACTAGTTTCTGCTTTCTTTGTTATGGTAACACAAGAAAAGAATTTAGGGGAAAGAGGAACTTTTATATTTGGAGATTGTGGTTTAAATGAATATCCTGATGCGGAAGCTTTATCAGAAATTGCGATTTCTTCTGCCAAATCATTCGAACAATTAATAGGAAGTAAACCAAGAGTAGCTATGTTATCCTATTCTACATATGGCAGTGCACACTCTCCCTTAACAGATAAGGTAGTAGAAGCAACCAACATTTTAAAAGAAAAGAATCCAGACTTTGTATTTGATGGAGAATTACAATTAGATGCAGCTATTATTCCAGAAATTGCACAAAGAAAAGCTAAAGGAAGCCCAATTGAAGGAAAAGCCAATGTTTTAATTTTTCCAGATTTAGATGCAGGAAATATCGGATATAAATTAGTGCAACGTTTAGGAAGAGCAGAGGCATATGGACCACTTTGTCAAGGAATCGCCAAACCAGTAAATGATTTATCCAGAGGATGTTCAGCAGAAGATATTGCTGGGGTAATTGCTATAACGGCTGTACAAGCACGGATTACAAAATTAAAAGAAAGGGAAAATTAAGTATGAAAATATTAGTTTTAAATTGTGGAAGTTCTTCTTTAAAATATCAGTTAATTAATATGGAAACAGAACAGGTAATGGCAAAAGGATATTTTGAAAGAATTGGAAATTATGATTCTTTTGTTACGCACAAAGTAAATGGTGAAAAATATCGCTATGATGTTATTGCTAGAGACCATGGAGATGCTATCAAATTTGTTTTAAAAGAATTTACAAATCCTAAATATGCAGTTATACAAAGTTTAGATGAAATTAGTGCTATTGGTCATAGAGTAGTGCATGGAGGAGAAAAATTTAAAAGTTCAACAATTATTACAGAAGAAGTAAAAAAAGGAATTGAAGAAGCTATTACTTTTGCACCTCTTCATAATCCTGCACATTTACAGGGAATTCAAGCAACAGAAAAATATTTGCCAGGAAAACCAAATGTAGCAGTATTTGATACAGCATTTCATCAAACTATGCCAAAAGAACATTATTTATACCCAATTCCTTATCGTTATTATGAAAAATACGGCATTCGTAAATATGGCGCACATGGAACTTCACATCAATTTGTTTCTCAACGAGTAGCACAGTTAATGGGAAAACCAATAGAAGATTTAAAAATTATTAGTTGCCATATAGGACAAGGAGCAAGTATTTGTGCCATTCAAGGTGGAAAAAGTGTAGATACTTCTATGGGATTAACTCCTTTAGGTGGAGTTGCTATGGGAAGCCGTTCGGGAGACCTAGATCCATCTGTTGTAACCTATATTATGGAAAAGGAAAATTTAAACCCTGCACAAATGGAACATATTTTAAATAAAGAATCGGGACTTTTAGCATTATCTGGTATTTCAGTAGATAACAGAGATGTAGAAAGAGCCATTGCTCAAGGCGATGAAAGAGCTATATCTTCTTTGAAAGAATATGATTACATTATTGCTCAATATATTGGAAAATATGCGGTAACTATGAATGGTGTAGATGTTATAGTATTCACAGCCGGAGTGGGAGAAAAAGGACCTATTACAAGAGAAGATGTATGTAATTATTTAGGCTTTATGGGAGTAGAATTAGACAAAGAAAAAAATGATGCAACAAAAGATAAAGAAATAGACATTTCTACACCAAATTCTAAAGTAAAGGTTTGGGTAATTCCTACTAATGAGGAATTAATGATAGCCCGTGAAACGATGAATTTAATTAAATAGGAAGGATATGAGAAAATGAAAATATTAATTTTAAATTGCGGAAGCTCTTCTTTAAAATATCAATTAATTGATATGACAGATGAAAGTGTTGTTGCTAAAGGAAACTTTGAAAGAATTGGAGAAAAAGAATCTTTTTTGACTCATAAAATTGCAGGAGAAAAGTATGTGTATCAGGAAGTAGCTTTAAATCATGAAGAAGCATTAAAAATAATTATGAGAGAGCTTTTAAATCCAGAACATCAAGCAATTCAAGATTTATCTGAAATTGATGCAGTAGGACATAGAATTGTAGCAGGAGGAGAATTATTTGATAAATCTGTTCTAATAGATGAAAAAGTTATTGAAGGAATTGAAGAATGTAGTAAGCTTGCACCATTACATAATCCAGCTGCAATATTAGGAATTAAAGCATGCCAAGCAGAAATGCCAGGAGTTCCTATGGTAGCTACTTTTGATACAGCATTTCATCAAACCATGCCAAAAGAAAACTATTTGTATCCTATTCCTTATGAATATTATACTAAATATGGCATTCGTAAATATGGTGCACATGGAACTTCACATCAATTTGTTTCTCAACTTGCAGCAGAAATGATGCATCAAGATATCCAAACATTAAAAATAGTTACTTGTCACTTAGGACAAGGAGCAAGTATTTGTGCAGTAGATGGGGGAAAAAGTATAGACACTTCTATGGGATTAACTCCTTTAGGAGGAATTACTATGGTAACTCGTTCAGGAGACTTAGATCCATCTGTAGTAACAGCCATAATGAAAAACGAAAACTTAACACCAGATGCAATGGAAAATATTTTAAATAAGCAATCTGGGTTAACAGCTATTTCCGCATTACCACCAGATTTTAGAACAATTGAAGCAGCATCTTATGAAGGAAATGCAAAAGCAAAAGTAGCTATTCAAAAATTTGTATCTACAGTTGCTCAATTTATAGCAAGATACGCAGCAGAAATGGAAGGATTAGATGCGATTGTATTTACCGGAGGTATAGGAGAAAATCAATTCCGCATAAGAGAAGCAATTTGTAATAAATTAAAATTTATGGGAGTAGAAATTTCATCAGAAAAGAATGAAGTAAAAGGAGAACAAATAGATTTATCTGCACCTACTTCAAAAATTAAGATTTTATTAATTCCTACTAACGAAGAATTAGTTATTGCAAGAGATACAATGCATTTAGTGAAATAAATTAATAACAAAAGACTTTTCAGACAATGGAAGGTCTTTT
>CALXJP010000035.1 GCA_944388655.1 uncultured Clostridia bacterium | reverse complement strand
GAAAATTCAAACACTGTAAAACACGCAGCTGAATTTTGGATGATTGAACCTGAGATTTGTTTTGCTGACCTTGATGATGATATGGATTTAGCAGAAGATATGATAAAATATACTTTTAAATATGTTTTAGACAATTGCCCTGAAGAAATGGAATTTTTTAATAGTTTTATAGATAAAGGATTATTAGATAGATTAAATAATGTAATAAATTCTGATTTTGCAAGAGTAAGTTATACAGATGCTATAAAAGAATTAGAAAAACATAATGATGAATTTGAATATAAAGTTTCTTGGGGTGTTGACCTTCAAACAGAACACGAAAGATATTTATGTGAAAAAATTTATAAAAAACCTGTTTTTGTTAAAGACTATCCTAAAGATATAAAAGCATTTTATATGAAACAAAACCCTGATGGAAAAACCGTTGCAGCTGCCGACCTTTTAGTTCCAGGTATTGGTGAAATTATAGGTGGTAGTCAAAGAGAAGAAGATTATGACAAATTACTTACTAGAATGAAAGAATTAGATATGCCAGTTGAAAATTATGATTGGTATTTAGATTTAAGAAAATATGGAAGTTGTGTTCATTCTGGATTTGGTTTAGGCTTTGAAAGAGCTATTATGTACCTAACTGGTATGCAAAACATTCGTGATGTTATACCATTCCCTAGAACACCAAAAAATTGTGAATTTTAAAAAAAATTTAAAAAATTTTAAAAAATTTTCAATAAAGTATTTACAAATAACTTATTATGTAGTAAGATGATGTTGTGTGATAGGCTATTTTTGTCGTAAAGTGTAATACCTTTTACAGCAAAAGCTTTTCATTTAAAAACTCATTCTTTTGTTTAGGTGATAGAGGAGCCCCGAAAGGCTCCTCTATCATTTTTTGGAAAACCGCAGGTTTGTGGTTTTGGCTAGAAAGCACTAAGCTCTTTGCTTGCCTCTTCCACAGTATCGCGATTTTCCCCAACCATAAACGCAAGGTAGATGACAACTTCATCTTTGGTGGCATTCCTAACACTACCATCCTTATCGGTGGTATAGTAGTATCCGCCTTCTTTCCTTACATTTAAGGTCTTGTCTTGCGACCCCTTCTCTTTAAAGACGCTCTTTTGCAGATTAGTCTTCGACCTCACAACCTGCGTCCAAAACTTAAGCGGTTCGTCACTAACATCGTTATGGATAACATCCTCTTCACACTTGGAGCTTTGCTTCATAGCATACTCAGAAAGGGCCCTCAAACTTTGGTAGCTGATGACAACACCACCGTCAAAAATGACCTGAGTGTCCTCAACCTGCTCTACCCGCTTCGTCATAGTATCCTCCTTAAGATTGACAAAGCTTTTCTACATAAGACCATTTGGTCATACTTATATTATACCTCAAATTTAACTTTTTTTCAAGTTTTGATTACTCATATTCCTTACCATAATAGCTATCTAACAATATTTGTTTTAATTCTGTAACTAAAGGTAATCTTGGATTAGCTGTAGTACATTGGTCTTCAAAAGCTCTATCTGCAAGCATATCAACTTTTGATAAGAATTCTTGTTCATCAATTCCAGCTTCTTTAAAAGATTTTGGAATACCCATATGCTCATTTAACTCTTTTATTTTCTCTATTAAACTATTAATTCCCTCTTCTTTTGTTTCTGCTTTTAACCCAACTTTTTTAGCTAATTCATAGTATTTTTCATCTGCTATAAAATATTCATATTTAGGGAATGATACAAATTTTGTAGGTTTACTACTATTATATCTAATTACATATGGTAAAAGTATAGCGTTTATTCTACCATGTGCCATATGAAATTCTGCACCTAATTTATGTGCTAATGAGTGATTTATTCCTAAAAATGCATTTGTAAATGACATACCTGCAATTGTACTTGCATTATGCATTTTCTCTCTTGCCTCTTTGTCATCTCCATTATCATATGCTCTTTCTAAGTACTTAAGTACTAATTCTGTTGCTTTTTCTGATAAACCATCTGTATAGTCTGATGCCATATTTGATACATAAGCTTCTATCGCGTGTGTTAAAACGTCCATTCCAGTATCTGCCGTAACTGTTTTAGGAAGGCTCATTACTAAGTCTGGGTCCACTATTGCAACATCTGGAGTTAATTCATAGTCAGCAAGAGGATATTTTTTATTTTGTTTCTTATCTGTTATAACAGCAAATGATGTAACTTCTGAACCTGTTCCTGATGTTGTTGGTATTGCTACCATTTTACATTTTGTTCCTAGTTTTGGAAATTTATAAGTACGTTTTCTAATATCCATAAATTTTAATTTTAATCCTTCTGGATCTGCATCTGGATGCTCATAAAATAACCACATACCTTTTGCTGCATCTATTGGGCTTCCTCCACCTAAAGCTATAATTACATCAGGTCTAAAACGTTCCATTGCTTCCACACCTTTTTTTATAGTATCAAAAGATGGGTCTGACTCTACATCAGAAAATATTTCTGAGTGTACATAGTGTTCTCTTTTTCTTAAATGATATAAAATCTTATCTACATATCCCAATTTTATCATTGACTCATCTGTTACAATAAAAGCTCTTTCTATATCAGGCATTTTCTCTAAATACCCTATAGAACCTGCTTCAAAATATATTTTTTCAGGTATTTTAAACCATTGCATATTAACCCTCCTCTTACTTGTTCTTTTTATATTTATAAGATTCACTGAAGACACATTTGCAGTTGTTGAGTTTCCACCAAATGAGCCACATCCTAAAGTTAATGATGGCATATTTGTATTATAAATATCTCCAATTGCTCCATGTGTTGAAGGTGAATTTACAATAATTCTACCTGCTTTCATTGTATTAGAAAATTTAAGTATTGTTTCTTTGTTTTCTGAGTGTATAACTGCTGAATGTCCAAGTCCTCCAAATTCTAACAATTTTTCAGCTTTTTCTATTCCTTCATCTTCATTTTCTACTATATAATAAGTAAGTACTGGGCTGAGTTTTTCTTTTGAAAATGGATAATCTCTTCCTATTCCTTCTTCATATACTACTAATACTTTTGTATCTTCTGGAACAAAAAAACCTGCATCTTTAGCTATTTTATATGGTGATTGTCCCGGTACGTGAGATTTTAATTTGTATCCTACATCATCTCTATATTCAAACATACTATCTTGTAATTTTTGTTTTTCTTCTGGGCTTACAAAATAACATCCTGCTTTTCTCATTAATTCTTCAAATTCTTGATAAATATCTTTATCAACTAAAACAGCTTGTTCTGATGCACATATCATTCCATTG
>CALXJP010000034.1 GCA_944388655.1 uncultured Clostridia bacterium | reverse complement strand
TTCCATTTTAAACGACTTCCGTTCGACTTGCATGTCTTATGTGCGCCGCCAGCGTTTATCCTGAGCCAGGATCAAACTCTCTTGTTATTGGTTTTATATCTCGTTTCTTTCGAAACTGGTATAAACTGTTTTCGAGTTCTTAGCTCATTTTTTTCTTTTTTCTTTTGGTAGTACTTCTACTACCGCTTTTGGTTTCTTCAAAGGATATTGTTTACTTTTCAATGTACTTTATGTCACTTTTCTATTTTTGGTGACGTCTGTTATTGTACTATATTTTATTTCAGTTGTCAACACTTTTTTATAACTTTTTTTATTTTATTTCTCGCTCTAAAAAAGTGCAAAATAAAAAACTAGTATTTGCTGTCTTTTTAGCCTTTTTCGTTGTTTTTTCTTTTACTAATTTCGTGTTTATTTTTATCTGTTCTTCAGTACATATTTATATTACCATGCCTTTCGAAAATTGTCAACACTTTTTTTCGCTTTTTTTACGTTTTTTTCTTGGTAATTTTTTCCTAACATTTTCTTATGAATGAATAAAATTACTATCTTAGGAAATACTAATTTTGGATTTATCAATAAAGGAGGTTTTTTGTTTGCTAAATAAGGTGGAACTCTGTGGAGTTAATACTGCCAAATTACCCATCTTAACAAACGAAGAGAAAAACGAACTATTACAAAAAATCAAACAAGGCGATATGCTTGCAAGAGAAAAATTTATTTATGGAAATTTAAGATTAGTACTAAGCGTTATGAAACGCTTCTATGGAAAAGGCGAAAATCCTGATGATTTATTTCAAGTAGGTTGTATTGGTTTAATGAAGTCAATTGATAATTTCGATATGACTCAAAATGTCCAATTTTCTACTTATGCCGTTCCTATGATAATAGGAGAAATTAGAAGATATTTAAGAGATAATAATCCTATTCGAGTAAGTCGCTCTGTACGTGATTTGGCTTATAAAGCTATCAGTATCAAAGATAGAGTTTGGAAGGAAACACAAAAAGAAGCAAGTATAGAAGAAATAGCTAAAGAATTACACGTAGATAAAGAAGAAATTATTATGAGTTTAGACGCCATTCAAAGTCCTGTTTCTTTACAAGAACCTGTATATGGAGAAGGAAATGAAAGTTTATATTTACAAGATCAAGTAAAAGATAAGGCGAATACGGATGATATGTGGGCGGAAAATTTAACTATCGCAGAAGCTATGAAAAAATTAAATAATAAAGAAAAAATGATTGTAAACAAAAGATTTTTTGAAGGAAGAACACAAGTGGAAGTTGCTAATGAAATTGGTATTTCTCAAGCTCAAGTTTCCAGATTAGAAAAAATTGCTATCAATCATATTAAGAGAATTTATAAATAATAAAAAATCACGCAAAAAAATATTGTTCCCTCATATACTATATATAGAAGAAATCTAGGAGGTATAGAATGGGACAAAAAGGGTTAGATTTTAAACATAAAGAAGTAATTAATATAAAAGATGGAAGAAGACTAGGTTTTGTCCAAGATGTATGTGCTGATTTAGAGACTGGTAAAATCACTTCTATTATTGTACCAGGTACCCACAAATTAATGAGTATGTTTTCTAATAGTAATGATATTGTTATTCCTTGGGAGCAAATTCAGTGTATTGGGGAAGAAATTATTTTGGTAGACATATAAACAGGTGCTTTTTAGCACCTGTTTATTAACCAGTTTTGCTCATAATGTCTTTTTTCATTTTATTAATAATCTTTTTTTCTAATCTAGATATGTAACTTTGGGAAATGCCCAACATGTCTGCTACTTCTTTTTGTGTTTTTTCATTTCCACTAATGAATCCAAACCTCAATTCCATGATATTTCTTTCCCTACTATTTAATTTTTCAATAGAAGATTTTAACAAACTTTTATCTACTTCATCTTCTATTCTTCTAGAAGTAATGTCTGGGTCTGTTCCCAAAATATCTGATAGTAAAAGCTCGTTTCCATCTCCATCTTGATTTAATGGTTCATCTATAGATATTTCTCCTTTTATTTTATTGCTTCTTCTTAAGTACATTAGTATTTCATTTTCAATACACCTAGAAGCATATGTGGCTAGTTTAATTTTTTTCTCTACATTAAATGTATTTATTGCTTTCATGAGTCCAATTGCTCCAATAGATACTAAATCTTCTAAACCTACTCCTGTATTTTCAAATTTTTTAGCAATATATACTACTAACCTTAAGTTTCTTTCTACTAAGGTTTGTTTTACTTCTTTTGTACCTGTTTCTAATTTCGAAATCAATTCTTCTTCCTCTTCTGGTGATAGTGGTGGTGGCAGACTACTATTTCCTCCCACATAAAAAATTGGTAAGTTTTCTATTTGTTCAGTTTCATTATTCATAATTTTGGCATAAATTGTGCCAATATTATCTACCAATCGTTTCAGAAAATTCATGTTCATCTTTACTCCTTTCAAAAATATCTAACCCTAATAGAGCTGAATATTCTCTTCTTTTGCTTAATTCTTTTGTATATATTCCAATGATTACTTGCCTAATTGTTTCTTCAGTTTCATCTGTAGTAACCACTACCTTATCTGGCTTTATACCTAATAATATTCCGTTTTCCTTTCCTACAGATGAAAAAGGTATAATTCTTAATCTTGTTGCATATTTTGGCTCAATATTGTCGGCATCACCTCCTAAAATTTCATCTATATGTTCTAATATTTTTGGTGAAAGAATATGAGAAAGCGCTCTTTTTTCTACAATAATAACTGGTATTTGCGTAATAGGCTCTTTTAAAATATTACCTGTATCTATCATGGCTTTTAAATTGCTTTCTTTTCCTTCTATAAAAATACTGATTTTACAAAACATATCTTTTTTCGTTAACCTTTTTTTAATTAAGCTAAAAGTAATACTACTGATCGTAAAACCTAAAATTGCCCCTAAAATAGTAATTTTTATTGGATATGTTCCTATGAATACACCATTTTGAAACCATATTTCTTGAGGTTTTACAATATATAATAATGCAAATGCACATCCCCCAAAAACAAAAGAAATTAAATAAAATAACATAGTTTGTTTTAATAATTGTTTTCCATTTTTCGGATAATACGCTATATATACCATAATAACAGATACAATAATTTTAGTTATCCAATAAGAATATATTGGCAAAATATTCATATATGACACAATGGCATATATAGCTCCTAATAGAGCAGATAGCATAAATCTAACATGATGTGCTTTCATTTTTAAAATATAGTTAGTTGCAAATAAAATAATATAATTCATGCATAAGTTTTCAAGTAATACAACATCTAAATAGATTGTCATCATTTTCTTCCTTCTATTTTTTTGTTTTTTTATTCTACTACTTTTTGTATTGATTTTTTGTCATTTCTTAGACGCGAAAAAAAGAAATAATCTACATTTTCAGATTATTTCTTTTTTGTTTTTATGTTTTTTGATTTTTTATTATATTTTTCCTTTTTTATTTCTTAAAAATGATGGTATATCTAAGTCATTAGCAGAATTTCCATTATCTACTGGTGCTGGAATTGAATTAATTTTTTCTCCCCATGCTTTGTCTATAATGCTTGCTGCACTATTGCCATTTAATCCTTCTCCTGTTTTTTCAAAACCTGTTGCAATAACGGTTATAATAATATCTTCATCTAGGCTTTCATCAATTACGGCACCGAATATAATGTTTGCTTCTGGATCAACACTTCTTTGTACCAATTCTGCGGCTGTATTTACTTCGTGTAAACCTAAGTTTTGTCCTCCTGTAATATTGATGATTACTCCTCTTGCCCCTTCTATAGATGTTTCTAATAATGGACTTTGTACAGCTTGTTTTGCAGCATCTTCTGCTCTATTTTCTCCTGAAGCTCTTCCTATTCCCATATGTGCCATTCCTGTATTTAACATAATGGTTTTTACGTCAGCAAAGTCTAAGTTAACTAATCCTGGAATAGCAATTAAATCTGATATACCTTGTACACCTTGTCTTAGCACATCATCTGCCATTTTAAAAGCTTCTACCATTGTTGTTTTTCTATCTATAACTTGTAATAATTTGTCATTAGGAATTACTACTAATGTATCTACTTTACCTTTAAGGCTTTCTACTCCTCTATCGGCTTGTGATAAACGCTTTTTTCCTTCAAAGGTAAATGGTTTTGTTACTACACCAATGGTTAAAATTCCCATTTCTTTTGCACAAGCTGCTACTATAGGAGCTGCACCTGTACCGGTTCCTCCTCCCATACCAGCTGTAACAAATACCATATCTGCTCCGCGTAATGCTTCTTGAATTTCTGCTTTACTTTCTTCTGCTGCTTGAGCTCCAATATCTGGATTAGCTCCTGCTCCTAATCCTCTTGTAATTTTTTCTCCAATTTGAATTCTTGTAGAAGCTTTTGATAAAAGCAATGCTTGTCTATCTGTATTAACAGCTATGAAGTCTACTCCTCTGATTCCTGAATCTACCATTCTGTTAACTGCATTATTTCCTGCTCCTCCTACACCAATGACTTTAATCGTGGCAGTTCCATCTAAAACTGCATTTTCGTCTACTCCTGTACCATCCATTAACATTTTTGTTTCCTCCTTATTTTATTTGCTATTTATTCTTTTCTTGTGTTTATGAATAAAAAAATTCTTTAATTCTTTCTAGTATCGTTTTGAAAAAGCTTTCTTGAGAATTAGCATCTATATTACTCGATACTCTTTTGGCAAAAGGTCTTCCGGCAATATAGCGTACTAGAGAATATGCTGTTCTAAATTCAGGTCTCACAGTACTAATTAGCCTTCCTGTTGATATTTTTACAGGAATATTTAATATTACTTTTCCAGCTACATCACTTTTGCTGATATTGGTAATCCCTTGTCCTGTTAAAATAACCGTATTAATTCTTTGTTTAAGCCCTGCTGTAGTAACATCTTTATTAACTAATGAAAAAATTTCTTCTATTCTTGCTTCTATGATTTCTATTAGTTCCGAACTTTTTATTGCTGTTGTTTTCGCTTCACCTTTATAAGTATTTAATATAATTTCATTATCATTATCTATGTAAGATTTCATTGCTAAACCATATTGTCTTTTTAATCTTTCTGCTTCCTCTTCTGAAATATTAAGTACTAGAGAAATATCTGATGTTATGCTATTTCCTCCTAAAGGAATTGTATCTGTAAAAATGAATCCATTTCCTTCAAAAACTCCTATTTCTGTATTTCCTGCCCCTATATCTAAAAGCATAACATTATCTGATAATTCGTTAGTATCTAGCATTAAATTTCGTTCTGCTAAGCTAGTTGGCACAATGCCATCTATCTCTAATCCTGCTTTTTTGAAAATACTCGTTAATTGCCTTACATAATCTCTTTCTGCTAAAATAACTTGTGCAACTAGCGTAAACCCTGCACTTAAATTACCTATTGGATCTTGTACTATTCTTCCATCTTCTAGCAAAAATTTATCTGTAATAATATCAATCATTGTTTTTCCTTCAGGAACTTCTACATCTTTTACTTGCATAATTGCTGATGTTACATCTTTTGATGAAATTCCCGCATATTTATCTTTACATTCCTTTGTAATACTGTTTTGTACAATAGTTATATATTTTCCCGGTATGGTTACATAGGCAGAGTTAATTTTTAGTTCTGTTTCTGCTTCTGCTTCTTGTATTACTTTTGAAATAGCTAAAGCAATTTCCTCTTCGTCAATAATTTTACATTTTTTGATTCCATTGCATTTATAACTTGTATTACATATAACTTCTATTTGATTAAAATTATTCACTTCTCCGACTACTAAACTTACTTTAGAAGTGCCAATGTCAATTCCTACAATTATATCTCCTATTGCCAAGATTAACTCCTCCAATTTACCGTTCTTTTTACTTGTATAAGAATATTATATTTCACAAAAAAAGTCAATAGATTTGTTATAATTTCGTAATCTTTTTGTAATCTTTTTGTAACATTGTCTTTTTTTGTCGGTTAATGTAAATATATAACATTTTTCTATTGATTTTTCAAGTATTTTTTTATATTTTATCCTATTGTTTTATTCAATTAACATCCTTAGTTTTATAGATAGTTTAACTTACAAACATGTGTCTCAAATGGTAACTATTGTTTTTCTTCTTTTTTAGCCTTTTTTATAATTTGCTCTGCTTTTGCAAATATCTTTTTATTCGATATTTTCTCTACATAATATCTACGAATTGTGCCTAAATTGTTGAACATTCTTCCTACAAATACCACTACTGCTGCAAGATATATGTCCACATTTAATTTTTGACCTAAATAAGTTAAAGCTATGGCTAAAATTGCATTCACAAAAAAACCTGATAAGAAAATTTTTAAATCAAATTTTCCATTTAATATAGAAGTAATTGCTCCAAATACAGAATCTAATGCAGCAATAATGGCTATTGCTAAATAACTAGAATATGTATATGGTATAGTAGGAATATTTAATCCAATAAGTGCTCCTACAACACATCCTATAATAATTGCTATGACTATCATCATTCTTCTTCAGCCTCCTTAGCATATTTCATTTGTCTATCTCCATTGTAAGCTAATATTTTTACATTGCTTTCTTGCTTCATTTCTACTGTTTTTCCTTCATTTGTACAAATATCTATAAATCCACTATTTTTTAAACTTAAAGCACTAGATAAATAAGTTTGATTTCCAATAGCTTTTACTACATATGGCGTTGCTACTCTTTCAGTGTTAACTAAAATATTACTATTTACATCAACAATTTCAGTGGTATTTAATACGCGTTTATCATTAATTGAAATAGCTTCTGCTCCAGCTAAGCGCAATTCATTCACTAATCTTATTAAATCATCTGATACAATTTCTTTTTCATTGTTATCGGCTAATGTTACAATAATACCTTGTCCAGATACATCTGTTTTTCCAGCTAGCATATTGGTTTGCATTAGTTCTTCATCTAACAATTCTTCTGCCTCTTCATCTGATAACATTTTATCTTCATACTCTTGAATTTTTTGTTCTGTTTCCGCTAGTTTTTCTGCTGTTTCCTCATATTTTGTTTTCCAACTAGAAAGCATAGTTTTTAATTCACTTTCTTGCGCTGTTTTGATTCCTGTAATATCTGTTTCTTCTACAGCTTTAAATTGTACTAATATAACTGCTGTTAATATTATGCACACTAGCATAATCGATATAATGACTACATTTTTTTCTTTTTTCAACGTATACTCTCCTTTCTAATTTGCAATTTGCATATATTTGGATTGTAATGCTCCTGTATATTTTTCAATTTTTATTTTATTTACTTTTTTAATATTCACTACAACTCCCCAATCTCTCATATAGTCAATATAACCTCCTGGCATATCAATTCCCATCAAGCTTGCTTGATATCCAATTGCTTGAATAGTAAAAGGAGAAGCTACTTTTACATCATTGATTTTTATTACATTTCCTACACAGGTAATTGCTGTAGAATTAACAATTCTTTGTCCATTAATTGCTATTGCTTCTGCTCCAGCATTATTTAATACATTTACTATCCACCTTAAATCACCATCATGTACAATATGATTCTCAATAGAATCTAAAGCTCCTATTGTTTCTGTGCTAACATTGGGATCATCTTGTACTAAAATTTCTATTCCCTCTCCTTCTAAATCAGTTACTCCAATTAAATTGTTATTCTGTTTAATTTGAGCCTCCTTTTGTGAAGCAGATTCGCTATCTTTAGTAGCCTCTTCTCTTACTTTTGCTAATTCTTTTTCTTTTTGATCTAATTGATTAACTGTTTCATCATATTTTTGCTTTGCTTTTAATACTTCATCTCGTAAATTATTCTCTGCATAGTCTGAAGATACCGTTGAGTTAGCTTCTTTCATCGTATTTAATTGTACACAAATAGCAACTGTTAATAAAATACAAGTAAGACCTATTATACAGGCTATTTTCCATTTTTTCATGTTTTCACTTCCTATCATATATTTTTAAACTTTTTTTCTAAAAAAAGGATTTTCTGTATTTAAATCCATATTCACAAAAATTTCTCCTGCAATTCCCAAATTATCTTCTAAAATAGCTTTTACATATAACATTCTTGTTCCTATTATAGAGCAATCTCCCAAATGAGCGGTTACTTGTCCATCATTTAAAATCATTTTATAGTCTTGCTCATCTGATATATCCATTTTGGTTAGTTGATCTAATATTCCATTAGCGTCTGCAGACTTGATAATTTCTAATACCACGTTTAATTTTTCCAAATCTTCTTTTTCTAATCTTCCACCTGTCACTAATTTTTCCTCTGGTGTCACAACACCTTGTATTATTGGTAGTTCTAATTTTTCTGTAGCAATTTCTAATATATACCCTTGACTATCTAAGTATATATAACTGTTTCCATATTCCATCAGAAATGCAGGGGTTCTTTCTTGAATACTAATTTGTACTCCTGATGGCAACTTTCTTTCTACTTTTACTGTTTGTACATATGCATTTTCTTTTATTTTTTCTTTTGCTTCTCTTGCACTAAATTGGAATGTGTTTTCCCCTTTTTTAATTCCAGATAGACTAATAATTTGTTCTACAGTTAATTTTTCATTTCCTGATACTTCTATATTTTTTACATCAAATACAGGAGAAAGTAAAAAAACACATAACAATGCAATAAATATAGCTATTAAAATGATTATTTTTATGATTTTAAATATGCGCATTCTTTTTCTTTTTGCTTTTTGTCTTTCTTGTTGTACTGATTTTGGAATGTTTTTATTCACTTCTTTTGTTTCTTTTTTACTCTTTTTCTTATTCTTTTTATTTCTTTTAGTGGATTGCTTAGGACTACTTCCTTTTGTTTGAGGAGGAGTATTAACTCCTAAAATAACTTCTTCATCAAAGTTAAATACTCCTTCTTGATTCTCTTGTTCATGCTTTCCCTTTTTTACCACAATTTGACTTACATATTTTTTATCTTTCTTTTTTTCTTTATTTTTGGACAAGAGTTATATCCTCCTTTTGTAGGTTTGTGTTTCTATAGGTATATATTTAATTCAGTTTTTGTATTTTTGCACCTATTTTTCTTAATTTTTGTTCAAAATTTTCATATCCTCTTAAAATATATTCTATTTTATCTATTTGCGTTTTCCCTTTTGTAGTTAACGCTGCTATAACTAATGCTGCTCCTCCTCTTAAATCTGATGCCTCTACTTTAGCATTATGTAATTTTCTTATTCCTTTGATAACTGCTATTTTTCCTTCAATTTGAATTTTGGCTCCCATTTTTTTGAGTTCAGAAGTATATTTATATCGATTTTCAAAAATGTTTTCTACAATTACAGAAGTTCCTTTTGCAATAGATAATGTTGCTCCAAATACAGATTGTAAATCTGTTGGAAAGCCTGGGTATGGCATTGTTTTTATATCCACTGCTTTTAGCCTTTTAGGTGCTATTAATTGTACAGTATTCTTTTTTTCTTCTATCATACAGCCCATTTCTTGAAGCTTATGTATAGCTGGTACCAAATGTTCTGGATTAACATTCGTTATTTCTATATTTCCAGCAGTTGCTGCACCTATGCATAAGAATGTTCCTGCTTCTATTCTGTCTGGCATTATTTGATAACTCACTTCTTTTAATTTCTGTACTCCTGTTATGGTTATGAAATTTGTTCCTGCTCCTTCTATTTTTGCTCCCATTTTATTCAAAAATTTTGCTAAATCTTCTATTTCTGGTTCCATAGCAGCATTACTAATAGTTGTCACTCCTTCTGCTAGAACGGTTGCTAAAATAATATTTTCTGTTGCTCCCACACTAGGGAAATCCAAATCTATATCAGCCCCTATTATTTTATCACATTTGCACCTAATAAATCCATAGTTTTCCTCAATATTTATTCCTAATTTTTCAAAAGCTTTTAAATGTAGGTCTATTGGTCTTGCTCCAATATCGCACCCTCCTGGATATGAAAATGTTACTTCTTTAAATCTACCTAATATTGCTCCTGCTAAAATTACAGTAGATCTCATTTTGCCCATAAGTTCTTCTGGTATTTGCGTTTTTTTTATGTCTTTTGTATTGATTTGTACTTTTCCATTTGCCTTTTTTACCTTTGCCCCTAATAATTTCATAATTTCTAATGTAATTTTCGTATCTTGAATATTTGGAACGTTATATAACTTACTTGTAGTTTTATTTAAAATACTAGCCGCTATAATAGGCAAAGATGCGTTTTTTGAACCAGATATTTCTACACTTCCTTGTAAAGAATGGTTTCCCTCTATGATATAACTATACATCTTTATCATTCCTCTCTTTGTTAAGATTTTATTTTGCTATATTTTATGTTTTCTTAACATAAAAGGTGAATTTAAAATTTCATACAAAAAAAGTGGTATTTTTCCCTTTTTCTAATAATATCATTACCTTTTTATAATTAACCTATTAAATTTTGCATATATGTATGCTTCTAGTTTTTTCATAAATTCTTCTGCAGGAATTTCCTTTTTGGCTACCATATCCAATCCTTTTTCCCAACTCGCTGTTAATTTTGGATTTAACATATCTGGCATAGAATTTTGTATAATATCGTATATTACTTCTCCTTTTTGTGTTGGAGTGATAATTTGTGTTTTAGGATTGATAGCTATATATTGAATTTTTTCTAATTTTTTGATAATTTCTGCTCTTGTTGCACTTGTTCCTATTCCTGCGCCTTTAATTTGTTCTCTTAATTCCTCTTCTTCTATTAATTTTCCTGCATTTTCCATAGCAAGTATCATGGAACCTGAATTATATCTATTAGGCGGAGAAGTTTCAGCCTCTTTTGTTTCATAATTTTGTACTGGAATTTCTTCATTCTTTTTTAGTTTTTTTAACATATTTACATTGTTTTCTTTTTCTATATTTTCTTGTGTTTTATCCACATTTTGTGCTTTTGTTGTGGATAGCACATGCAAATATCCTTCATTTTTACATATTTTACTACTAGTAGAAAATTCCTCATTTTCTACTAGTATCGTAACAGATATTTTTTCATATTCTGCTGGTGGATAAAAAATAGCCAAAAATCTTTTTACTATGATTTTATATACCTGTTTTTGGATTTCTGGTAACTTATTTAAATTTTCGTAACCTTGTCCTGTTGGAATAATGGCATAATGATCTGTAATTTTACTATCATTTACATATTTTGTACCGATTAGTTTTGTTTTATATTTTTCATCAACCATTTTTTTCATATATTGTTGCACTTCTTCATCTGGATATCCTTTGGCAATACCATTTAAATTCTTTGAAATAACTTTTGCTACTGCTGTTGATAATACTCTTGCATCTGTTCTAGGATATGTTACTAATTTATTTTCATATAAGTTTTGAATAATTTCTAAAGTCTCATCTGGTTTGATTTTAAAACGTTTTGTACATTCATTTTGTATTTCTGCTAAATTAAATAATAATGGGGCATTCTCTTTTTGCTTTGCCTTTTTTACTTCTTTTACAATCGCTTTTTTGTCTTTTAAAGAGTATATAAACTTTTTTGCTTCTTCTATTTTCTTAAATCCAGTATCGTTATATAGTAAAGGGCTTTCCCACATTTTAGATTCCTTCGTTACTTTCCATTCTGCTTTTAGTATATCTTCCCCTTGACCAAAATTGCCTATAATTTTATAAAATGGAGTTTTAACAAAATTACGAATTTCCCTTTCTCTTTGTACTACCATTCCTAAAACACAAGTCATTACTCTTCCTACAGAAATAGATATTTTTTCCTCATGAATTTGACTGGCAGCTCTTCTTCCATAAATAATAGTTAATAGTCTGGAAAAATTAATTCCTATTAAATAGTCTTCTTTGGCACGTAAATAGGCACTATCTGATAAACTGTCATATTCTGATAAGTCTTTTGCTTGTTCGATTCCTCTTTTGATTTCTTCTTCTGTTTGTGAATCTATCCATACACGCTTTTTATTTTTTCCCTGAACCCCTATCATTTGATCTACTAATCTATAAATATATTCTCCTTCTCTTCCTGAGTCAGTACTTACATATATAGTTTCTATATCTTTTCTATTGAATAAATCTTCTATAATATGAAATTGTTTTTGTACATTTTCTATTACTTCATATTTCCATTCTTTAGGTATAAAAGGCAAGGTATCTAATCTCCAAAATTTAAATTTTTCATCATATTTTTCTGGATAACTCATGGTTACTAAATGTCCAACACACCAAGTAATTACCCATTTTTCTGATTCTATATATCCATTATTTCTTTTTCCATTAGCACCTAACACTTTTGCAAATTCCATAGCAACTGATGGTTTTTCTGTAATTAATATATTTTTTCCCATAATTATTTCCTTTTCTAGCTAAAACTAGAGAAGGGATTCTTCTCTAGTCTACTTTGATAATATCTAATTCTGATGTTGCATTTGCGTTTCCATATGCATATATAATATAAATTGCCCCATCTTTTCCTACAAAAAAGTTACTTACGTTGTCTGTAATATAAATGGCACTATTTAAATCTCTTTTATAAATGGTTTGACCTGTTTGACTAACTGCTTCTCCTAAAGCTTCTGCTTGCTCTGCTGCTTTTCCTACTTCACGTGCAATTTTTTCATTTACTTCTGCAGGATCTTTTCCATATATACTTAATACATCATTTAATTCTATAGAATCTCCTGTTTGTAAATCATAGTTGTATGTTTGTACTATTATTCTTTGAGCACTACGTTCTTCTTTTAGAGTAGATTTAATTGCTATAGATAATATATTTCCATTAATATATGCACTGTAATCTACATTATAAACGGTAAACTCTGTTGCCTTATTTAATACATCTGCTGCTTTATCTGCAAATACTTGTTGTGTTATTTGATTATATTCTGTAGGAGTTTCCCCTTGTATATTAACTACTGGTATATTGATATTAACATCATATTTTCCGTCTTGTTCTTGGTCGATTGCATATGCTGTATATACTATTTCTTTAGTTTCGTCTAACTTTTGAACTCCCGTTACTGTATTTTTTTGAAAGTTAATATTATTTTTAAATAGTTCATTAAATTCTGCTTTTACTTGATCCATTTCTGGTTCATCACTAGGATTTTCATTATCAGTTATATTGGTTAAGTCTCCTGGTAAATATTCTTGTTCTTGACTGGCAACAAAAATTTGATAATATACAGCTATACCAATAGCTACAACACATATTATACTAATAACTATATATAAAATATAATTTTTTTTCATAATCTTCTCCTTTTCTCTCCTAAAAATTATATCATGTGGTACCTTAGATTGCAAGAAAGTTTACCACCATTTTTTATTTTATTAACTTTGTTCATTCTTTTTTATAGTCTTCTACTATTTTTTTAAAATCAAACACATTTGACATGTTTATGCCTCCTTACATAAGTATCCATTTATATATCATATTTTCCTAATATTAGCAATATAGCTTTTACATTTTTAGTCATGCCTATATGACTAAACTGTAAGTTTATATTTGCCCTTTTCCATTGACTATTTTGCTTTTTTCATGTATGATATACATGCAGTAATTTTATAAAAAAGGAGCAATAAAAATATAATGTTATGTTCAATTTGTAAGAAAAATGAAGCTACAATTTTTATTA
>CALXJP010000033.1 GCA_944388655.1 uncultured Clostridia bacterium | reverse complement strand
TATTTTTATTTTACAAAACTTTCTTCTTTTTTGCAATATCTTTTTTCATCTTTTTGTTGTTTTTTATTTATAACATTATACTCTTTTCGTTATTTTTAAATACATTTTCCAAAAGAAACAATATGCTGGAAATCCTAGTTTAGCAAATATAATGCCTAGTTTGTCTCTTTTTTTGGCACGTTTATCTCGTAATACTGCATTTCCCTGTTTTTTTATATATGTCATTAATTCTTTTTCTTCTTTTGGAAATTTTTCTTTGCTTTTGGCTAATTGTGATAATGTCGATAAATAAGCATACATAAGCCTTCTGTTTGCTGCACTTTCTAATTCTGGATATTTTTTCTTTGTATATTCTGCCATTTCTCTAGTAGAAAGCACTAAATCCATTTTTTTAGGTGAAAAAGTGGCATTTGTAATTGAATTTCCTCGAATGATATAATAATATTTACTTTCAGAATGAACTGCTATAGTTGTACATTCATCTACTAAGCGATAGGTAGTTGCCGCATCTTCAAAAACTCTTCCTTTTGGAAATTGAACCGTTTGGAATAATTGTGTTTCATACAATTTTCCCCATGCTGATAAATCAATTCCTTCATCATAAAGGATTCTTTCTAATACCTCTTTAGGTGTCAATACACTATTTTCATGAGTTGCTTTTTCTATTACCTTTCCACTATCATAAAGAACTTGATGTGCAGCAATTGCCATTTGGCTGTTTGCTTTTTTTATAGTTTGGTATAAAAACTCTACATAGTCTAAAGCTACATAGTCATCTGAATCTATAAATGTTATATACTTTCCTGTAGCTTTTTTTATTCCTGCATTTCTTGCATCTGATAGCCCTCCATTTTTCTTATGAATGACTTGTATTCTACTATCGTGTTTTGCATATTCTTCACACATTTTAGGACAATTATCTGGTGAACCATCATCTACTAATATAATTTCTAGGTTTTTATATGTTTGATTACATACTGTTTGTATACATTTATCTAAATATTTTTCTACATTATATATTGGTAAAACTACGCTAATTAATTCTTCCATGTTTCCCCTTTAAAAACTTTTATCATATTTTTTTCCTATAAATTTTGCTTGTAAAAAACTAGTTCCTTTTTTTACCCAATTTACTTTTTGCATATCCATAACTTTTACTTCTTCATAATTTTTTTCATTTTGATTAATCCATACATCTAATAATAATTCAGAAATTCTTCCTAAATATCGTGCATGAAAAGCTTCATATTGTGCTGGATTACATCTTTTTTCTAATTCAAATAATATATCAAAAAGCCATGTACAATAGGCGTCTAAAATTTCTTTTTTCATAATGAACATATTAAACATATGTGCTGATGTTCTTTTATGTAACTTATCAAATTCTTCTATATATTGAGGATACTTTTCTTCTATAATTTTTCTTGTTTCTGCTAATGGTTCTTCATGTAAGGTATGTTTATAGTGGTCATATAAGTTTTCAATATAATATTTTCTCTTTTTTGGTAGTATAATATCTGTATAGTCTAACATTTTTTGAACTTCTGCTTCATGTAGTACCTGCTTGAATTTTTGCTCTTCTTTTTTGGCAACCTTTTTAGCTTTTGTAAAATAACGTCTATAGTGACATAATCCTATATATTCCGCATCTAAATTCTTCCATGCCCAATACATACCTGTTAATTCACAATAATAATTATTTTTATGGGATATATGCTCTCCGGTATTATCTCCTACATATCCCAAGTCTTGTTTTCCTTCTTTTCCCACATGTAATGGTATATACATATTTTCTTCTGGCATGGAATATTGTTTATGTGTTGCTACAATAATTTTTACGTTTTTCATTTTTTTGTTTAGTCACCTCATATTTTTT
The DNA here is from genome assembly GCA_944388655.1 of uncultured Clostridia bacterium. GTDB lineage: Bacteria > Bacillota > Clostridia > TANB77 > CAG-508 > UMGS1663. The sequence goes on along the minus strand of CALXJP010000033.1, from coordinate 4,783 downwards.
GTTTATCATATACTATTTATTTTACTTTTTCAAGTAGTTTATTTAAGGATTCTGTAAAATCACACTTTTGTAAAAAATTTTTATACATTTTGTCACACTTTTGCAAGCTTTTTTTATTATTTTATCACATTTTTGTTTATTTTAATGCTACACATACTTTTAGTACAAAAAAGAGTAATACCCAATTGTATTACCCTTATTACTTTTGTTATTCATTTTTTACTACCCTTTGCATTCTATCTATCTTCTTCTCGTTGAAATCTATCAAAGTCATGTTCTGTCATATTTCTAGGCTTTTGTCCTGTCCATTTGCTTTCTTCTAATGATTGTCTAGTTGGATTTGGCTTTTGCCTTTGTTGATATAATTCTGCAAGTCTATTATTTAAAGTAGAATGCATTTGTTGTAATTCTTGTAGACTTCTTCTTTGCAATTCATAAGTAGTTATATTGTTATAGTTCCAAATACTACTATCAAAACTATTGATTCTTTTTATTTTATCTACCATATTCACAATTTCTGTAGCTAATTTTGTTTTGGCATATGGGTCTTCTTGTACTACTGGAGCATTATTGGAACCTTTCATAAAATCACGTATACGACTTAAAATTCCCATAGTAACGCCTCCTTTAATTCTTTTTTCTATACAGCTATTATAGCACAAAAAGCTTAAAATTGCAAAATATTGTCTGTTACCTAATTTATCGTACTTTTGTGAAGTAATTATATATCATAGCTGTCGCCTCTGCTCTGGTTGCTGTTCCTTGTGGGTCTAGTCTTGTTCCGTTATCTTTTCCTGATATAACTCCTGTTGCTACTGCCCATTTTACTGCTGGTTGTGCATAGCCTGTTACCTGATAACCATCTTTATATTTGCTTAAACTAGTAGTTTGAGAAGTTTTTTTCTTCATATAACGAGAATAGTTTTGTATAATAACTGCTAGCTGTTCTCTGGTTATATCATCATTTGGTGCAAATTTTCCACTGTTATACCCATTAACAATTCCTTTTGCTGATGCCCATTTTACAGCATAGTAGTAATAGTCATTAGTTTTTACATCTGGAAAATTCTTTCCTCCTGTTACTTTTGGCTCTCCTACCATTCTCCATAAAATGGTTACAAACATTCCCCTAGATATATTTACATCTGCCTTAAATTGTGTATCTGTTGCTCCTTTAATAACTCCTTTTTCATAGGTATATCTTAAAGCTTCATAATACCACGCATCTGTTGGGACATCTTGAAAAGGTAGTATGGTTACTTTTACTTGTTTTTGTATATTTCCACAAGAAATACTAATAGTTGCTTCTCCACTTCCTACTGCTGTAATTAATCCATCTTGTCTAACTTTTGCTACTTTTTCGTTAGAAGATGTAAACGTAAGTATTTGAACCGAATCATTTGGTACAAAAGTTACTTTTATTTTTTTGCTTCCTCCTGGAACAATCTTTACATTTGTAGCATCTACTTGAATATCTGTTACATCTGTATTATTTTCTGCAAAGAATTGTTTAAATACACTTCTATAGGTATAATCTGTTAATTTTCCTGTGCTATCTGTTACATTATGCAAAGTAATTTCAAAAACATCTCCATTTTCATAGGTAATGTTATCATCTCTAAATGTTAATAAGTTACTTCCGGTATTTCTTAACAATTTTCCAGAATTATTTTTATTTTCTTGCGTGATTTCATATGTTTTTCCATTATTTAAACATTTAATGGTTACTTCTGTTTGAGAAGATACTTGATAATTTTTATAAAATTTTGCTGTCCAATTGCCAATAGAGTTGCCTGCTAAATCCATAGGGAAAACTCCATTGCTTGGCCATGCCACAAGTTCTTCTTGATTTGCTGATGAGCCGGAAAATTTATGTACTCCTTGACTAGCAGTAGAGCCAACACCCCACTGCGTATGTGCCGGATTTAATAAATTGTATCGATGCCCACAACCTACAGGATCTCCATAACCATCATTTAAAGCATTACTTACACTTGATTGTACATCTCCCATATACAAATTTTCTGTCATATAACTTTGTGCTTTGTTATAGAAATCATTGCTTACTCCTTCTGGCTTTTTTGGGTAGTGGCCTGTTTCCATATCATTGGCATTCATATAAGAAACTAAAGTAGCTTTATATTGTGCAGCATCTGCTATTTCTTTATTCAATGTTAATGGTGTAAGTCCCATTCCTACTCTTGCCATATTAATATAATCAGTTGCTGTTTGTAAAGCCTTTTCATTCCATTTTCCTGCAGTAAGTGGTAAGTTCTTATACACTGGTGTTGTTTCATAATAACTATTATTTTTTTCATAAAATTCATTTGCTTGTTTTAGATGTTCTGCTTCTAATTGGCTATATTTTTTTACTTTCGCTAACAAATTTTTCTCTTTTTGTGTTAATTCTACTGTATTTTTTTGTTCTATAAAACTTGGATCAATAAATAATAATGTTGTTGTATATTTTATTGGGTTTTGACTTGTTACTTTCACATCATAAAATAAATATTGATAATTTTCTGGTTTTGAATAATTTTGAGTGCTTTTTGCTAGTCCTATAGGATTAGGAAGTTCACTAAAGAATTGATTTGTTCTCATCATAATTAATGAAATATATTTTGTTTTTCCGGTGTCTATTCCATATTGATATAAGTCTGTTCCATTAGCTTTTAATTGTTCATTCATATAAAACAAATCTTCGTCTATATATGTTTGAGGAAATGCATCATTATTTTGAGTTGCAAGCACATGACTAACAATAATGGAATGTCTTTGTAAATCATATAAGTATTTTCCATCACTCATATACGTTTGCCAATATTGATCAGCTTCTGCTTGTGAAGAATTATACATAAATATTCCTAGTGCCTTACTATCATTATCAATGATAACACTACCAGATAAAAAGTAATAGGTTCCATTATAGCGGTCACCATAGGATAATCTAAATGTTTCAAAACCTTTTCCTACTGCTCCACAGCCTTTAATTTCTCCTGTACTGTTAGTTTCTACATATACATACCATGTATATGTAGAATCATAATAGGAATACGATTTACCACCAAAAGCTGAAATTCCTTCTATTTTTGGTTTTCCTAATGCTTTATTAACTTGACTGATTGTTGTATTTTTGCTAATGGTATATCCTTTAATTCTTACTAAGTCTTGTGAAGTTAATGCTTTAGTTGTTGCGGCTAAACTACTTACTGGCACAATGTATATGCTAAGTAATATAATGACAAATAAACTAGCTATTATCTTTTTCATTTTTACCTATCTCCTTTTATTTTCGTAAAATAATTATAAATCATAGCAGATGCTTCTGCTCTGGTTGCTGTTCCTTGTGGGTCTAGTCTTGTTCCGTTATCTTTTCCTGATATAACTCCTGTTGCTACTGCCCATTTTACTGCTGGTTGTGCATAACCTGTTGTTTTATATCCATCTTTAAATTTGCTTAAACTGGTGGTTTTTGACACATCTCGTTTCATATATTTTGAGTAATTTTGTAAAATAACGGCTAATTGTTCTCTGGTTATGTCATCATTTGGTGCAAATTTTCCACTGTTATATCCATTAACAATTCCTTTTGCTGATGCCCATTTTACAGCATAGTAGTAATAGTCATTAGTTTTTACGTCTGGAAAATTCTTTCCACCTGTTACTTTTGGCTCTCCTACCATTCTCCATAGAATAGTAACCATCATACCTCTTGAAATTTTGGTATTTGGTTTAAATTCTGTGTCATTGGCTCCTTTAATTATCCCTTTTTGATATGTATATCGAATTGCTTCATAATACCATTCATCAGCCGATACATCTTCAAATGGTAATTCTGAACTGTTAGGCACTTGATAAACATCTTTTTTTAGATTAACAGGGGTTACATACTGTTCTGCCATATACCCTATAATTCCCTGATAAGAAACTTTTGTCCAACCATTGATTCCTGTTTGTAAAATTTGTACTATGGTATCTTTTCGTAAAGCCATAATATTGGTATATCCACTGCCTACTCCTCCTGGTCCATTTCGCAAATATACAGAAGTTGCATTAGAACTTACATATCCTAAATTGCCTGTTTCTGTGCTTGGCAATTTTACATATGTTGGCATATTTTTATATACGGGTATGATAAATGTTAATTCTTGATTCAATAGTCCATTAGCATTATACATATCATATAAATTTAAAGCTTGTCCTAAAGGATCTTCTACATTTGTCATATATTGATGTGTAAACATTTGATTAGTATCATTTCCTACTATGTCAAATTTAAAAGTATATTTGGTATTTTGCCCTTGTTGCAAATAATTGCTAGCAATTTTTTTAGCTCCTTCTACCATAGCTTTGTATGGTGTATTCCATCCTTCTTGAGCTGCAAAGGCTAATGCTCTTTTTCTATTATTTTCTCCATCTGTTGCTCCATAATTAAAAAAATTATATGTATTAGGATAATCCTCATCTTTGCCCGAAACAACTTCAGGTAGTTCTCCCTTCTTTCCTCTTCCTAATTCTTGAAAAATTTTACATATAATGCTATAAGCATTTTCTCCAGAAGCTTTTGTTGCATCATAAATCATTTGAGCATATCTCATTCCATTGGCACTTCCATCTAAAAAGGTTTGTTCCACTGCTTTTTCAATTTGACTAACTGATACTTGCGTTGTATTGGATAAGTTTAAAAATTGAAAAATCGTTGGCTCTGTTAAAAAATTTCTTGGATCTAAATAATAACTGATCATTTCTTTTGAAGCACAATAATACCCTACATCTCCTTGCT
>CALXJP010000032.1 GCA_944388655.1 uncultured Clostridia bacterium | reverse complement strand
TAAAAAAGCTATGAAATGTTATATTTAACATATCATAGCTTTATTCTTTGGTTGGACTGGCTAGATTCGAACTAGCGCATGCCAGAGTCAAAGTCTGGTGCCTTACCGCTTGGCTACAGTCCAATGTATTTTATATGGGGTGGAATGTGGGATTCGAACCCACGGTCTTCAGTGCCACAAACTGACGCGTTAACCAACTACGCCAAATCCACCATTTGCAAATGCACTTATTATTTTACAATATATTTTTTTAATTGTCAACCTATAAATAAAAAAAATTATAAAATACACCACCAATTTTGATTTTATAACGTGGTGTATTTTTTCTATGCTAATCAGCTGATGCCCAAATAACTAATCTTTGTTTAACATCTGATGTACAAGTAGATAACGAAATTTCTCTTTTTCCCTGGGTATCTCTTATCATATATGAGCCATCACTATCTGCTGTTATGTATTTATTATATACTGTATATTCTACTGTTTGTCCAGATGAATCTGTTATATATATTTTATCACCTATTTCTATTTTGCTGTTATTTGAAAAAAATGTACCATTTCTATAGTTATGTCCTATAATTGTTGTATTTCCTGGTTGATTTAATTTGTTTTCTCCTAAAATTCCTACTGCAACTTCTATTGCTTTTGGTGTAACACTTTCTAGTATTGGATATTCAATACCTGTTTTAGGGATTTTAATTGTACCTACCATTGGAAATCCCTTATATGTTGCTGTTTGATCACTATTGCCAGTATCTCCTGGTGTTGGTGTATTTTCCACTGTTGGTGGGGCCACAATTTCATTTGTTTGTGCCGTTTCATTTTGAGGTCTCTGCACTCTATTTACTCTACTACTTTCAAATTGCTCTACAGCATCTTTTGCATCATTATCTATAAATATATTTTTTATTAAATCATATCCTAAAAATCCAATTAACCCTACAATGACTATAATGACTATAATAAGAAGTACTGTTAAAAATTTTCCATATTTACTATTTTTAAACATTGGTATCCCTCCTTTTTCACTCTATTATTATTATAACATATTCTCCTATTTTTTTCTACATTTATTTCAATTTTTTGACAATTGAAAAAGGTAATCAAGTGTATTTCACTTCACTACCTTTTTCTTCTATTTGGCTAATAATGGTCCCATTGGTTTTCCTGCCAACATGTGAAAATGTAAATGCATTACCTCTTGACCACTTTCTTTTCCACAATTACTAATTACTCTAAAACCTTTTTCTGCAAATCCTTCTTGTTTAGCAATTTCTTTCATCTTTAAGAATATATGGGTAATATAACTACTATCCTCTTCTTGTAAGTCAGTTATTTTTTCAATATGCTTTTTAGGAATTACTAATATATGAATTGGCGCTGCTGGATTAATATCTCTAAAAGCTAATATTTTATCATCTTCATATACTTTTTGAGAAGGAATTTCACCTTTTATTATTTTACAAAATATACAATCTTCCATATTTTTTTCCTCTTTCCTATTTATTCTTTTGGAAGTAATACTGCTTTAATTCTTCTTACTCCTGCTGAGCTAGATTCCTCTTTTTTTATTTTAAATATTCCTAATTCTCCTGTATGAGTAACATGAGGTCCACCACAAATTTCTTTACTAAAATCTCCTATAGTATATACTTTTACCCTATCTCCATACTTATTTTCAAATAATCCAATAGCACCAGATTTTTTGGCATCTTCTAAATTCATTTCTTCACAAGTTACTGGCAAATCACGTTTAATTTGTTCATTTACTAAATTTTCAACTTCCTTTATCTGTTCTTTTGTCATTTTTTCTGGATGGGTAAAGTCAAATCTTAGTCTCTCTGTTGTAATATTAGAACCATTTTGATGTACATGTTCTCCTAATACTTGTCTTAGTGCCTGATGTAAAAGATGAGTTGCTGTATGGTATGCTGTAGTTACTTCATTTTGCTCTGCAAGTCCACCTTTAAATTTTTGCTCGCTTCCCATTCTTGATTTTTCTTGGTGTTCTTTGAAAAGTTTTGCAAACTTTTCCTTTTCAACCGAAAAGCCTTCTTCTTTAGCTAAATCTACTGTTATCTCTGGTGGAAAGCCATAAGTTTCATACAATTTAAACATTGTTTCCCCATCTATCACATTTTTACCTTCTGTTTTTAGCCTTTGAATTACCTTTGCAAATTCTTTTTCTCCATGAGAAAGAGTTTTCATAAATTTATCTTTTTCTTCTAATATAACTTGCTTAATTTCTTCTCTTTTTTCATGTAATTCTGGATATAAATTTTGAATGGTATCTATATTTAAGTCTATAATTTCTCCTAATTTTGCTAAATCTATTTGCAATTTGTTTAAGTGTCTTGTCATTCTACGAATTAATCTTCTTAAAATATAACCTCTATCTACATTACTTGGCCTGCCACCATCTACAATTATCATCATGCTTGCACGTAAATGTTCTGCTATAATTCTTCTGCTTGCAATATCATCTATTTTTTCTAATTCTTCTAGCTTTTTCATGATTGGTGCAAAAATTTCTGTGTCATATGGAGTTTCTTTTCCTTGTAACAACATAGTTACTCTTTCTAATCCTAAACCTGTATCTACATTTTTTTGCTTTAATTTGGTATATGTTCCATCTTTGTGTTTATAGAATTCCATAAATACATTATTCCAAATTTCTACATATTTTCCACATCCACAAGATGGTTGACAATCTGGTCCGCAAGCTGGCTTTCCTGTATCTAAAAACATTTCTGTATCTGCTCCACAAGGTCCTTCTTCTCCTGCAATCCACCAGTTATCTTCTTTTCCATAAAAATAAATTCTTTCATCAGGAATTCCTGCCTTTTTCCAAGCTTCATAAGTTACCATATCACGTGGTGCATCTTCATCGCCTGCAAAACAGGTAACAGATAATTTTTCTACAGGAATTTGCAATACTTTTGTTAAGAATTCAAAACTCATCGCAATGGATTCTTCTTTAAAGTAGTCCCCTAAAGACCAATTTCCTAACATTTCAAAATAGGTTAAATGACGATTATCTCCTACTTCATCTATATCGTTAGTACGTAAGCATTTTTGGTAATCTGTTAGTCTTGTTCCCTCTGGATGTTTTTCCCCTAAAAGGTAAGGCACTAATGGTTGCATTCCTGCTGTAGTAAATAATACAGATGGGTCATTTTCAGGAATTACTGGTGCACTTGGTATAATTTTATGTCCATGTTCTTTAAAAAATTGTAAGTATTTTTCACGTAACTCTATTGCTTTCATCTATTTTTTCCTTCCTTATCTTTGTATTTTCTTTGCCCATTATATTATACTTAAAGGCAATTTGCAATGTTATTTAAGAAATTAATGTTAAGTCTTCTACTTTTGTAATTTTTACTTTTTCTATTTTTCCTGTTAAGTCTTCTTTTGTTTCTTTTTTTACACACATATAATTAGTTGTATGTCCTTTCATATATTTGCCTTCTCTTTCTTCAAATAGAACCTCTACTTCTTTTCCTATATATTGTGCATTATACATTTTTTCGTTTTGTTCTGAAAGGGCAATTAGCTTTTTACTTCTTTCCTCTTTTATTTTTCCATCAATTTGTTTTTGCATTATTGCCGCTTTAGTTCCTTTTCTTGGAGAGTATTTGAATATATGCATTTTATAGAATTGTATTTCCTTTAAATATTCATATGTTTTTGCAAATTCCTCCTCTGTTTCTCCTGGAAAACCTACAATAATATCTGTAGTTAAAGCAACTTTTGGATATGCATTTCTTAATCTTGTTACTACTTCTTTAAATTCCTTTGTTGTATATTTTCTATTCATTCTTTGCAAAGTTTCATCACATCCACTTTGTAAAGATAAATGAAAATGATCACATATTTTTTCCAATTTGATTAATCTTTGAACAAATTCATCTGTTATAAGAGTAGGTTCTAAAGAACCTAAACGAATTCTTTCAATTCCTTTTACTTGATTGATTGCTTCTAATAAGCAAATTAGATTCGTGCCATCTGTAAAATCTTTTCCATAAGAAGCAATATGAATTCCTGTTATGACAATTTCTTTAATTCCTTCTTCTGCAATTGCTTTTACTTCCTCTACAATACTTTCTATTTTCCTACTTCTTACACGTCCTCTTGCATAGGGAATAATACAGTAAGAACAAAATCTATCACAACCATCTTGGATTTTCACCACAGCTCTTGTTTTATCTGTATATGCTGTAGTTCCAAAATCTAAAAATTCTTTCTGCCTCATAACATCTGTAATAACAACTTCTTTTTGCTGTTCTTTCATATACTTTTCTACAAAATCTACTATATGATTTTTTTCATTGATACCTAAAATAATATCAATTTCTGAAATTTTTTCAAGTTCTTCTCTTGCTACTTGTGCATAACATCCACACGCTACTATAATAGCATTGTTATTTTTTTCTTTCACTTTTCTTAACATTTGTCTTGACTTTCTATCTGCCATGTTGGTAACTGTGCAAGTATTAATCACGTAAATATCTGCTACATCTTCTATATCTACTATAGTGTAACCTTTTTTTATAAATTGTTCTATCATAGCATGTGTTTCATATTGATTGACTTTACAACCGTAATGTTAAAAATGCCACTTTCTTTTTTGTATTCATTATTTTATCTTTCCTCTCTTTTTTAGAAGCTATATGATTGTTTCGGGCAAGATTATATCACAGTTTGCGGAAATTTCCAATAGATTAACATAAAAATCAAGAAAATACTTCCATTTTTGCGTATTTTATGTTATACTATATAAAGTAGTGTAAAAAAAGAGAATATTAGGAGGATTATTATGACAGGTATTATTATCGGAATTGTTGTTTTTGCCATAATTGTTTTTTTACTTTTCAAAACAATTAAGGTGGTAAAACAATCAGAAGTATATATTATTGAAAGATTAGGTAAATTTCATAAAGTAGCAGATGCAGGTTTAACTATCATTATTCCTTTTATTGACCATATTCGTAGTATTGTTAGTTTAAAACAACAAACTTTAGATATACAACCTCAAGAAGTAATTACTAAGGATAATGTTACTATTACTATTGATACAGTAGTGTTCTACAAAATTATTGACCCAGCCAAAGCAGTTTATGAAATACAATCTCTAAAAAAAGGTATTGAATATTTAGCTATTACCACTATTCGTGACATAGTTGGTAAAATGTTACTAGATGAAACTTTTAGTTCTCGTGATATGATTAATGACAGATTAAAAGCAAGTTTAGATGATTCTACTTTTCAATGGGGTTGTAGAATTGATAGAGTAGAAATTAAAGATATTACCCCACCACCAGATATTCGTGATGCTATGGAAAAGGAAATGAACGCAGAACGAAATAAAAGAGCATTAATACTAGAGGCAGAAGGTAAAAAGCAATCTGCTATTACTCTTGCAGAAGGTAAAAAAGCTGCTGCTATATTAGAAGCAGAAGCAGATAAAGAAGCACGAATTAGAAAAGCTGCCGGTGAAGCAGATGCTATTCGTCAAGTGGCTGCTGCAAAAGCAGAAGAAATTCATAAAGTATATGATGCTATGATGAAAGCAAAACCTGATGAAAAATTAGTACAATTAAAATCTTTAGAAGCTCTAAAAGATGTTGCAAATGGAGAGGCTAACAAAGTGTTTATTCCTTTTGATGCAACCTCTGCTTTAGGTAGTTTAGGTGCTATTAAAGAAGTTATGGAAAAAGATGAAAAAAATAAAATTGCTACAGTTCCACCAGAAACAGAACCAAAACAATAATATGAAAAATCAGCTTATTCATTAATAGATAAGCTGATTTTTTATGTTATATAATGCCTAATTTTTTAGCATATTGTTTTCCTTTTTTTAACATATGTTTTCTATTATTTCCTTTCATCTCTTTGTACATGAGCATAGCTCCTGCAGATACCATGCCTCCTATAATCATTCCTTTTACAAATTTCATTATTTCTCCCTCCTTTTTTATTTTCTTTTATTATGTCTTTTTTCCTGCTTTTTTATACTCTTTCCATAAACTATAAATTTCTCTTAATGCAATGATAAGAATAAATATTGAAAAATATTTTTTTAATTCTTGTGTTTCTATATGATTGGCTATCATAGCTCCTATAGTTGCTCCCACAATACCAAAAAGAATAATAAAAAATACTACTTTTCTTTCTATGTTTTTGTTTTTTATATGAATGGCAATTGCTGCAAGGGAAGTAGGTATAAAAAAGATTAAATTCGTTGCCTGTGCCATATGTTGTTCCATTCCTTGAAATGTAGTTAATAATAATATGAGAATAGTGCCTCCTCCCATACCCATTCCACTGACTATACCTGCTATAAATCCAAATATTCCTTCTAACATAGTAGCTTTCTCCTTTTATATTAAATTACGAATGGAAACATATAATAAAAAAATAACAAAAGCTATGCGAATATATTGAGTAGGCACTTTTTTTAGAAGCTTTGCTCCTACTATTCCGCCTACGATTCCCCCTATTGCACAAAAAATGGCTACTTTCCAGTTCATGTAATTTTCTTGATAATAGAAAATACTACTTGTTAAAACCATAGGTAAAATACAAGCAATGGCTGTACCTCTTGCTTTTTTATCTTCCATTTTTAGAAAATAAATAAGAGCCGGTACTATAATTAAGCCTCCTCCTGATGCAAAAAGCCCACTAATTATTCCCGCTCCCATTCCTATACTCACTAATTTTACGTAATACAATTTTATTCCTTCCTTAACATGGCTTTTCTTTAGTATTTTCTTTTTTTTATTTTTTATTCCTTTTTACTAACTTTATTTCTCAATTCTTGTACATTTCTTACTAGGCATTCTATTAGTTCCTCTACCTCTTGTTTTGTATTTTCTCTTCCCAAGGTAATGCGTAAAGCTCCTTTTGCATCTATAGGGTTTAATCCTATTGCTAATAATACATGAGAAGGTGTAGGTTCTCCTGTAGAACAGGCACTTCCTGCTGATGCACAAAATCCTTCTTCATCTAGTTTCATTAACAATTCTTGGCTATTTACATTTCTAAAAGATATATTCACATTGCCAGGAAGTCTTTGATTTCTATCACCATTTAGCTTAATATCAGGAATTTTTTCTTCTAGTTCTTGTATTAAAAATTCTCTTAAATTAGTCAATTTTTCATTATACACCTCTAATTCTCTATCTGCTAATTCTATTGCTTTCCCCAAGGCTACAATTTCTGCCACATTTTCTGTTCCTGCTCTTTTTTTTGCTTCTTGGTGTCCTCCATCCTGTATTCTTTCTATTTCTACACCTTTTTGTATATATAAAACACCTACCCCTTTTGGTCCATAAAATTTATGAGCAGACATAGATAATAACTGTATATGCATTTGTTTAACATTGATTTTTACGTTTCCTACAGCTTGAACAGCATCTGTATGAAATAAAATGTGATGCTTTTGCGCTATTTCTCCTATTTGCTCTATTGGCTGTATTGTGCCTATTTCATTATTAGCAAACATAATACTTATCAAAATAGTATTTTCTTTTATACTATTTTCTAATTCTTGTAAATTAATCATTCCGTTTTCATCTACATTTAAATACGTAATTTCAAAGCCTTGTTTTTCTAGTGTTTTGCAACTTTCTAAAATAGCATGATGTTCTATTTTGCTAGTAATAATGTGGTTTCCTTTTTTTTGGTTCGCATAAGCAATTCCTTTTAATGCCAAGTTATCACTTTCACTTCCACATGAAGTAAAGTACACTTCATTTGTATTACAACCAATTGCTTTTGCTACTCTACTTCTTGCTATTTGCATAGCTTGATGTGAAATTCTTCCTAAGCCATAACTTGCAGAAGCATTTCCATACTGTATATGAAAATAAGGTAGCATTTCTTGCAAAACTTCTTCCCTTACACTTGTTGTTGCTGCATGATCAAAATACTTTATTTTTTCCATGAATTTATGACACACTCCTTTTTTGATAGTATATTGTATTTTGCTAAAAATATTCTCTTTTCCTGAATTGCAAAAAAATAAGTTACTGTTTGAACAATAACTTATTTTCGTTTATATAAATTTTTTATGTTAAAAGCTTTTTTATATAGATTTGGTTGTATGAGAAGATGCTACCCATCTTAATACTTTTATATTCTTATAAGTATCTAGTACTTTACTATACTTTGGATATTCTTCTTCCCAAATGATTTGAGGCACCTTATCAAAGGCATCAAATACTTTTTCTGCTTCCATTAAAAATATGACTTGCTCTTGTTGACTCATTTTTTCATATTTTTCTGCAAAATGATATAAATCATCCAATGTTTTGTTAGCTTCAATAAAACTCCAAAAATCTTTTACATTCATTCCTGCTAATTTTAATTGTAATATGGCATATCCTGCCAACCCCACAATTACTAAAATTAATATATATATTACTATCATTAGTTCCATATCTTTCACCTTCTCTTTAGAATATACTACCATTTTAGCACATTTGTCATATTTTTGCAACATTTTTGTAATATTTCTGTAATATTTGTCTTTTATTGATACCTTTCACAGCATATTTTATATTCTTTATTCGCTAATGATATATAGTTTTTTAAAACTGTGAATGGTAACTTTTTATTCTATTTCACTATTCTTTTTCTTATCATATATCTTCACATAGTATGGCTGAATTTCTGGTAAATATGCTCCAAAGTATATGATTTCTCCATCTTTTCCCATTGATTTTAAATTAGGGAAAGTACGCATCATTTTTCTATCATTCCAAAAAGTTGCAATAAATTGAGAAAGATTTTCATTATCATATATTTCATGATATTGTTTTTCTACTACTTCTCGATTGGATACATCTATATTATGTTCTACTATCATTCTTACTTTAAAAAAGTGCAATGCAAAAGCTGTTGCTATACAATCTAGTAATAGTAGAATAATGGTAACAAGAATTGCTATTTTCCCTATACGCACACTTATTTTTGTTTTTAGCCAGTTGATGAATTTATCTACTTTTGGATTAAATGATAATACCAAATAAATTGCTAAAAATCCCCAAAATATAGAATATAGCACACATATTCTTCCATTAATATTAAATGGTAAACCTGAATAGTCCCACCATTTTACATTTAAAATAACTTCTCCAAGAAAACTAACTACATATTCTACAACTGAACCAACAATAAAACCACCTATAAATAAAGCATTATGACTTTTTTTGACATTATGCAAACATAATAGCATGATGACTGCTCCCACGCCATAAATAGCACAAAAAGGACCATACAAAAAGCTTTGTCTACTCTCCCATACCCCTTTTGAGATAATGCCAAAAATGGTTTCTATGATATACCCTACTATGCTATAAATAATAAAATAAGCAAAAATGCGGTAAATACTAAAACCACATATGGTAAAAGTTTTTTTATTTTTAATTTGTTCCATGCACTCCCTTACCTTTCGTTATTACTATACCATAAGTTAACTAAAAAAGCAAAAACTCTTTATTATTTTTTAACAATAAAGAGTTTTTATTCTTTTAAATATTTTCTTTTCTTATGGTATCTATGATATTTTGTTTTTTTGTTTTATTCATAGAATATCGCATGGTAATAAAGATTATAGCAAATACAAATACAATACATATTCCTATTTGCATCCATGGTATTTGAAATCCAGTATCAAAAGCTTGTGCAAGAACACTATAAATCAAATAACTTAATAAAATACCCACTGGTATACCCAAAAGTAACGCTTTTAATCCATAAAGAATACTTTCATAACGTATCATTCTTTTAAATTCTTTGCTTGTCATTCCTATAGATTTTAATATAGCAAATTCTTTTTCTCTTAATGCCATATTAGTAGTAATGGTATTGAATACATTCGTAATGCCTATAAGAGAAATAACAATAATAAAACCGTATAGAAAAATAGATATAATCATGACTAATGTATTTTGTTCTTCTTGCTCTTTTTGTAAATTAGTTATATTGCTTTGATTACTTCCTTCTGCTGTTACTATTTTTTCTTCTAATGCTGATGCATCTTTTGCCTGTATATACATACTATCTACATAATAGCCCCAATTTTCTATAGTACTATCTGAAACAATTAGTGTTGGTGTAAATTGACTTTGTATTCCTGTTGGTAATTCACTGGTTCTTTTAGCAATTTCTATTTGATAAGATTGATATTTTTCTTCTTTTTCATCATATACCTGAAAAGTTAGCACTTCTCCTTCTTGCAATGTAGTACTTTGCATTTGTGTTCTTTTTAAATTCATACCTGTTTCATCATATTCATAACGAATATAGTCATCACATAAAATAGCCTTACTCTTTACTTTGTCTGCATGTAATCCTAATTTTTGTAAATAGCGATTATATTCTTCATCCCCTACTGCATATATAAAAATATGTTCTGTATATATTTCACCATTAGCAAATTCTTCAGGAAGTACGGCTGTTAACCTTTTTACAATAGAAGCTCTTTCAATTCCCTCCATTTTTCTTATTTGTGCATAATATTGTAAAGCTTCTTCATTACTTATATTAGGACATCTTACTAATAGGTTATAATTCATTTCTTGGTAATTAGCTCTTGTTACTATAAAACCATATTGTATAAAAGCACTCATAGATAAGAATAATACAATACTTAGGAAAATAGAAAAAATGGTAGTTCTATATTTTTTTCTACTTCGTTTTAAATTTTTAACTGCTATTTCGCCTTCTATTCCCATCATCTTTTTCGTGATTTTCCTTGTTTTGACTGTTTTATTTTTTATTTGAACATCTTTACTTTCACGTATAGCATCAATAGGAGCAATTTTAGCAGCCTTTCTTGCTGGACTAATACATGATAGATATATGGTTATGATAGAAGCTACAATAGTAGCTAAGATTGCAGGAATGGAAACAGTAAATTCTAAAACAACGCCTTCTTCTAAAAAGCTAGTAGTTGCTAGCATTGTAGATACAATCGAAATTACTATTGCTATAGCAATAATTCCTACTAATATTCCTAAAGGAATGGCAATAGCTCCTAATATAAAGCCTTCATACAACACACTTTTTTTAATTTGCTTAGAGGTTGCTCCTATACTTGCTAGCATTCCTAGTTGCTTGGTTCTTTCTGTTACGGAAATACGAAAACTATTACGAATAACAAAAATAGAAGTAAACATTAAAATAAGAATAACAATAATCGCTAAATAGGTAACTACATTCATATCACTTGCATATTTCGATACCCCTTGCCACCTTAGCAATTCTTGATTTTCTTGAACTTCGATAGATTCTAATTGTAAATTGCGAATGATATCTGCTTCTATGTTGTATGTATCTTTTGGGTTAGTAAACAATAACGAAATATCCATTGGTTTTGTTTTATCTAATGTTCCTGTAGTAATTAGTGTATAACCTGGTGCTGAAAAATCTTCGAAATTTGGTCTTTCTATAATTCCTACTATGGTATATGTTTTGGTTGTTTCTACGTCTATATATTCTTCTTCATAAGAAATTCCACTTTCTTGTGCATCTTCTCTAGTAATATATGGATTTTTTTGAAATAATTCTTCTCCCTCTTTGGTTTTACGTTTTCCTATTTGCAAAGTGATAGTATCTCCTACTTGCAAATTAGATCCTCCATTATATTGTAAATGGTCTGGAATAAGAATTTCGTTTTCATTTTCAGGCATACGACCACCGCGTTAACACAAGCCCTCTTCCTTGCAATGCTTCTTTAGAAAAGTTTATCACATATACATATGGTTTATTTTCATTAGTTGTTGTAAAGCTTGCATACCCTATAGCTTGTGAAAGTTGTTTTTCTTCCACTCCCATAAAATTTTCTAAATAGGATATTTTTTCTGGTGGAACATTTTGAAAGAGTAAATGATAATTTCCTTCTAATTTTTTTGCTCTTTCTATTAAAGTGGTTTGTACACTTGCTACAAATGTGGTAATAGCACAAATTAATGCAACAGATAAACTAATTCCTATAATTGTTGTAATGGTTCTTTTTCTATTTAATTTTAAATTTTTTATGGTAAGAGAATTTAATATTTTCATGTTATCTACCCCCTTACCTGATTTTCTCATCTTTTACAATTTTTCCATCTTGTATGGTAATTACTCTGTCAGCTTCTAATGCAATATTTTCATCATGGGTAATTACAATTAATGTTTGATGATATTTTTGATTTGAAAGTTTTAATAATTCGATAATTTCTTTAGAAGATTTACTATCTAAGTTTCCTGTAGGTTCATCAGCGAGTACTATAGCAGGTCTATTGATAAGTGCCCTTCCTATAGATACCCTTTGTTGTTGTCCTCCAGATAGTTCGTTTGGTAAATGATTTTCTCTTTTTTCTAAACCTAAAGTATGAATTAATTCTTGTAGCCTTGTTTTATCTACCTCTTCTCCATCTAAGTCACAAGGTAATGTTATATTTTCTTTTACATTTAATATGGGAATTAAGTTATAAAATTGATAAATGAGCCCTATTTGTCTTCTTCTGAAAATTGCTAGAGTGTCATTATCCATGTTATAAATATCTGTTCCTTCAATCAATACTTTTCCTTGTGTTGGTCTATCTACTCCCCCTATTAAATGTAATAATGTTGATTTTCCAGAACCAGAAGCTCCCATTATAGCTACAAATTCTCCTTTTTGTACACTAAACGATACATGATCTAAAGCTATCACTTGTGCTTCTTTTTTTCCATATTGTTTCGTTAAATTTTCTACTTTTAATATTTCCATGCTTTGTTTACCCCTTTCCTTTTTCTTGATTGTAACATGCAAAAGTGACTCTCAAGTGACTGATAAAATTATTTCGGTAATTTGATAAAAAATATACTTCCTTCTTTGCTACTTTTTACTTCTATTCTGCCTTCTTGATTTTCTATAATACTTTTAGCAAAAGCGAGCCCTAGACCTAAACTATTGGTTTTGCTATTTTTGGCTTTATAAAATCTTTCAAAAATGTGAGGCATATCTTCTTTGCTAATTCCTTCTCCATTATCTTGTACTGTAATCATTGTGTAAAATGGATTTTCTATTGCTTGTATATTAATTTTAGTTGATTTATGTTCTATAGCATTTTTAACTATATTGCTAATAGCCTCTAATGTCCATTTTTTGTCACATATTATTTGTTTTTGTTCTATCGTAATTGTAATTTCTGCATGATATTGCATACATAATGGTGCAAAGTTTTGTTGTAATTCTTCTAACATTTCTGTTGTACTTTCTTGCTGTTTTTGTAATACAATAGTTCTGGAGTCTAATTTTGCAATTTGTAATAAAGTTTTTATAAGCCATGCAATTTTATCTAACTCTTTTTGCATTTCTTGTAATAATTCTCTTCTTTTTTCTTCTGATATATTTTGCATTTCTAATACATCATGTATCATATTTAAAGAAGTAAGTGGTGTTTTTAATTGATGAGAAATATCGGCAATTAAATTTTCTGTATCTTCATTTTTCTTTTTTAAAAATTCATTCGTTTGTTTTAACATTACTGTCATATCATAAATATCATTTTTGAGAATACTAAAGTTTCCCTCATTTTCATCTTGTAAACTGATGGTATAATTTCCTTTTAATATTTCTTTACAATATTTATCTAATTGCTCTAAATCTTTATTTTGTCTTTTTTGAAAATGCACATATATAGCTATATTTCCTAAAATAAAGCATAGAATAAGAGCTACTTCTATTGCCCAAATTTGATAAATATATATATGTAATGAAGCATTTTCATTAATATTTTCCGCAGTAATTCCATAATTTTGCAATATAGGAAAGGATTGTTTTTGCTCGCCTTCTTTAATAAAACTTTGCACTAATTTTTCTTCTATCTGCTTCCATTCTTCTTCTGGGATTACTTCTTTTGCTGTTTGCATCATATGGTTTATCCAATTATATTGATATTGTTCATAAATATGGGTAATGTATATAGCAAATGCTATACTGATGATAATGAATACCATGCTTTCTATTAGTAATATCATTTTCCATCTTCTTTTTAACTGATTGTTCATGTTTTTATCCCTTCTTTTTGTAGTAATTTGTTAATTGTTCTTTATCCAATACGATAGCCTATACCTCTGACAGTTTTTATGATTTGTTCCTTACTTTCTGGGTTCTCAATTTTATTTCTAATTCTTTTGATGTATACCGTTAACGTATTATCATTCACAAAGTTTTCTTCACTATCCCATATTTTTTCTAAAATTTCCTCTCTTGTAATCATTCTTCCTTTATTTTCAAATAGAAAGCGTAATAATTTATATTCTAAACCTGTAATATCTAGTAATTCTTTTCCTTTTTTATATACTTTATTTTCTTGCAAATCAATGGTAACGTCTTGTATGGTAATTTTCTTTTCTTCTTGTTTTTCTCTACGTTTTAATACTTTATGTATTCTTGTTAGCAGTTCTCTTGCATGAAAAGGTTTTGTCACATAATCTTCTGCTCCTAATTCTAAACCTTTTACTATATCTTCTTCATCATCTAACGCTGTTAAATATATAATTCCCGCTTTTGACATCTGCTCTATGGTATGAAACATATCAAATCCATTTCCTCCATGAATCATAACATCTAGCAATATGATTTGATATTTTTTATTGGCTAATTTTTGCAAAGTTTCTTGGTAGTTATCCACACAATCCACAGAAAAGCCTTCTGTTTCTAAGTAAAACTTTAAATTATTGGCAATGGTATTGTCATCTTCAACAATTAATATTTGATTCATGTTTTCCTCTCTTTCTTTTTTTTACATTTATACCATATATTAGGCAAAAAGAAAAGAGGAGTTTTTTCTCCTCTAGTTCTTTATTCAATTACAATTTCTTGTCTATTAGCTAAATTTCCTGCATTATCTTTAACGTAAATATAATAGGTTCCTGGGCTTGTTACTGTTATTGTCGCACTTTTACTATATAGAGCATCTATTGGTAGTTCCTTGCTGGTTGTTATGGCATAACCAGCTATTCCAGAACCTTCTTCTCCTAACTTTTCATTCCTGTCGTTGGCCTCTATAGTTACTTTTGTGTTTTCTCCTTCTTTTTCTGTTTTTATATTCGTAATGGTTGGACTTGTTCCATCTATTTTTCCTATTGTTATTTTTTCTGTATGGATATTTCCTAAATTATCTTTTAAATATATTGCTACTTGCATATCTTGATAGATATCTCCTATGAAGTTATATGTTTTGCTGTATTTTCCTTCTTGCTGTTCTGTATTTTCATAGGCATTGGCATCATTACATGCTATTTGTACTCCACCTATTCCTTTTTCTTCTATTTCTAGTTTTACTTCTTTATTTTTACTCCATTCTTCATTAAATACTTTTTGTGAAATAATAGTTGGTGCTTGTGAGTCTACATGGGATAAAGTAATTTGTTTTTCTCCTATATTACCAAAGGCATCTTTTACTTTTATAGTGAAGTTAGTATTTTCTATGGCTTCTAATCCATAATTGGAGGTAAAGCTATAGTTTCCATTTACTACTGGTACTGCTTCTTCTTCAAATATTGCTTTTCCTTCTTCATCATACATAGAAATATATACGATTTCTCTTTTAGTTGCTGTTCCTTGTATATTTAATTTCTTTTTGATTACCCATTCTCCTACGGTTTCTTCATCTATTTCTTGTACTTCACCAACAGTTGGTTTAGCATTAATTGGATTAACTGTAAATTGTGCTTGTGCTTTTACTGTTCCATCTCCTATAGAATACCCGTCTAGTGAGCTTCCCACTGTTAAATTTGTATACCAATCCATCAATATAGTTAATGGCTCTGTAAAATTTTTACTTCTATCTTTTAACGAGACTGCCATTCTATATGTCCATATATTTCCTTCTTGTTTTACTAATTCTGGGGTTCCCACATTATAGTAATTTGCCCCACTTCTAAAACTAACTGCCGTAACCTGCGAAAAAGTTCTTCCATTGGTATTGACTTGTGCATACACATATTGAGTTGTATTATTTAGTAAATCTATTTTTCCCTGTCCATTTTCTACTGCATTTTCTGCTATATTGAAATTAATATCTGGTCCATACTTTTTGTTACACAAATAGCAAGTGTTAGAATAAAATGTATGTTTATTTAAGGGAACACTTAATTTACATACTGTACAGGTTAAACTGGTATATTGATGGACATTAATTCCTGCTTGTATCATTTCATCTACTGTCATAATTTTTCCATTGATATTAAATGTGTGATTTTGCTCTAATGAATTAGCCCCACTTCCTCCACATCTTTCACATTGATAAGCTATATGTCTTTCACATTTATAATTTTGCCAATTTAACTGTGCTGGTCGTATATGTTCTAAGTACTCAATCTGTTTACTATATCCACAATTATCTGTACATACTTCTTGTCCTAAATTCACATATACATCACACGTTGCTGCATTTCCTATCGTTTGTATATGGTGATTCGCTATATTTTGTTTGTTTCCACAAATAATACATTCTTCCCAATGCTGGGTATCATTATATTGTGTTTCATATATATGATTATGTGCATCTTCTCCTGTAAGTAGTCCTGTTAGGTCCATTCCTTCTTGCCTAATATTACTTACATTGATTGTTTTTGATGTTACTCTTCCTCTATTGCTTGTTGCTGTAAATGTATAATCTCCATTTTCTTTTACTTCTAGGCTTGCTGTATTTCCTGGTACTTTGCTTCCATCTGGCATTTGGATTTCTTCTATACTTCCTTCTTCTACACTAGCAATTGCTTCTATTGTTACTTTTTCTACTCCTGTTTGGATTTGGTCTATACTTAAGCTAATATCTGGTTTTTCTTTGTAAT
Organism: uncultured Clostridia bacterium; assembly: GCA_944388655.1. Taxonomy (GTDB): domain Bacteria; phylum Bacillota; class Clostridia; order TANB77; family CAG-508; genus UMGS1663. Next base: position 2,141 of record CALXJP010000032.1, on the reverse strand, counting down.
CTCCTTTTCCTACATAAGTTACTATATATTGTGCGTTTACTTCATATTCATATCCTTTATATTCTACATAAAAAGCACTTAATGGACTTCCTTTTTCTCCTACTATTCCTAAGTTTTGCAATTTACTAGGTAGATTTTCTTTGATATATTCTAATGTGCAACTTTCACTTTTACTTGCTTTTTCAGTAATCATACCTAATACTTGTAAATCAATTTCTTCTTTTCCTGATGCTATTTGCATTTGTTCTCCTGATTGTATGGCTTTTGTAATTAATCCATTTTCTCCTAATAGCATAGTCATACTTACTGCTGTTAAGATTAATAGAATTACTATGGTAATAATTAGGGCTATTAATGTTATTCCTTTGTTTTTTCTCATTTTTTGCATTATGCTTCCTCCCTTTTCTCTTATACATAAAAAATTCTATAATAAAATTCCCCTGTATTTCATGCAGGATTATTTTTACTATAGATTTTTTATGATTAGTTTTTTTGTGTTATTGTTTTACAAATTACGTCGATATATAGTGTATCAAGGATTTTACGGCTTTGCCTTTTTTTCTCCTTTTTTCCTTTGTATTACTATTTTACCATACACTTTTCTTTTTTTCTATTACATTTATGTTTCGTTTTTATTACAAAATGGTGACATTTACACATTTTTTTATATACTCTATTCTCTTAAAACATTGGTACGACTACCGGACGGAAACCATCATTGTAACGACTGCGTGCTTTAGAATAGTGAAAAGATAATCTGCCTGCGTGTGACTTATTCCATAAGTCACCCCCTCTTATCATAAATGGGTTATATAATGCTATATAGTCCGAATAGTCCTCTTGCCATGAACTTGTACCTATTCCAGTTGCTGATGTCTCTCTTATAGCATCTCCATATATCTTTAAATTCTTTGCATAGTTGGCATTACTTGCTGCATTTAAATTAGTTTCATTATCTGCTTTTGTACTATTATCTACTGTACTATCATATGGATATATCATCGTATATTTCGTACTTGTTGTTTTTAATATATTTTCATTATATGCTAGTGATGCACCATATTCCTGTAAATTTTCATGTCCATTAGCTACATATGATGCTGTTCTTTCCCATGTTCCTCCTGATAAATCATACACTCCTGTCATATTTCCCGTACTTGAAGCTGATACTCCTCCTTGTTGGTTCCATGCATACATACTTCCCGTTGTTGTTGGTGTATTTCCTGATAATGTTTTGATTTCATCTATTTTGACGGCCGTTTCTGCTCCGTCTGTTTTTCCTTGTGTCATTCCTGTAACTGCATATACACTATCTACTCCATTTTTTCCTGTTGTTACCGTTCTTTTTGTTCCTCCACTATTTAAGTTCGCATTATTGATAGCTATATCTTGTCCATTAGTTCCATATTGACTGTAACTTAAGTAATTTATCATTCCCCATTCACTATTTTTCATTAAATGCGTATCTGATGAGTCTGTATTAAATCCGTAGATATTTCCACTTTCATTCATTACTTTACATATATTATATGCATCATTTATATCAATATAGTTCATAGCATATGTTAGAGGTTGAAATACGGGATAACTAATATTTGGTAAACTTGTTCCAAAAATCCCATCTAACCAGTTTCTTACATCTTGTATTGAATCTCCTGATGTACCTGCTTCTACTGCTCTTACTTCTGTATTTGTTTGTGTATAACTTACTGTACTCTTTACACTAGCTGTATTGTTATTCCCTTCTGGAAATCCTGCCTCAAATTTTGCTACATACATTCCTGTTAATTCTTCGTCCCATCCTCCGATTAGCAAAGTTAATACTTGTCTCATTCGTAAATGCTGGGTGTACATAAAAGTCGGTTGTTGTGTCTACTATTCCATCTGCTGTTGTTTGTCTTTTTGCTGTTTTTAATTGTCCATCTTGAGAGTCATAATATTGGTCTGTTGTTCCTATTAAGAATTTTACTTCTATGGTTCCTCCTTCTGATTTATTTTCTGGGTTATTGTATGTGATTTTATATGCATATCTGGGTATCCATACCCACATACTTCCATCTTCACTTATCGTATTGGCCCATTTACTTTCTTGATAATTATACCAACTACTATCTGTCCAATTCGTTTCTTCATAGCTTCCC
>CALXJP010000031.1 GCA_944388655.1 uncultured Clostridia bacterium | reverse complement strand
AAATTTTGATTTAGGGTACTTAGTGCAAGACGTGGACCTCCATATGCATAAGCATGTGTTACTTTATCTAATCCATAACCATCAATATTCATATATGTGTCACGATATACAGAAAGCAATTTAACATCTTTAGTATTGTTATTAATGCTAACAATAATAATACAATCACTTCTAGAACCAGAGAAAGTATCAGAACGAGCATCAATTCCAAGTAATGCGATATTTCGATATTCACTTACATTAGAGCTTTCTACAACTTCGGTATTTACAGCAATTTCATTTGCAGGTAGTTCAACATAGTCCATTTTATCTAATTTACTATTAACATACCACCAGCCAGCAACACATAAACCTACTATAAGTAAAACTAAAATAATTACTATAGCGATAACAACTTTTACCCATGTTTTTAATCCTTTTTTTACTTTTTTATTTTCTTCTTCCATATTACACCTCTTAAAAAATTTAACTATATTATATAATAAAATCGAAAAATTGCAAGTAATTTACAAAAAAAGAGAGATAAAGGAATAAAAAAATGAAACATAACTGTAATAAAACTGTAACCAAAAAGTAATAGAATTAACCGAAAAAATAATATATAATATAAACAGTATAAATAGATAAAAAAAGAGAAAACTAAAGGAAAAGAAGGAGAAAAATGTAGGTATGAAAAGAGTAAAAAAAGAACAAGCCGTAACTTTAATAGCTCTTGTGGTAACCCTAGTGATATTAATCATTTTGGCAGCGGTAAGTATTAATATGGTATTAGGAGATCAAGGCATATTTAGAAAAGCACAAGAGGGCGCAAACTCTATGCATGATGCAGAAGTCAATACACAAATGGCATTTAATAGTATCACAGATGAAATGGATAAAATTATACAAGGAAGTAACACTGAAAATCCAGAACTAAGACAAGATACACCAAACGCACCAGAACAAATTGATGGAATGACACCAATTAAATTTACAGAGCCAACAGAAAGTCAAATGGGAGGCGTAGAAGAAACGAATTGGAGTGATGATACCTGGTATGATTATTCGCAAAAAAAGTGGGCAAATACAAAAAGTGCAGATGGGAGTATGTGGGTATGGATACCAAGGTATGCATATAAAATTACTTACACTAATCCAGAAAATAAATCAGAAGGTGGAGTAATAGAAGTAAAATTCTTAGAAGGAACGTCAGATAATTACTATGAAAATGGAGAATTAAAAACTGCGAAAAGACAAACAAGTGAAGATGAAACAGTAGATACAACTACAGATTACTATGTACATCCCGCATTCACGAATGAAACTAATATAGGTTTTGCAAACGGAGGATGGGATATGGAATTAACGGGAATATATGTAGCCAAATTTGAGGCAGGATTCCCAGAAGGAAATAATACTACACCAAGCAAAAAAAGTTCAGTAAGTTATACGCAAGATACTTCATGGGTAAGAGGTATAGAAATAGGTACTGAAGAAGGAGAATCTGAGCAGCAAGCAAGAAATTGGTTAGACGGAATTTATGGAGAAACAGATACAAAGATAAGTTATCCGGTATTTGAACCACTAACTTATACAATGAACTATATGAATATAAACGATACCTATAATATATGTAAATCAATGAATGAAAGTGGAAATATATATGGTTTTACTACTAACACATCAGATACGCATTTGATGAAAAGTAGTGAATGGGGGATGGTCAGTTATTTGAGTTATAGTAAGTATGGAACTAATGGTCAAGAAATAGCAGTAAATAATGCAAACCTAAATAGTGGAGGACAACAAAGGACTGTAAGTACAGGAAAAAATGGAGTAGATAGCGTATATGGAATAACTGGAATGACTGGGGGGACAACTGATGGAGAAGAAACAATCGTAAAAATAGAAGAAATAAAGGCTTTACAAGGGAATACACCAACAGCAACTGGAAATATGTATGGATGGAATCAACAAGGAGGTGTTTGCGCTTCAAGTACAAGAAATATGACAGGAATATATGATTTATCTGGAGGAGTGTGGGAAAGAACAGCAAGTTATGTAGCTAATAATCATAAAAATCTATTAAAATATGGAAAATCAATAGCATATGATGGAGAAGTATTAAAAACAACGAGTACAAAGTATACAATGGTATATCCGTATGATAGTAGTGCAGATAGTAGCTCTAAAACGGATAATAAAGAAAATCTGGATATAGCAAGTGATGCAAATTATATGAAAAACACAAATATTTATGGAGATGCAATAAGAGAAGTATCTATTGCTGGAATTGGAACTAGTTCATGGGAGAATGACTATTCATATTTTGCAGGACTATATGGACCATTCGTATTGTGGGGAGGATATTTTTGGGGGTCTGAACATACTGGTAGATTTTCTTTCAATAGAAATGTTGGAGATAGTACTTTCTATGATGGATTTCGTTCAGTAGTTATACCAATAACCTAGTAAAACTAACAAAATTAGATAATTTGTTAAATAATAAAAAATACCAATTACCAGAGAATTTTTTAGTTCTCTGGTAAAAAAATACCCTGATTTAGAAGGAAAATGCGTGAATTGACTTGTATAATGTAAAAAAATTTAATATAATAATGAAGAAAAATAAAAGAAGAGGAAACGAATATGGAAATCGAAAAAATAAAAGCAGCAATAGAGGCTATTCTATTTGCAACAGGAAGAGTAGTAAAAATAACAGAACTGATGTCTGCTTTGGAAATATCACAGGAAAATTTAATTCCAATCATGGAATCTTTAAGAGAAGAGTATAGAAATAAAGGCATAGAAATTATAAAAGTACAAGATGGATATCAAATGGTAACCAACAGCCAATTCTATGAATATATTTATCCTATATTAGATAAAAGAAGCAAACCCAATTTATCTAATGCAGCATTAGAAACTTTATCTATCATTGCCTATAGTCCTAAAATTACAAGAGCAGAAATAGAATCTATTCGAGGTGTTAACTCTGATGGAACTATTTACAAATTGTTAGATTTCAATTTAATACAAGAAGCCGGAAAGTTAGATGCTCCAGGAAAACCAACTACTTATTGTGTAACAGATGAATTCTTTAAACTATTTGGATTTTCTAGTTTAGAAGAATTACCAGAACTTCCACGATATAAACTAGATGAAAATCAACAAATAGTAATTGATGATATATTAGAAGAACAACAAAAAGAGGCTCCAGAACCCGTAAGGGTACAAGAAGACGAATTAGAAACACACAAAAAAAATGAAGGAGGAGAAAAAATTGAGTAATCAAGAATATGTAAAAGAGATAACTAATATAGAAGAAAATTTTGCACAATGGTATACAGATATTGTTTTAAAAGCAGAACTTGCTGATTATACAGAAACAAAAGGCTTTATTGCTATTAAACCATATGGATATGCTATTTGGGAAAATATAAGAAACTATACAGATGAAAAATTTAAAAAGTCAGGAGTAAAAAATGTATATTTTCCTGTACTCATTCCAGAAAGTTTATTAAATAAAGAAAAAGACCATGTAAAAGGATTTGCACCAGAAGTAGCGTGGGTTACACAGGGAGGGGAAGAAGAATTAGAAGAAAAACTTTGTGTTAGACCTACTTCTGAAACAATGTTTTCAACCTTATATGCAAAATGGTTGAAATCTTGGAGAGATTTACCTTTAGTATATAATCAATGGTGTAGTGTATTAAGATGGGAAAAAGAAACAAGACCATTTTTACGTTCAAGAGAATTTTTATGGCAAGAAGGTCATACCATTCATGAAACAGCAAAAGAAGCAGAAGAAAGAACCATGCAGATGCTAGAAATTTATGCAGATGTTATTGAAAATTTATTGGCAATACCTGTACTAAGAGGAATAAAAACAGAAAGTGAAAAATTTGCAGGAGCAGAAGCTACATATACAGTAGAAACATTAATGCATGATGGTAGAGCTTTACAAGCAGGAACATCCCATTATTTTGGTCAAAACTTTACAAAACCTTTTCATATTACCTTCCAAAATAGAGAAGGAAAAGAAGAATATGCATATCAAACATCTTGGGGAATTAGCACAAGGTTAATTGGAGCTGTTATTATGGCACATGGAGATAATAGAGGATTAAAATTGCCACCAAGAGTAGCACCAATTCAAGCTGTAATTGTACCAGTTGCTATGCATAAAGAAGGAGTAAAAGAAAAAGCACAAGAAATATACAACCAATTACAAGAAAACTTTAGAATGGAAATAGATGTAAGAGATAATGTTTCTCCGGGATATAAATTTAATGACTGGGAAATGAAAGGTGTACCAGTAAGAATTGAAATAGGACCACGTGATATACAAGAAGGAAAATGTATCATGGTAAGAAGAGATAACCAAGAAAAAATAGAAGTACCATTAGCGAATTTAAAAGAAAAGTTAGCAGAAGTTTTAGAAACAATTCATCAATCTATGTTCCAAGAATGTGAAAAAAGAGTAGCACAAAAAACAACTATAGCAACTAATATGCAAGAATTTGAGAAAAACTTAAATGAAAATCAAGGATACATTAAAGCTATGTGGTGTGGTGATGCTGCATGTGAAGAAAAAATCAAAAATGCAACAGGGGCAAAATCAAGATGTATTCCTTTTAAAGAAGAACATATATCAGACACTTGTGTATGTTGTGGAAAACCAGCAAAACATATGGTGGTTTGGGGAAGACAATATTAGTAGTATAAATTTTAAAAATATCTTTTGATGGTTTTAGCACTTGTATATAGTGATTAGATTATTAATCAACTTACTATATACAAGTTTTTTGCTACTAAGCTATTTTAAAAATATAATATATATACTAAATACATTCATTATTTGATAAATCAAGAAAAGAATACATAATTATTTTATTTATTCCCTCTCACACGATAAAAAGCAAAGGACTTTAACCTTTGCTTATACATTTTCATAATGAGACCATAAAGATATTATTTTTATTATTTTTTCTTCTTCGTGCACTTTATAAACTAGTCTGTGTTGTATATTGATTCTTCTTGAATAAAATCCCTGTAAATCTCCAACTAATTTTTCATAAGGTGGTGGAGTTTGATATGGATTTTGTTTTATTAGGTCTATTAGATTTTTAGCTTTTTTATCCAAGTTGCTTTCTCGTAGTTTCGCTATTTCTTTTACAGCCTTTTTGTGGTACTCTATTTTGTACATCTATTACCAAACAACCTCGCTTTCATCTACAGTATCATTATCCTTTGACCTCTTGATTATTTCATCTTTTAAACCGGGTATTGACATTATATACAACGTTTCCATTATATTGTTGTAATCTTCTTCACTTAATACAACCGCATTCCCACTTTTGGTTGATATATTTATAGGTTCATTATACTTAATAGTTTGCTCTAATAAATTATATATGTCTTTTCTAAAATTAGTTATATTTATATTTGTCATTTTTATCCCTCCTTATAGAATTATAACATACGTTTATACGTACGTCAATAGATTAATCAATATTATTATATATAGGATTATACTATAATATACCCTGGCAAAAGAGAAAATGATATAAAAATAAAAAGAAAGCAATCTTTAAGAATTACTTTCTTTTTGTTTTTTAGTCAAAATATTTAAAATTTCAGGATAAATTTCATTAGCATGTGTTTTCCAGTTTTCTACAATCTCTTTGGCTTGCTCACGAGAGCCAGCAAAAGTTTTTACTTCAAAAATAGTATCATTATGCTCAATAATTTTACAACTTACTGTAAAATAATCTTCACTACGAGGTGTATACTCTGCAATAATAGAATGTTCTTCTTCAAAAGTTTCTAACTCATTTTTAAAATTACTATCTACACGTAATTTAATAATACCAGGTAAAATATTTTGTGTAAGTTCTAGTGTTTCCCTACCAAATTGTGTAATATCATAAAAACTGTGATCATCTTTCACATAATTAATAATATAACCATTTTCTAATAAATCAAGCAAAAATTGTTGAAAATAAAAATAATTCATATCAGTTACAGCTAGCACTAGGTTAAGAAGTGCATCATTAGAAATAGGCTTTCCAATTTTATTTAAAATGTATAATAACAATACCTTATTTTCAGCTAAAGTTTCGTTGTCAGATGTTAACTTCAAAATTATCACTCCTCACTCATTTTGAAACATTATATCATAATTTTACAAAAAATACTATGCTTTTTTATGTAGAAATGATATAATTTACCCATAAAATTTAAATAAAAGAGGGTACAATGAAAAAATATTATGAAATTTTAGAGGTGAATCCAAAGGCCTCGCAAGAAATCATAGAAAAGGCATATAAAGTACTAGCTAAAAAATATCATCCAGATTTACAAGAAGAACAATATAAAGAATTAGCTAAACAAAAAATGCAGGAAATTAACGAAGCCTATGAAATATTATCAGATGCCAACAAAAGGGCACAATATGATCAACAACTAGCCAATGAAGAGCAAAGAGAATTACAAAGAAAAATAGAAGAGCAAAATAAAGTATATGAGCAATCTCAAAATGTACAGCAAAATCAAATGCAACAAGATACTTATTATCAAGAGCAATTGAGAAAGGAGTATGAAAGAGTTGCACGAGAACAACAAAGAATGCAACAAAAAATTAATGAACAACAGCAAAATGCCTATTATAATTATTTAAGAAGTCTAGGATATAAAATTAAAGAAAAATGGACATGGAAAAAGACTTTAAACTTGTTTTTAGTTATGGGAATTTTGATAGTAATCATTGCTGTGTTATGGGTAATACCACCAACACGTGAATGGTTAATTAGTATTTATGAGGGAAATGTAGTCATAAAATTAATAGTGGATTTAATAATTAATATTGTTACAGTATTATATAATGCCATTGTGGGTTTGTTTGAACATCCACCAACAATTTAAAAACAAAAGTATAAATTTGTAATATATAGGAATACTTATATATAAATTAAAAAAGAAAGGAAGATGCATATGATGAAAAGACCAGTAAGAGTTGTACAATATGGTACAGGGAAAATGGCGGTTTACACCATGAGGTATGTTTATGAAAAAGGTGGTGAAATTGTAGGAGCCATTGATGTGAATCCAAAAGTAATAGGAAAAGACATTAGCCAAGTTATGGGAGGAGAGCATAAAGGAGTAACTATTACAGATGCGAAAGATGCAGAAGCATTACTAAAAAAAGTAGAACCAGATATTGTTATAGTTACTACCATGAGTTTACTAAAAGATATAGAAGATGCATTTATGCTATGTGCAAAACTAGGAATTAATGCTATTTCTACTTGTGAAGAAGCATTTTTCCCATTTAATTCGAATCCAACACTTACACAAAAAATAGATACACTAGCTAAAGAAAATGGATGTACAATAGTAGGAAGTGGATATCAAGATATTTATTGGGGAGAACTAATTTCCGCAATTGCTGCCTCAACTCATAAAATTACCAAAATTACAGGAAGTTCTTCTTATAATGTAGAAGACTATGGAATAGCTTTAGCAGAAGCACATGGAGCAGGTCTTACTTTAGAAGAGTTTGATAAAAAAATTGCTTCTGTTGATAGAATGAGTGATGAAGAAAGACAAAAAATAATCAATAGTGGAGAATATGCCCCATCTTATATGTGGAATGTTAATGGATGGCTTTGCTCAAAATTAGGGCTAACAGTAACATCACAAACACAAAAATGTGTGCCACAAACACATAAAGGAGATATAGATTCATCAACATTAGGAATGACAGTAAAATCAGGAGATGCTACGGGAATGAGTGCAGTAGTTACAACAACCACACAAGAAGGAATTACTATAGAATCACAATGTATTGGAAAAGTATATGCTCCAGAAGATTATGATAAAAATGAGTGGACAATAGAAGGAGAACCAAATACCACTATAGTAGTATCACGCCCAAATACAGTGGAACTTACTTGTGCAACAATTGTTAATAGAATACCAGATGTTATTAATGGAAAACCAGGTTATGTTAGTACAGATAAACTAGCAGAATTACAATATAGAGTAAAACCTTTAAATGAATATGTTCAAGATGAATAAAGAAAGAAAAAACCACCAAATCGATAGAAATGGTGGTTTCCCTTTTGATGCGAGAGGGGAGAAACACATTTTGTGTTATTCTCTACTCGATTTAGCTTCTCTTAACACTTTCTAAAGTATTTCCTTTAAGAATAGCCTGGATAATTGCTTTTTCAGAAGGAGCAATGTCCTCTGAAAAATAAGCGATACCTAATTTGGAAATTCTTCTTTGTAAAGAAGCTTCGTTGTACCCCGCAGTTGCTGAAGGGGCATTACTAATGTGCATAGGTATGTACCTCCTTTGTATTGGTAATTTTTAGTATATCATAATTGGAAAAAAAAGTAAATAGAGAAAGAAAAAATTTTTGTATAAAGAATAGGCATGAGCTAAAATATGTGGTATAATACATTTTATGAAATAGTAAAGGATGGAAAAATATGAGAATACGTTTTAAACCATGGGCAAGACCAGAGTTAGAAGCAAGTAAATTTTATATTGATGAACCAGAATTATATAAAAATAAATGGAAAACTTTATATAAACAAGAAGCTCCTTTTCATTTAGAATTAGGATGTGGAAAAGGAAGTTTTATAGCACAATTAGCATCAAAAAATAAGCAAATAAATTATCTAGCTATTGATATGGTAGATGCTATGTTAGGGCTAGCAAAAAGAAACATAGAAGCCACTTATCAAGAAGCTCATAAATCAATAGATAATGTATATTTAACAAGATGGGATATTGAAAGAATAGGCATGATATTAGGAAAAGAAGATAGGGTAGAAAGAATTTATATTAATTTTTGTAATCCTTGGCCAAAGGGAAAGCATAAAAAGAAAAGACTAACTCATAGAAGACAGTTAGCAAAATATAAAGAATTTTTAATAGATGGGGGAGAAATTTACTTTAAAACAGATGATGATGAACTCTTTGCAGATAGCTTTTTTTATTTTCAAGATGAAGGTTTTACCATTATAAAAAAGACATATGATTTAGAAAATGAAGAAAATTTTTGGGATAATATACAAACCGAACATGAAAAAATGTTTATGGAACAAGGAATCAAAATTAAAGCTGTAATAGCAAAACGAAAAGAGTAATAAGTTAACTTTCACTTTTGTAAGAATGATTGAAAACATATATAAACTATGTTACAATACAAAACAATACAAAGAAAGGAACAAAAAAATTGAAACAAGAAAGGTATAACCCAAACATAGAAATAGGACTTACAGAAGAACAAGTACAGCAAAGAAAAATAGAAAATTTAGTAAATACTAATCAGGAAGTACCAACAAAATCTGTTAAACAAATATTGCAAGAAAATTTTATAACGCTTTTTAATATAGTAAACCTTATTTTAGCATTTCTTATTTTTACTACAGGCTCTTACAAAAACATGACATTTTTGCTTATTGTGATTATCAATACAGCAATTAGTACAATTCAAGAAATTCACTCTAAAAGAGTAATAGATAAATTATCTATTTTAGCACAATCTAAGGCAAAAGTAATTCGTGGTGGAAAAAAACAAGAAATAGAAATAGAACAAATTGTTTTAGATGATATAGTCATTTTCCAAACAGGAGATCAAATTATAACGGATAGTATTGTACAAGAAGGCGAAGTAGAAGTAGACGAATCTTTTATTACAGGAGAGCCAAATGCTATTACTAAAACAAAAGGAGAAATGCTATTATCTGGAAGTTTCATTGTAAGTGGAACTTGTAAAGCAAAAGTAGAGCATGTAGGAGAAGAAAATTATACAGCACAAATTTCTAAGGGAGCAAAATACGTAAAAAAAGTAAAATCAGAAATTATGATTTCTTTAAATAAAATTATTCGTGTTTTATCTATTGCTATTATCCCTATAGGACTAATTTTATTTTGGAATCAACTACAAGTTCCAGAGGCAACGGTGCAGGAAGCCATTTTAAAATCAGTAGCAGCAATTATAGGCATGATACCAGAAGGATTGGTATTATTAACTAGTACAGTACTTGCTGTAAGTGTTATTAGGCTTTCCAGAAGAAAAGTTTTAGTACAAGAACTATATTGTATTGAAACATTAGCAAGAGTAGATACTCTTTGCCTCGATAAAACAGGAACATTAACAGAAGGCAAGATGGAAGTAAAAGATTTTGTTGCCGAAAATAGAACAAAAGAGCAAATATATAATATTTTAGCTAATATAGGAAAAGCATCTACAGATAATAACCAAACTATTGAAGCAATTCGAGAATACTTTAAACAGCCAAAAGAAGTATATAAGGCAAAAATAAAAATTCCTTTTTCTTCTAAAACAAAATGGTCGGGCATTACCTTTGAAGAGGAAGGTTCCTATATTATGGGAGCTCCAGAATTTATACTAAAAGAAAGCTATAACAACTATCAAACACAAATAGAAAAATACGCTACAAATTATCGAGTGATGTGTTTAGTATATACCAAAGAAGAACTAAAAAAGAATAGTTTGCCAGAACAAGTAGAAGTAATTGGCTTTATATTCATTACCGATAAAATAAGAAAAGAAGCAAAGCAAACTTTAGCCTATTTTAAAGAACAAGGTGTAGATATAAAAATTATTTCAGGAGATAATCCTATCACTGTTTCTAAAATTGCTAGTTTAGCAGGAGTAGAGCACTATGAAAAATACATAGATGTTTCTGGGCTTTCAGAAGAAGAAGTAAAAAAAGCGGCTATAGAATATACCATATTTGGTAGAGTTACCCCAGCCCAAAAGAAAATTTTAATTCAAAGTTTAAAAGAAAAGGGAAAAACAGTGGCAATGACTGGAGATGGGGTAAATGATGTTTTAGCATTAAAAGAATCAGATTGTAGCATTGTTATGGCTAATGGAAGCGATGCTGCAAAAAATGTAGCACAGCTAGTATTATTAGATTCTAATTTTGCCTCTATGCCAAAAGTAGTAGCAGAAGGAAGAAGAACCATTAATAATATAGAACGATCAGCTTCGCTATTTTTAACAAAAACTATTTATTCAAGTATTATGGCTATTATGTTTATTATCATAGGGCAAGAATATCCCTTTATGCCAGTTCAACTAAGTTTAATTAGTGTATGCACCATAGGTTTCCCATCTTTTGTATTAGCATTAGAACCTAATCATGAAAGAATTCGTGGAAACTTCTTAAAAAATATTATTAGAAGGTCTATACCAACAGCTCTGACGGTAATTACGGGAATACTCATCATTTCTATATTGCACACAAAGGGAAAAATAAATGACGAAATCTATCCAAGTCTATGTGTTATAGCAACAGCATTTTCTGCAATGTTACTACTTATCACTATGACAAAAGCAAGAAAAAGCGAACACAAAAAATTGCCATTTTCATGTTTTAGAGTATTAGTATGTGTAGTGGTAGTAGTGCTATTTATATTAGGAGCAACTATGCTTGGTTGGTGGTTTAATATAGTACCATTTGCTATGATGAAAAAAGAAATATTTTACATATTAGGTTTAATGGTAATCAATTTTGTTATATTCAACTTACTATTTACAGCAATAACCAAAATAAAAGAAAAAAGAACAACAAAAGCTATGTTAAAGTAATAGTTAACATAGCTTTTACCAATATAAAATAAGGAATACCTACATAATTTTCATTTCTTCGTTCTAACCGATAAAAGAAGAGAATAAAATTAAACAAACGAAATCATATAAAGGAGTTAGGACAATATGAGAGGTATTTCTATTGAAGAACGTGCAATTTCACTTGCACACTATATTATAGATTCAAAAGATACAGTTAGAGGTGCTGCGGCAAAGTTTGGTGTTTCAAAATCAACCGTACACACCGAAGTAACATTCCAGAACGGTAAGAATAAATCACCTATAATTCCAGAAAGTATTGAAATTAAAAAGGTTTTCTTAGCTGAGAAGAATCCTATTGTAAAATTAGGATTACTAATAAAATAATTAGGAGGTTTGTTATGGATAGTAAAGAATTAAAAAAAGAAATTGTAGATGAAAAGACAGGAATAACTTATACATTAGTCGGAGATTATTATATGCCTAATTTATATTTAGAGCCAGAAGAAAAAATCACATTAAATAAATATGGATTATTAAGATTAAATTATTTGAAGAAACATAAAAAAGCAGAATACACT
>CALXJP010000030.1 GCA_944388655.1 uncultured Clostridia bacterium | reverse complement strand
CAAAAATATATCCTCCAATACCATTTAAAATATTACCAAAGTCATGTTTAAAAGCACTAATATCATCATAAAATAATTGCAGAGTTTGTTTAGATAATTGTTCACGTTCAAGATTTTCTGTAGTAATAGATAACTCTGTAGTACTTATAAAACTTAACACAGAAATAATGAAATAAGCAATTAAACTAATAATGTTAAAAATATTTAATAACATAGAATTGGCATCTGTATAATAAAACACTAAAAAGAATTGAAAACCAATAATTAATGTAGCTAGAATTAAATTGATAAATAACAATCTTTTAGTATGTTTATTTAAATTTCCTAAAAACGAAAGAGAAAAATTATGCTTCTTAATAATTTTGTATAAAGAGAATACACATGCATATATGCAAAGAGATACTATAATTCTATACAAAGGAATATACATTAGGTTAATAAAACTAGCTTTTGTTAAAATAAAAATCAGTTTGCTAAATATTAATTCTAACAATAATCCTATACCGAATATTATGATACCAGATAAGAAACATTTTAAAACACTAGCTCTAAAGATTATACCAATGCTTAAAGGAGCAATTATCATATTTAATATTGTAGCAAATGGATCTGGGACGAAGTTTCTAACAATAAAACAGAGAATTACTAAGGTACAAACATAAATAATTCTTCGCTTTTTACTAGTTTTTATATCTAAAAACGTAGTTACTAACAACATATTCACTGTAATATCAATAATAAGCAAAGGTAAACTTATTATTGTAATCATCAACTCATTTTCAGTAGTAAAAGCAGTCATAATATTTTGTAAAATCTCCATCATCTTTTTAAAACCTCCACTAAATAATTTTTATATTTTGGACCAATAAAACATTTTTCCTCAAATTCTTTATCAAAAATAATACAGGAATCTTTTGAAGAAATTTGACCAATATGATTTATATTAACAATATAGGATTTATGACATCTGATGAAATGAGGTGGCAATACACCCTCTAATTTTTTAAATGAACTATATAATTTGTATTCTCGATTCTCGGTATAAAATATTAATTGCATACCTTCCTTTTTAATAAAATACACACTACTTTCTTCAATAATAGTAGAATTATTATTTAAACGAATAAAGAAAGGTTTCTTTTTTGAACAAGAAATATCATCCAATAATCGTACTATAGTTTCATTAAGTCTTTCTGGCGTAATTGGCTTAGGAATAAAATCAAAAGTTTTATAGCGATAAGCAATTAAAATATATTCCAGATGAGCACTCGTAAATATAATATAGATATCCTTGTTATATTTTCGTATGCTTTCTGCCAAATCCAATCCAGAAGTACTTGTTTTTAAGTCAATATCTAAAAATAAAACATTAATGGAATGGTTAGAAAAATAATCTAGAACTTCTTGAGGTTTTGTAGCTAATAAATCAATTTTAGCATCTATATTATGCCTTACAAAAATAGACTTTAACATAGTGGACAATTTTTCCAACATAACTTTATTATCATCGCATAAAACAAAACTCAACATTGATATCCCCCGTATATACTTATCAAAATTTGACATATATATTCAACTTTTTTCTAAAATTTTCCAGTACTGTTAAATAATAATTCAAAAATTTATAGATGTCAATAGAAAATAAAAAATAAAAAAAGAAAATGTCGAAACATGAAAAACGATTGAAACTGTAAGGTATTCATAAATTGAAAACTTGAGAAAAAAGTAAAAAAATGGACATAACAAATTGTTATAAAGAAAATTGCCAAAAATAGTGAAAAAATTTACACATAAAAAATACGGAATAAAATAAATGCTAAACAAAAGAAAAAAATAAAAATTCAACTATTATTATCATTCTTTTCATTTTCTTTACTTGGTATAAAATGGTTATACTCTCATAAAATAAACTTAGGAGAGGAGAAAGAAAATGAAAAGAAAATATATAATGATTATTTTTACGATTATTATTAGTCTCATGCTAATAGATTATTTGTTTTTCAATGAGCAAAAAACAAAACAAACCTCTGGTAGTTTATTAGAGAATATGAGTAATCAAAAAATAGAATGGGGAATAAAAAGAAATAATAATCATGAACAACCGGATTTAGGAAGCAAAAATAAAAAAATTATTGATGAAAATCAAGGAATAGCTATGGGAAATAAAGAAAGTAAAAGTGTATATCTTACTTTTGATGAGGGGTATGAAGCAGGATACACAGAGCAAATTTTACAAATTCTTAAACAAAACAATGTAAAAGCAGCTTTTTTCATAACAGCTCATTATGTAAATACCAATGCAGAACTAGTACAAAAGATGATTGAAGAAGGCCATGTAATAGGAAATCATACAGTGAATCACAAAAGTATGCCATCTCTTACTTTAGAACAGATTAAGGAAGAAGTTATGAACTTACATACAGCCATTTACAACCAATTCGGATATGAAATGAAATATATAAGACCGCCAAAAGGAGAGTATAGTGAAAAAACAGTAGCTTATTGTAATACCCTAGGCTATACAACGGTTATGTGGTCATTTGCCTATGATGATTGGAATGAAAACGCTCAAAAAGGAGAAACATATGCAAAAAAGAAAATTCTGGATAATATTCATAATGGAGCCGTTATATTACTCCATGGAAATTCAAAAGACAATACCAATGTATTAGATACCTGTATTAAAGAAATAAAAAATATGGGATATGAATTCAAGAGTTTAGATGAATTTCAAAAATAAATTAAATTAGGGGGAAACATGAAAGAAAAAAGAAAAAAGCAAAGTAGATTAGATAGAATTTTAGAAATTCCAGAAGAAATATCTAGTGTCAAACCTAAAATTACAATTGTAGGGTTTGAAAAAATGGTGGTAGAAAACTTTAAAAGTGTATTAGAGTACCAAGAATTTTATATTCGATTAAATACATACATGGGAATTTTGAACATAAATGGATTTCATTTAAAATTAGGAGAAATGACAAAAGAAGATATTATGATAACAGGGAAAATAGAAAGTATTGACTTTGAAGAAATAGAAAGTGAAAGGCAAGAGTCATAAGAAAGGAGTAACATATGTTACATAAGCTTTTATATTATCACATAAAAGGATATGTCAATGTTCAAATAGAAGGCTATTGTATAGAAAAATTAATTAATGTATGTACAGTAAAAAAAATAGAACTATGGAACATAAAAAAAGCATCTAACAATATAGTATATGCTAATATTAGTATAAAAGATTTAAAAAAAATAGCCAAAGTTGCAAAACAAACCAAATGTAGAATAAAAATTCAAAACAAAAAAGGAATTCCTTTTTTGTTACACCGCTATCATAAAAGAAAAATTTTCATATTCTTCTTAGCATTCATATTAATAGGAATATGGCTACTTTCTAATTTTATATGGAATATTCAAATAGAAGGAAACACTAATATACCAAAAGAAGAATTACAAGCATTAGTAGAACAAGAAGGACTAAGCATAGGAAAATGGAAAGGACAGATAGAAACCAAACAGATTATTAATCAAATGCGATTAAAAAGAGATGATTTAGCATGGGTAGGAATAGAAATAAAAGGAACAAATGCTATAGTTAAAGTAGTAGAGGCTGATAAAAAGCCTGAAATAATTGATGAAGAAGAATATTGTAATATTATAGCCAAAAAAGAGGGAATGATTGTAAAAGTGAATGCATTAAATGGAACATCATTAGTAAAAGAGGGAGATGTAGTAAAACAAGGCATGGTATTAATAGGTGGATTTTTGGAGGGAAAATATACTGGTACTCGTTATGTACATGCAAATGGGCAAGTGCAAGCAAAAGTGTGGTATAGTACTAAAAAGCAAATTTCCCTAAGAGAAAAGAAAAAAACATATACAGGAAAAGAAGAAAAATTTTATGCAATAAAAATCAATAATTTTCAAATAAATTTGAGTAAACCCCTTTAAAAATTTAAAAAATATGATACAATAGTACAAAATGAAAAAATAAAATTATTTTCTAATTTTTATATACCAATTGATGTAATAAAAACTACCAATCAAGAATTTAATGAAGAAGAAATAACATATACCATAGAACAGGCAAAGCAAAAAGCCGTAGAAGAAGCTAAAAAAGAACTTAACGAACAGACGCAAGGAAAAGAAATAGTGAATACATATGTAACGTATACAGAAAATGAAAATCAAGTTGAAGCAGAAGTTACGTATGAAGTACTAGAAGAAATTGGGACAAAAGAAAAAATTGTATTTTGAAAGGAATGATAAGCTGTGGAAGAAAGAAGCCTTAGAGTTTATTCAGATAAAACTTTTTTTACGAAAATTACAAGTACAATATCAAAAATGCTAATTCCTACTAAAATAGGAATTAACGGAATGTTAATTTCTATTAAAAGAAATAATCTATTAAAAGCATATGAACATTATGAGCAAGATAAACAAAATGCAGAAAGAAAAGAAGAAATAGAAAAGAAATATGAAGATATGTATAGCTTATACTTAGAAGCAATTGACAAACATATTATGGATTCTATTTATAAAAAAGTAAAAAACGATACTGCATCTGACTTTGAAAAAGATGCGTTGGCAAAATATTATGAAATTATACATATCAAAGAAAATGAATATTTGGAATATAAATATATTAAACAAAAATATTTATTAAACCTAGACTATGAAACTGTTAAGAGCTTAGAAAAAACAAAACTTTTAGAACGTTATAAAAAAATGTACTTATCAAAAGTAGAAAGCTTATATAAAGGATTGTTAAAACATTATTCTGTAAAATTAGCAGATAATTTATCATATCAAGATAAAGATATGATTTATGAAAAAATCTTTATGACATTAGAAGAATATATTATCAATATATTGCCATTAAAAATGGAACAAAACAAAGAAAATACAATGTATCAAGAAATTTTATCAGAATATGATAAATTTGAATCTTTTACAGTAGGAAAATTAGACCAAAATGATGGCATAGAAAAAAAGATGTTATTATTGGCTATTAGTAGAAAATTATTTACTCATAGCTTACCATTAATTGTTGCAGAACAATGTTATATTAAATTATTAAAAGATACAAGAAGCCTAATAGTAGATACAAAAGTAGCAAGAAAAAAAGAAAAAGCGTATAGCTTGCTAATACACTTAATTGACGATTACAATGTTAAACTATTATCTACAAAAATATATTGGGATAAACCAAAAGAAAGAGAAGAATATCAAAAATTCTGGAATCAATATAAAGAAATAGAAAAATTAAAAGAAAAAGATTATTTAGCATACCGAACACAAAAAGAAATTTTATTTGTTAAAGCAGATTTGCAAAAAATAAGAAAAAATGAAAACAAGTATTATAAAGTAATTCAATTTTATAAGGCAAAATTAGTAGAATTAGGAGCTATGAAAGAAATAAAAAATTCATATATTTCTAACAAAAATTATACAGGGAAAAAGCACTTACAAAAACTTTTAGAAAGATAGGAAAAAACATGAACGAAACAGAAATATATTTTGAACACATACCAGAAGAAGAACAATATAAAACTTTTATAGAAAATGTAGTGCAAAGGTGTTTTCAAGAAGAACATTTAGAAAATTTAAATTTCTATATGAGCATTACCTTGACAACACCTGAAAACATTAGAAGGTACAATCAAGAATTTCGTAATATAGATAAAGAAACCGATGTACTTTCTTTTCCCATGTTTGAAAAAGAAGAATTAGAAGAAATAGTAAGTAAGCAAAAGAAGAATAAAATACCAGAGGTTCTAGGAGACTGTATCATATCTATACAAAGAGTAAAAGAACAAGCAAAAGAATATGGACATAGTTTTGAAAGAGAACTAGCCTATATGATAGTACATAGTTTTTATCATCTTATGGGGTATGATCATATGCAAGAAAGCGATAAAGCCATTATGAGAAAAAAGGAAGAAACAGTATTAAATCAGTTAGGACAAACTAGAGATTCTTAAACAAGAAAGGATTGTAAAACTTATGCAAAATAATAATAATTCACTAAAAAATAAAAGTTTTATCGAAGCTTGGAAGAAAGCTTTTGCCGGTATTGCTTATGCTTTTAAAAGTCAAAGAAATTTAAAAATTCAATTAGTAATAGCCATAATAGTCATTATTATAGCTATTATAGCCAAATTTAGTATTGGCGAATGGATAGCTATTATGATAGTTACCATGCTAGTCATTATTACAGAGGTAATCAATACAGCAATAGAAGAAGCTGTTAATTTATGTACGCAAAAATATCACCCTATAGCAAAACTAGCTAAAGATACAGCAGCTGGAGCAGTTGTATTAGCTTCACTAACAGCAGTAATAGTTGCAATTTTGATTATCATAGGTAGATGTATATAAATTAAGGAAAAGGTGAAAAAGTTGAAAAAAGGAAAAGGAATTATATTTTTAGTTATTCTATTAATTATACTCATTATAGTAGCAGGAGTACTATTATTTTTCAAAATGACAGGTACACAAATGAAAAATGCTAATCAGCAGTATCAAATGCAAGTAGCTACTAATGAAACCTATCAAGAGGAAGAAGCACAAATTATAGAAATGAAAGAACCACAAATATTTCAAGGAACAGATAGACCAATTGCGGTTATGATAGATAATCATGAAGATGCTTTACCACAAGGTGGATTAAATGATGCCTATTTAGTTTATGAAATTATCGTAGAGGGTGGAGAATCAAGATTAATGGCATTATTTAAGGGAAAAGACTTAGAAAAAATTGGACCTGTTAGAAGTGCAAGACATTACTTTTTAGACTATGCCTTAGAAAATGATGCAATATATGTACACTTTGGTGAAAGCCCACAAGCAAAAAGTGATATTAAAAAATTAGGTGTAGATGCAATTAATGGTATTTATGAAAGTTCAACGGCATTTTGGAGAACCAAAGATAAATACGCACCTCATAATGTAGCAACAAGTACAGAGCAAATTAAAAAAATAGCCAAAGCGGATGACTATGTACTAACTTCTACCAAAGATAGTGTACTTAATTATTCAGTCAATAGTGTAGATTTAGGTGAAAATGCTCAAAATGCAGATAAAGTAATTATTCCTTACTGTGACTGGAATGTAGTAACATATACTTATAATCCAGAAACGAAAAGATATAATAGAAATTCAAAAGGAATAGATGAAACCGATTGGACAACAGGAGAAGCAGTAACTACTAAAAATATTATTATAGAAAAAGCAAAAAACACTACTTTAAATGATGGAGAAAATAAAGGAAGACAAACTCTGGATAATATTAAAATATTAGAAGGATATTATATTACAGAAGGAAAAGCAATTCCTATAACTTGTGAAAAAACAAGTAGATCTTCACAAACCATTTACAAAGATTTAGAAGGAAATGAAATTGAAGTAAATGATGGAAATACTTTCATACAAATTTGTCCAATTAATGCAGAAGTAGAAATTATAGGAACTGAACCTGCAGTAGAAGAACAGCAACAAGAAAATGTAGTAGATGGATAAAAAATAAAAAGCAAAAGTAAACTAAGTTTCGTTTATTTTTGCTTTTTTCTCTTGGCTGTACGAAAAATATGTGATAGAATAAGAAAAAAATAAAAAGAAGACTAGATTCTACAAATTTAGCAAAAACGATTCAGTATAATAGATAAGAGAGAGGAAAATATATGGAAGAAAAATTTAAGTCAGGTTTTATTTCTTTAATAGGAAGAACAAATGTAGGAAAATCAACAATATTGAATGCATTAGTGGGAGAGAAACTAGCAGCTGTAGCGAATAAAACACAAACTACAAGAACAGCCATTAGAGCAATTGTTAATAGAAAGAATGCACAACTTATTTTTATAGACACTCCTGGAATTCATAAACCTAAAAGCAAGCTAAGCGAAACCATGTTAGAAACTAGTTTTACCTTTATTACTGATGTAGATGTTATTTTATTTGTTATTGATGCCACATCTAAAGAAATAGGAAGAGGAGATACAAAAATTTTAGAAAAATTAAAAAATAGTAATGCAAAAGTTATTCTAGTAATGAATAAAATTGATATGGTTTCAAACAAAGAAACATTATTACATGTAATAGATTTATATCAAAAAGAATATCCTTTTGTGGCAGTAGTACCTATTTCTGCAACTAAAAAAGAAAATATAGAAGTTTTATTAGATGAAATAGAAAAGAACTTAAAAGAAGGTCCTGCATATTATAATCAAGAAGAATATACAGATCAAACATTAAGACAATTAGCAGAAGAAATAATTCGAGAAAAAGCATTGAGACTTTTACAAGATGAGGTTCCTCATGGAATTTATATAGAAGTAGAAAACATGAAAAGAAAAAAAACGGCTAAAAAAGAGCCAATTTATCATATAGAGGCAACCTTATATTGTTTAAGAGAATCACACAAAGGAATCATTATAGGAAAAAATGGGCTTATGCTAAAGAAAATAGGAACTTATGCAAGGGAAGACTTAGAAAAAATGTTGGGAACAAAAGTAGATTTAAAACTCTGGGTAAAAGTAAGTAAAGATTGGATTAATAATGATAAAATTGTCAAACAATTCAAAATAAAATAAAAATTTCCAAGTATATTTTTATGAAAAAATGAAAAACTAAGAAAAACATAAGCATAAAGGAGATGAGTATATGATAAAACAAATGGCTTGGAATACTTTTAAAAACACAGGAAGTATAGACTCTTATTTAGAGCTAGTACAGCTAGAAAATATGGAAAAAACACAAGAAAAGCAAAATAATCATATAAAAAATAATTTGGGAGAAAATATAGGAATAGATACAAATAATTCTAAAGAGTAGTGAAGGAAAGCAAATCATGGGAACAATAAAAGTAAAAGGAATTGTAATCAAAGAAAACAATGTGGGTGATTTTGACAAAATAGTAACTATTTTAACTCCAAATGGAAGAATTGAGTGTTCAGCAAGAGGGGCAAGAAGGCCAAAAAGTCAGCTTATGTCAGCTACTCAATTCTTATGTTTTGGGGAATATATGCTGTTTAAAAGTTCTTCTCATACGTATACATTAAATTCTTGTGACACCATAGAAATTTTTTATAACATACGTACTTCATTAGACAAATTAGAATATACGGCGAATATTACAAAAATGATTTTAGATGTTACTTATGAAGAACAAAATACATATAAAATTTTACAATTATTTTTAAATACACTATATGTTATTTCTAATACGAGTATGGACTTAGAATTTATTACTTCTATTTTTAAATTAAGATTAGTTAATTTATTAGGATTAGCACCAATTATAGATAAATGTGTAAACTGCGGGGAAACAGATTTAGAAAAGATAGATGCATTTAGCTTTATTGATAGTGGATTAAAATGCAGGGCATGTAGTAAACAAGATACAGGAGCTGTGCAGATTAATGGTAGTATTATTAAGGCTTTATACTATATTCGTAAGGCTCCACCAAAACAATTATATTCGTTTAATATATCAGAAGAAAATAAAAAAATACTACAACTCATTGCTAAAATTTATACCAACGAAAAATTAGAAAAAGAATATTAGTTCATTGTATAAAACTTACAATTCAGAGTTTTATAGGAATATAACGTAACTATTTTATAAAAATTAAAACAAAATATTGCTTATAAATGTGATATATGGTATAGTTAAAGCCATAGGAGGTTGCCTATGTGGGGAGACATAGTAATTGCGTTTTTATTGGCTTTTATTACAGCTTTTATTTTAACACCATATACAATAAAAATTGCAAAAAAAATTGGGGCAGTAGATATACCAAAAGATGAAAGAAGAATGCATAAAAAAGCAATGCCAAAATTTGGAGGACCAGCAATTATTATTGGATTTTTGCTCTCTACTATATATTTATTGATTACTTCATCTATAGAAGGGAATCTAAATTTATTTGGAGAAGAATCCTATTATCTGAAATTAATTGGCTTTTTACTAGGAACCATAGTACTTAGTATATTTTGCTTTTTTGATGATATTAAGGGAATTCATCCTTTAACTAAGCTAACAGGACAAACTATAGCTGCCATTATTGTTATTTTATGTGGAGTGAGAATTGACAATTTAACCATTCCTTTTTTAGAAGGAAATATCATGTTAAACAATATTGTATCGATTATATTAACATTAGGTTGGATTGTAGGAATTACAAACGCAATTAATTTAATAGACGGATTAGATGGATTATCATCAGGAATTGCAATTATATCTTGTGTATTTTTATTAATTATATTTGCATTAAATGAATCGCCGTTAATTGCTATTATTATGATTACAGCATTAGCAGGAGCACTTGCAGGATTTTTACCATTTAATTTTAATCCGGCAAAAACATTTATAGGAGATATTGGCTCTAACTTTATAGGATTTACACTAGCAGTAGTTTCTATTTTAGGAATTGCTAAAACGGCAACAGCTTTTGTAGTAGTTTTACCAATTATTGTATTAGGTTTTCCTATATTTGACACATTAACAGCTATTGTCAGAAGATTAATAAAAGGAAAATCATTAAAAGCAGTTTTGCAAGCAGATAAAGGTCATTTGCACCATAAATTAATTGCCAGAGGGCTTACACAAAAAGAAGCCGTTTTTATTCTGTATGGAGTAACACTTGCTTGTGGAATGTTTGCCTTAATTTTATTTGAAAGTGGTATATGGAAAGCGTTATCATTTGCACTTATGGTGATTGCTGTAGTGTGCATAGGATATAAAGAATTTTTTAAATTAAAGGAGGAGGAAAAAGGTATGTATAAGTGTATGGCATGTGGATATATATATGATCCAAAAATAGGAGATCCAGACAGTGGAATAGCACCAGGAACCAGTTTTGAAGATATTCCAGACGATTGGGTTTGCCCTCTATGTGGAGTGGGAAAAGATATGTTTGAAAAAATAGACTAATGGAAAAAATTAGGTATAAAAAAGAAAGAAAACATGTATAATAATAGGGAATATAAATATTCTCTATTTTTTATAGAAAAAACATTGCTATTTTAACAAAAACGTAATATAATTGTAACAAAATTGTAATAAAAGAATAAAAGCTTGAAAGGAAGATGTACATGTTTGGCTTGGGGCAAGATATAGCTATCGATTTAGGAACAGCAACAGTAATTGCATATGTAAAAGGTAAAGGAATTGTATTAAGAGAGCCATCTGTAGTAGCTGTGGATCATTATACAAATCAAGTATTAGCCGTGGGAAAAGAAGCTAGAAGGATGCTTCGGAAGAACACCAGGCAATATAGTTGCTACTAGACCTTTAAGAGAAGGTGTTATTTCTAATTACACTATAACAGAAAAAATGCTCAAGTATTTTATTAATAAAATATGTGGTAAATTTATGTTTGCACCAAGAATCATGATATGTATTCCTTCACAAGTAACAGAAGTAGAAAAAAGAGCTGTTATAGATGCTGCATCACAAGCAGGGGCAAGAAAGGTGTATTTAATAGAGGAACCAATTGCAGCAGCTATTGGAGCGGGAATTGACATATCAAAGCCTTGTGGTAATATGGTAGTAGATATTGGAGGAGGAACAACAGATATTGCCGTTATCTCTTTAGGTGGTTCTGTAGTAAGCACATCTTTAAAAGTAGCTGGAGATAAGTTTGACGAAGCCATTGTAAAATATATAAAAAGAAAATATAACATTATGATAGGGGAAAGAACAGCAGAAGATTTAAAAATTAATATTGGCTGTGTATTTCCAAAAATTCAAGATGCAGAAATGCAAATAAGGGGAAGAGATTTAATTACAGGATTACCAAAAACAGTAAATATCCATTCAAGTGAAATGCTAGAGGCTTTATTAGAACCTGCTTTAATGATAGTAGATAGTGTACACTCTGTATTAGAAAGAACTCCACCAGAACTTGCGGCAGATATTAGTGACAGAGGAATCTATATGACAGGCGGAGGATGCTTAGTAGATGGCTTAGATAAATTATTACAAGAAAAAACAGGAATTAATGTTATGATAGCACAAGATGCTGTTTCTTGTGTGGCTTTAGGAACAGGAAAAGCTTTAGATAATTTAGATAAATTAGAATATAAAAATAAAAAATAGTAGGAATAAAAAACTACTATTTTTTTATTGAAAGCAGACTAATTAGTCAGTGCAGAAAGTAAAAATATTGAAAAAAGCGAAAAACTATGATATAATGGGAGTGTTGTAAATAGAAGAAAGCTAGAAAATCACTTGCAAAAATGAAAATTAGCATATATAATGAAGAAAAAAACAAAGGTGAGAAGTGAATGAATAAGACAAAAAGAAAAATTTTTGAAACTTCTATGAAGTTATTTGCAGAAAAAGGCTATGATGCAACAAGTATAGAAGAAATTACTGCTACAGTAGGAGTAGCAAAAGGAACTTTATATTATCATTTTTCTAGCAAGGAAGAAATTTTTAACTTTTTAGTAGAAGAAGGTGTGAAACTATTAAAAAATAGTATTACCATTAAAACTGAAAAATTAGAAAATTCTATTGATAAAATTAAAGCTATAGTATTAATAGAATTAAAAGTGTTAGTGAAATATGAAAATTTTATGACAATTATATTAAGTCAGATATGGGGAACAGGAGAAAGAAGCAATATTTGTAAAAAACATGTATTTGAATACATTGCACAAATACAAGAAATAGTAGAAGAAGGAATCAAAAAAGGAGAAATTATAGAAGCTGACCCCAATGTATTAGCTTCCGGAATTTTTGGATTTGCTTGTTCTAGCTTAATATATAAATTACGTACATCAAAAAATATAGAAGTACCAGAATTATTTGCAGAAATTAATAGAACATTTATAGAAAAATTAAAAAAAGAAGGGGAATAAGAAATGAGAATTTTAAAAGACTTTAAAATACCAGATTTTAAATTTCCAAAGATAAAAATGAAAGACGTAGAAGAAATTGATGAAGTAAAGGTAGACTATGAGCAACTAAAGAAAACACAAGAAAATACAAAAACGAAGCATAAAGAATATGCAGGAACACATTATGAAACAGTAAAAGAAATATTTTTGCGTTCCAGAGAAAAATTTGCTAATGAGGTATTTATGCTACAAAAATTTAATCCAAAAGAAGCTTTTACGCAAATTACCTATCAAGAATTTACAGATGATGTAATAGCATTAGGAACAGCTTTAACCAATAAATATCATCTAAAGGATGAAAGAATTGTAATTATTGGGGAAAATACATATCATTGGTATGTTTCTTATATGGCAATGCTTTGTGGAGTAGGTATAGCAGTACCAGTAGATAAAGAACTTCCCGCAAACGAAATTGAGAATGTAATTCATCGTGCAAAAGCAACAGCAATTATATATTCAACCAAAAAGAAAGACATTATCAAAAAAATACAAGATAATTTACCAGAAATCAAATATTTTATACAAATGAACTCAGATGCTCCATTAGAGGGAAGAGAAGTAGGCTTTAATACCATTGTAAATGAAGGAAAAGAGCTAATCAAAAATGGTGACGATTCCTTCTTAAAAATAGAAATAGACCCATTAGAATTTAAAGTACTTATTTTTACATCAGGAACGACATCTAATGCAAAAGGAGTAATGTTATGTAATAAAAACTTAGCATCTAATATTAATGCGGTTACACCATATGTATATATAAATGAAAAAGATAGATTATTTTCTGTACTACCATTACATCATACTTATGAGTCTTCTATTGGATTTTTGTTACCATTTGCATTAGGGGCATCTATTGCTGTATGCCAAGGACTAAAATATATAGTTCCCGATTTACAAGAAACACATCCAACTGCTATGCTTGCCGTACCATTATTAGTTGAAAATTTGTATAAAAAAATCAATGCAACTATAGTAAAAAGTGGAAAAGCAGGTTTAGTTAATTCCATGATACATGTAACCAATGCACTAAAAAGCGTTGGGGTAGATATTAAGAAAAAAGTATTTAAAGAAATATACGATAATCTAGGAGGAAACTTAAGAATTGTTGTATCAGCAGCAGCTCCAATTGATGCCAAAATAGGAAAATGGGTTCAAGATATTGGAATTAGCTTTTTACAAGGTTATGGACTAACAGAAACTGCCCCAATTGCAGCATTAACACCAGATTATGACCCACGTGTTGGTTCAGCAGGAAAAGCAGTAGTATGTGCAGAACTAAAAATAGATAAGCCTAACGAAAATGGAGAAGGAGAAGTATTAATAAAAAGTGATACTTTAATGTTAGGATATTATGAAGATGAAGAAGCAACAAAAGATGTTATATTTCAAGATGAAAATGGAGACAGATGGTTCCATTCAGGAGATATTGGATATTTAGATGCTGATGGATTCTTATACATTACAGGTAGATGCAAAAATGTAATTGTAACGCAAAATGGAAAAAATATTTATCCAGAAGAAATAGAACTTATGTTAGGAAAAATACCAGAAATTGCCGAATGTATGGTATATGGAAAACCAGAAGAAGGAGAAAAAGAATTAATTATTACAGCAAGAGTAATACCAAATTATGAAGAAATAGAAGAAAGACATGGAAAAAATCTAACAGAAGAACAAATACGTGATATTATTTGGGAAGAAATTAAAAAAGTAAATCATGAACTAACTTCATATAAGGCAATCAAGAAATTAGAAATAAAAAAAGATGAATTTGTAAAAACTACAACCATGAAAATTAAAAGATATGTAGAAATTAATAAACCAAACAATTAATGAAAAAGTCGTTCAAATAAAGAACGACTTTCAAATATTACATTTATATTACATTTGTTTTTTCTATTGACTTTTTGATGAAAACTGTATTAAAATAAAATAGAAATGAAAAAAATATAAACTATTGTCATCTCTTGTAGAAAAAATAGTAAATATATACATATATGGGACAAAGGAGGAGATTTACAATGTCTAGATCTGGCATAGTAAATGTAAGAATGGTAATTACTGAAGAAAAAATATTATCTAATATAGAAAAAGTGCATAGAATGATTAATCCTAAAAGCAAAAAGCAAATTGTGCAATTTGAAGATGATAGCTATTTTAAGGATTTGATTGAGTCTATAAAAGCATATTTAATTGAATATCCTAAAAAGAAAAATTTCCCAGCAAGTGTATATAAAGCTGCTTATGACTTAGTGGAATTTGCAACTAATCAATTTGAGGAAAATACAAAGCAAATAGAAGGTTTAATTCGCCAAAGAGAAGCTAATATTGCTTCAGCTAGAGTTTTAAAAGATATCCTAGAAGTAGTACAGAACAAAGAAGAGGGATGGAAAGAAGAATTAAAAGAAATAGAAGAAGAATTTTCTGAAGATGTAATAGAAGCACTTGAAGTAATAGGAAAAGCAAAATCAGATAAATCTCAAAACTATGAAGATGCTGTTAAATTAGTAAATGCAAGAATTGTTAACTTAGAGTCTAATTTACATATAGAAATAGATATGGAAAGAATAGAAGATCGCTCAAAAGCATTAAGTTATATAGGAATTGAAGTAGCAGATGCATTGAAATTAATACCAGCTCCACAAGAAGAAGAAATGCAAAAATTAGAAGAAATAAAAGAAGAAGAAACTGTAACTCAAAAAGCGCAAGAAACACAACAAAAAGAATTATATGAACAAGAAACTACTTTTGAAGTAAAACCTTCTTTATGGCAAAGATTTAAACAAAGCAAATTTGTAAGAGCAATCAAATATGCATTTAAGATTAGAGTTGTGTTAGATATACCAGCATTACCAGAGGGAAAAGAATAAAAATTAAGAAAAATATGATAATAGATATAATAATAGAATCTATATAATTTATATAGATTCTATTATTTAACAATATTTTACATGAGTGTAATTAACAAAAATATAATAAAAGTATTGACAATAAACCAAAAATCAAGTATAATTAAAATCGCGTTAAGAAAAAGGCATAAAATATGCTCCCTTAGCTCAGTTGGTCAGAGCAACCGGCTCATAACCGGTGGGTCCAAGGTTCGAATCCTTGAGGGAGCACCATAAAAATCATATATGGGTAGATGGCCGAGTGGCTAAAGGCGGCAGACTGTAAATCTGTTCTCATTTGAGTACGATGGTTCGAATCCATCTCTACCCACCAATTTTTAAACCGTAGAAATGCTGAAATATCAACAAATCTACGGTTTTTATAATGCAATTTTAATGCAACTAGATATTTTTAATGTAATTTATATAGTTTTCTAATACATTTTCTTTAAATTTATTGAAGATAGTTGTATATGTATTAATAGTGATAGAAATATTCTTATGTCCTAATAATTTTTGCAATACTTCTGCGGGAACACCAGCTTCAATACATCTTGTTGCGTAAGTATGTCTTAACATGTGCGTATTGGCAGAACTTGTTTTTAAATTTACATATATATTTTCTCCATTCTTATTTTTTTTACTTGTTTTCTTTTTGGTTTCAATCACTTTTATATTTGCATTCTTGCAAATTTTCTTAAATTGAGTATTAATTGTAGCAGGAGCAATTATAGAACCATTTAAATGGCAAAATAAAAGGTTATTTTTATTGGGTATATGGTTGTTTATGCTATCTTGTAAAATTGCCTGTAAAATGACTGTGACTGGAATGTCACGATTAGAATTATATGTTTTAGTAGTTTCTCCAATTTTAACCTTACCATTTTTGTCTTTAGTTAAAGTTTTT
>CALXJP010000029.1 GCA_944388655.1 uncultured Clostridia bacterium | reverse complement strand
GAATAGGATTGAGGTTAGAAATTCTTGAAAAATTTTGGTAGGGAATCTCAAAACTTTTTGAGGGCGCTACCAAAATTTTTTTAGTATTTCTGCGAAAATCCGTATGACCTACCTATGCAAACTATTTTTATATGGGTACGATTGATTAATAAGTTAACATGAAATTCTTTTTAAAAAGGAAAAGAGGAAGCAAATATATGCTTCCTCTTCCCCGGAGTTTTTTACTGTCTTGCTCCATCTGGTCCAACATAGTAGCCATCAATCCAAGTGTTATACGCCATGGCACCATCTACATGAAAATAGTACCATTTTCCATTAATTTCTCTCCACTGGCTTCTTATGGCATAGCCATTACTGTCAGCCCAAAACCAACGGCTATCTACTTGTACCCATTCATTGGAATAATAACTACCATTTCTTTTTTGGAAACGGTAAATTCCTCTTCCTCCTTCATCAATAACAATTGGTTTTCCAGATGTTTCTTTACCAGAAGCATCGAATTGGTATATTACGCCATTTACTGTGTAACTTGTATTTTCTACCATAATTCCATTTGGTGTTACATAATACCAATCCTCTGTTCCACCAGTATGAATCCACCAGTCTTTTTTGACTCTTTTTGTAGATTCATCAAAAAAGTACCAATTGTTCCCGATTTCTTTCCAGCCAGAAACCTTATTGCCATTTACATAGTAATAGTCTCCTCTCCATCCATTTCTTCTGCTAGAAGAACTTGATGAACTGCTAGAATTTTTTCTGTCTCCTTTAAAAGGAAGATCGCCAATGATTGTTGTAGAGTCTATATAGTCAATGTTGATGTCACTTCTAGACCCCTTCATTTCTCCTGTCATGTCAATGATTTTTCTCTCATCGCTCCAGTCAGTTTTGAAATAGTAACCATTTGTTGCCTTGATGGTGAAATTAATGTAACCTTCGCCACCATCCTCTTCATCGTAGTAGTAATACTCTTGCTGAGATACCACATACTTTTCTGTGTCTCTTGATGATAACTCTGGCTCTTGTAAGCCTCTGTAAGTACCAACACTGTTGATACTCACATATACCTTGTCTACTTGGCCTCCAGCCATTGCTGGAAATGCTACAAACCCAGTAGTTATCACAGCCACTAATACTGCAATAAAACTCCGTTTCTTCATAGTAATACCCTCCTATTGTTTACATAGCTATATCTAGCTATTTTAAAGTACTGTTGTTCCCTATTTATTGTAGCATATTTGTCAATATCTGTCAATGAACGTAAAATATGGGCATGCCTATTTACGGCTTACCCATATTGTATCTACTTTTTATTTCATAGCTTCTTCTACTGCTACTGCTACACTTACAGTTGCACCAACCATTGGGTTATTTCCCATACCGATTAATCCCATCATTTCAACATGTGCTGGAACTGATGAACTTCCTGCAAATTGAGCATCTGAATGCATTCTTCCCATTGTATCTGTCATACCATAAGATGCAGGACCTGCAGCCATATTATCTGGATGTAATGTTCTTCCTGTTCCTCCTCCAGATGCTACTGAGAAGTATTTTTTACCTGCTTCAATACGTTCTTTCTTATATGTACCTGCAACTGGATGTTGGAATCTTGTTGGATTAGTAGAATTTCCTGTAATAGAAACATCTACATCTTCAAGCCACATAATAGCTACACCTTCTCTTACATCATTTGCCCCATAGCATCTTACTTTTGCTCTTTCCCCATCAGAGTAAGCAATTTCTTCTACAATTTTTACTTTTCCTGTAAAGAAGTCAAAATCTGTTTTTACATAGGTGAATCCATTAATTCTTGAAATAATTTGAGCGGCATCTTTTCCTAAACCATTTAAAATAACTCTTAAAGGTTCTTTTCTTACTTTATTTGCTGATTTAGCTATACCAATTGCTCCTTCTGCTGCTGCAAAACTTTCATGTCCTGCTAAGAATGCAAAACATTTTGTTTCTTCTGATAATAGCATAGATGCTAAGTTTCCATGTCCTAAACCTACTTTTCTATCATCTGCTACAGAACCTGGTATACAAAATGCTTGTAATCCTTCCCCTATAGCTTTTGCTGCTTCATGAGCTTTTGTGCATCCTTTTTTTATTGCAATTGCAGCACCTAAAGTATATGCCCAAGCTGCATTCTCAAAACAAATTGGTTGAACGCCTTTTACTATCTCATAAGGATTAAATCCTTTTTCTTTGCATATTTGTAATGCATCTTCAAAATCTTTAATTCCGTATTTATCCATTACTGGTTTAATTTGATCTATTCTTCTTTCATAACCTTCAAATGTTACTGCCATAATTTTACCTCCTATATATTTTTATATTATTCTTTTCTTGGATCAATTTTCTTTACAGCTTCATTAAATCTTCCATATGTTCCTGAAGCTTTTTCAATTGCTTCCATTGGTTCGATTCCTGCTTTAATATTGTCCATCATTTTTCCTAAGTTTACATATTTGTAACCAATAATGGTATCATCTTTATCTAAACCAATTTCTACTATGTATCCCTCAGCAAGTTCTAAGTATCTAGGTCCTTTAGATAACGTAGAATATATGGTTCCTACTTGGCTTCTATGACCTTTTCCTAAATCCTCTAATCCTGCACCAATGGTAAGTCCTCCTTCTGAGAATGCAGATTGACTTCTACCATAAACAATTTGTAAAAATAGTTCTCTCATGGCTGTATTGATTGCATCACAAACAAGGTCTGTGTTTAATGCTTCTAATATTGTTTTTCCTACTAGTATTTCTCCCGCCATAGCAGCAGAGTGTGTCATTCCTGAACATCCTATTGTTTCTACTAGAGCTTCTTGAATAATACCTTCTTTTATATTTAAAGTTAATTTACAAGCACCTTGTTGAGGAGCACACCATCCAATTCCATGTGTTAATCCTGAAATATCTTTTATATCTTTTGCTTTTACCCATTTGCCTTCCTCTGGAATTGGTGCTGGTCCATGATCTACACCTTTTCTTACTGTGCACATGTTTTCTACTTCTTTTGAATAAATCATATTTATTTCTCCTTTCAATATTTGATATATTTTAAAATTTTAAAATCTGATTCTTTTTTAAATTACGTTCTTGTAATTCTTTTCTTTCTTGCTCTTGTTTGTATGCTTCATATGTATCTATTTTTTTCTTTTTGACAGGTTGCAACTTGATAGTCTTTTCTGGTAATGGTATTTTTTCATATGCTAAGCCTCGCATTTTTTCTTTTTTTGCATAAATATTCATGGTTTCTTCTCTTACTCTTCTGTTGAGTTGTGCTTCTTTTTTGAAATATTGTTCTACCATTTTTCTATCTTTTCTGGATAATTTTTCTATAGGCGTTTCTAAATATTTACATTTCCATATTAAATGTCTATCATAACTAGAATATGCTGAACCGGAGCAAATCTTCATACACATAATGTACTCGGAAATAGGTTCCTTCTATGTAAATGGTCAAATTTGACCATAATTCTTCTTGTTTAAATTCTTCTCTTATCTGTTTTAGTGTTTGATATAGCTGATTGACTAATATCATGTATTCTTCTTCATCTATATTAAATTTTGTCGGAATTTCGTATACGTTGATGTAGTTCTTTTTTAATATTCCTGTTGGGCAATAATAAAAATACATTTCCCCTGTTTTTAAACCATTTACTTGCTCTAAAAATGAGGCATATAAGTATACTTTATCCCATTTTTCCGGTATCATGTGATATAATTGTGTTCTTACTTGTTCATATAGATTTCTAATTTTTACTTCGTTTAGCATAATCCTTCCCCCTATAGGATATGTGCATTAGTTTTCTATAATACTTTCTCCTGTCATTTCTTCTGGCTTTTTTAGTCCCATTATTTGTAACATAGTTGGTGCTAAGTCAGCAAGTTTTCCTTGTTTTAATTTTGCATTTTCCATACCTACTAAAATAAGTGGTACTGGATTGGTTGTATGAGCTGTATGTGGCTCTCCTGTTTGATAGTCTATCATTTGTTCTGCATTTCCATGATCTGCTGTAATTAATAAGACTCCATTTTGTGCATTTACTGCTTCTACTACTCTTCCTACACATTTATCTATGGTTTCTATTGCTTGAATTGCTGCTTCTAAGTTTCCTGTATGTCCTACCATATCTGGATTAGCATAGTTTAAAATAATGCAATCATATTTTCCAGACTGAATTGCTTCTACTACCTTATCTGTTACTTCATAAGCACTCATCTCTGGCTTTTGGTCATAAGTTTCTACTTTTGGAGATGGTACTAAAATTCTATCTTCCCCTGGATATTGTTTTTCTTCTCCCCCATTAAAGAAGAAGGTAACATGTGCATATTTTTCGGTTTCCGCAATTCTTAGTTGTGTTAATCCCTGTTTAGATATATATTCTCCAAATGTATTTTTAAGTTCTGCTTTTTTGAAGGCAATGTGTACATTTGGCATAGTCTCATCATAACTTGTCATACAAACAAAATATAAATTTTGTTTTTTGGTTGGAAATTCATTAAAATCTTTATCTACTAAAGTTCTTGTAATTTCTCTTGCTCTATCTGGTCTAAAATTAAAGAATATGACAGAATCATTTTCTTGAATAGTTGCTACTGGCTTTTCTCCATTCATGATAACGGTAGGCTCTATAAATTCG
Organism: uncultured Clostridia bacterium; assembly: GCA_944388655.1. GTDB lineage: Bacteria > Bacillota > Clostridia > TANB77 > CAG-508 > UMGS1663. The sequence continues at coordinate 10,150 of CALXJP010000029.1, read as the reverse complement.
TCAAATACTTCTTTTTGATAAGAGCTTTCTATAGCGGAAATTGCAGAAGTTGCTTTTTCTCCTTCTCCATTTACTATTGCATTATAGGCTTTTTCTATTCTTTGCCATCTTTTATCTCTATCCATTGCATAGAATCTTCCTGAAATAGAAGCAATTTTGCCAATTCCTTTTTCTTTCATTTTTTCTTCTAATTCTGCAATATAATTTTCTCCAGAAGCTGGTGGTGTGTCTCTTCCATCCATAAAGCAATGTACATAAACATCTTCAAAATCTTTTCTTTTAGCTAGTTCTAGTAGTCCAAATAAATGACGAATATGACTATGTACTCCACCATCTGATACTAAACCTAAAATGTGTAATTGCGAATGATTTTTTTTGCAATTATCAATTGCAGCAACAAATTCTGGTATGCTAAAGAAATCTCCATCTTCTATTGATTTTGTGATTCTTGTTAATTCTTGATATACAATTCTTCCAGCACCAATATTGGTATGCCCTACTTCTGAATTTCCCATTTGTCCATCTGGTAATCCTACATTTAATCCACTTGTATATATATCCGTAGTTGGACAAGTTTTCATTAGTTTATCTATATTAGGTGTATTTGCCATAGCTACTGCATTTGCTTTTGTGTTGCTATTTTCTCCAAATCCATCTAATATCATTAACATGGTTAGTCGTTTATTCATCCTTGATTCCCTTCCTTATTTTAAATTTGCAGCCCAAATATGCATAATAACGGTTATTATGCATATTTTTATTATTGATTATAATTCACAATTTTTTCAAAATCTTCCACTTTAAGGCTTGCTCCTCCAACTAATGCTCCGTCAATATCTGATGTTTCAAATAGTTCTTTTGCATTACTTGGTTTAACACTTCCTCCATATTGAATAATCACTTGTTGTGCTACTTCTTTTCCATAAAGTTCTTCTACTTTTTCTCGAATTTGTTTAATTGCTTCATTAGCATCATGAGCTGTTGCTGTTTTTCCTGTACCAATAGCCCAAATTGGTTCATATGCAATAATGATATGGTTTACTTGTTCTTGTGTTAAGCCTTCTAGTGCTAATTTTGTTTGTGTAGTGATAATTTCTTGTGCTTTGCCTGCTTCTCTTTCTTCTAAAGTTTCTCCTACACATACAATTGGTTTTAGTCCATAAGAAAAAGCTGCTTTTACTTTTTTATTAACTGTTTCATCTGTTTCTGCAAAATATTGTCTTCTTTCTGAATGCCCTATAATAACATATTCTACTCCAATTGTTTTTAACATTTCTCCTGAAATTTCGCCAGTATAAGCTCCGTTTTTTTCCCAGTGCATGTTTTGTGCTCCAATTTTTATATTGGTTCCTTGAGCTGTTAATAAGCAATAAAATAAATCTGTATAGGGTACACAAAGAATTACTTCATTTTGTGTATTTTTTACTTTTTTTTCTAATTCTGTTATGAAACTAATTGCCTCGTTTGGTAACATATTCATTTTCCAATTGCCTGCAATCACTTTTTTTCTCATACATTTTCCTCCTTTAAGAGTTCTATTACATCTTGTATGCTTTCTTTTGGTGTAGATGCTCCTGCCATAATTCCTATTTTATGTACTTGTTTTAATTCTTCTAATGGTAATTCATTTTTTTTTTTTTTTACAATTGCTTTTTTACCATTTTCTTTAGCTATTTCATATAGTTTATGGGTATTTGAGCTTTTTCTTCCTCCAATAATAATCATATAATCTACCTGTTTTGCTATTTCTATGGTTTCTTTTTGTCTAATATGTGTTGCATTACAAATGGTTTCTTCCACTACAAATTCTACATTTTTTGGCATTTTGCTTTTTAGTTGTTGTAAAATTTTATTATATTTTTCTAAATGAAATGTTGTTTGTGCTAAAAGTACTATTTTGGTATATGCTTTTTGTTGAATTTCTTCTAGCACTTTATCTACATCACTTTCATCCTCAATAATAGAATTATTTCCTTTACAATAACTTAAAGTACCTACTACCTCAGGATGTTTTTCATCCCCAATATATACTATATGATAGCCTTTTTGGTTATATTCTTCGGCAAGTTTATGAATTCGTAAAACTTTTGGGCAAGTTAGGTCTATTACTTGTAAACCTAACTTTTTTGCCTTTTCATAAGTCTCTTTTTCTACTCCATGTGAACGAAAAATGACTTTTTCTTTTGCCTCTTCAATGTTTTGAATTGTGATTAATCCCATAGCTTCTAGTTTTTCAATAACTTGTGCATTATGTGTTAAATCGCCTAAACAATAAACATGATGCTTGTCTTCTTGTAGAATTTTTTTAGTAGTTTCTACTGCATTTGTAATACCTGGGCAAAATCCACTTGTTTTACCTAAAATAATTTCCATGTTTTTTTCCTCTTCTTTTAGAAATTATTTGTCTTGTAGAGCTTCTATTCCTGGTAATTTTTTACCTTCTAAGAATTCTAAAGAAGCTCCTCCACCTGTTGAAATATGTGTAAATTTATCAGATAGTCCTATCTTTTCAACTGCTGCAGCTGAATCTCCACCACCTATAATAGTAGTAGCATTTGTTAATTCTGCTAAAGTTTTAGCTAAAGCATTTGTTCCATTAGCAAATTTGTCAAATTCAAATAATCCTACTGGACCATTCCAAATAACAGTTTTTGCTTTCTTTAATTCTTCTGTATATATTTTAATTGTTTCTGGTCCTATATCTAATCCTTCCCATCCATCTGGAATTTCTTTGAAACTTACTATTTGTGTATTTGCATCTGGTGCGAATTTATCTGCAACAACGTTATCTACTGGAATCATTAATTTTACACCTTTTTCTTCTGCTTTTTTCATTAAACCTCTTGCTAAGTCTAATTTATCTTCCTCACAAATAGAGTTTCCTACTGTATACCCCATAGAACGATAGAATGTATATGCCATTCCACCTCCAATAATTAAGGTATCTACTTTTTCCAATAGACTATCTATTACTCCTATTTTGTCAGAAACTTTTTTTCCTCCTAAAATAGCTACAAATGGTCTTTCTGGATTTTCTAAAGCTGAACCTAAGAAATTTAATTCTTTTTCAATTAAGAATCCTGATACAGCTGGTAAGAAACTTGCTACACCAGTTGTTGAACTATGTGCTCTATGTGCTGTTCCAAAGGCATCATTTACATATATTTCAGCAAGTGATGCTAATTCTTTTGAAAATTCCTCATCATTTTTTTCTTCTCTTGGGTCAAATCTAACATTTTCAAGAAGTACTACATCTCCTTCTTGCATTTCAGATGTTAATTTTTTAGCACTTTCTCCTACGATATCTTGTGCAAGTTTTACATCTTTTCCTAATAATCTAGATAATTCTTTTGCTACAGGAGCAAGAGAAAATTCTTTTTTTACTTCTCCCTTTGGTCTTCCTAAATGAGAGCAAAGAATCACTTTACAATTATTTTCTAATAAGTATTGAATAGTAGGAAGTGCTGCTACAATTCTTCTATTATCTGATATATTACCATTTTCGTCAAAAGGTACATTAAAGTCACATCTAACTAGCACTTTCTTTCCTTTTACATCTATATCTCTTACAGTTTTTTTATTCATTGTATTAACGTCCTTTCTTTATTTGGATTAATGGGAGGTCTAAATATTCTTTAGACCTCCTCATAAAATTTATTTATGGTCTACTGATGCCATATATATTGCTAAATCTACTAATTTATGAGAATATCCCCATTCGTTGTCATACCAAGCAACTAATTTTACAAATGTATCTGTTAGTTGAATTCCTGCTTTACTATCAAATATAGAAGTATGTTCATCATTAATAAAATCTGAAGATACTACATCTTCGTCTACATATTCTATAATTCCTTTCATTTCATTTTCTGATGCTTCTTTCATAGCTTGACATATTTCTTCATATGTTGTTTTCTTAGCTAGATTACAAGTTAAGTCTACTACTGATACATCAACTGTTGGAACTCTAAATGACATTCCTGTTAATTTTCCATTTAATTCTGGAATAACTTTTCCTACAGCTTTTGCTGCTCCTGTTGAAGATGGAATAATGTTAGCTGCTGCTGCACGTCCTCCTCTCCAATCTTTTTTAGATGCTCCATCTACTGTTTTTTGTGTTGCTGTAGTTGCATGTACAGTTGTCATTAATCCTTCTACTATACCAAATTTATCATGAATTACTTTTGCAAGTGGTGCTAAACAGTTCGTTGTGCAAGATGCATTTGATACAATATTCATACTTGGATCATATGTTGTGTGGTTTACTCCCATTACAAACATAGGTGCATCTTTAGATGGTGCACTGATAACTACTTTCTTTGCTCCTGCTTTTAAATGTGCCTGAGCTTTTTCTGTAGTTGTAAATACTCCTGAACATTCAAGAACATATTCTACTCCATTTTCTCCCCAAGGAATATTGGCTGGATCCATTTCATTATAAACTTTAATTTCTTTTCCATTTACAATTAATGTATTTTCTTTTGCAGAAACTTCTCCCTCAAATCTACCATGTACTGTATCATATTTTACCATATAAGCCATATAGTCTGCTGTAATAAATGGGTCGTTTATTGCAACAACTTCTACCTCTTTCTTTTTTAATGCTGCTTGGAATGCTAAATTTCCAATTCTTCCAAAACCGTTAATTCCGATTTTTACAGTCATAATCAATTCCTCCGTTTCTTTTTGCACCAACGTGCAACTCTTTTTAGTCTTTTAGACCATTCTTATTTTATATCAAAAATCTTTACTTTTCAAGTATTCTTTGTATTCTTTTTGTAAATTATTCATTTTTTGTTATATTTTACAGATATTTTTCCATATTGAATAGCTAAAATTGCAGGTTATTTTCATAACCTGCAATTTTTCATTATTTATCTTTATCTGATAATTTTTTATTAATTTCTGTAGTATTTCTGCAAATAACAAGTAATATTAAAGAAAATTCATAAATTAAACGAATAACAATATTACTTACTATAATGCTAACAATTGTTCCTAAGAAATTATCCCCTATTCCTGCTAATGGTGAAAGTGTTGCAAATATAGCACACATTAAGTAGGTAACTTTTAAAATAATTTCTAATGTCATTTTCTTGAATGATAAAAAGTCATATAGCCATCCTAAAAAACCTGTAAATCTTCCTTCATTTTTTTTGCTTAAGAAAAGAAAGTATACGATAAGTCCTCCCACTATTGCTAATATTAATGCTATAATTACCCATACTGCATCTGATGCTACACTACTAGCAGACCATATATTTCTTGAAGTAGAATTAAACATATTTTTTCCTCCTTCTGGTTTTAGTACTATTATATGTTATCATTTTTCATAATATTTGTCAATGAATTGTTTTATTTTAAAAATGTGCTTATCATTCCCTTTCCTTCTTTAGATACAATTTTTACGATTGCTCCATTTACCATTGCCATTTGTGGAGCTATATGTCCAATATCTGCTCCTGTAATAATAGGAATATGTAAGTTTTGCATACATTCTTTTATGGCATCATCATGACTCATTTCATAATCCTCTTTAACGAATAATGGTCTACCAAAAATAATGCCTTTGCAATACCTAAAATATCCCGCTTGTTGCATTTGCCACAATTTTCTATATAATTCTGGTGTAGATATTTCAAAACATTCTAAATACCAAATAATTCCCTCTTCTTGATATTTTTCTATATATTCATGAATTTTATCCCATTTTGTTCCCCATAAGCACTGTATTATATCTAAGCAACCACCTAAAAGTCTTCCTTGCATGATAATTTCTTTTTCTCCATATAAGTTTTTCCAAATCGTTTTTTGTGTTAGTTGATAAGTATAATCTTCATTTTCTTTTGCAGAAAAGTCAACTTTTTCATGATACGGAAATGACTGTTGGTCTGGATGATTTCCTTTTGCAAATTCTAAAGCATTGCTTAAGTTTGGATACCAAGGATGCATAGCATAATCTTTAATAGTTTGACAATAAATACTTGCTGTATCTAATATAGTTGTCCATAAGAATTCAATTCCTGTAATATCGGAATAACCTTGTATCCATTTCGGTGGTAGTGTTTTAATATATTCCCAATTTAAATAGGGTAACATTTCTATTAAAAAATCTCCTCCTGTAGCAAATATAATGAATTTTACTTTTTCATTTTCTAGCAATCCGCATAAACTCTTTTGCTCTTTGCTCTGCAGAAGCACTTCTTCCTTTTACACTTTTTCTTACGCTTTGAGTTTCTATAACTTGGTAGCCTTTTTGCTTTAAATTGTTCACAGCTTGTTCTAGTTTTTGTATACTACTTTCTTCTGTAATCCCATCAGATGGAGCACATATGCCAATAGTATCTCCTATTTGTAAACTTTTTGGATAACGCATAAGTTTTTTTCTTCCTTTCTTTGTAAAATTTTACTAAATGCTGTTGGTAATGCATATTTGTGCATTAATTCTTGTTCATTTACCCATATAAATTCTGTGTTTTTATTTTTTACTTTAACTATATAACAATCCATGTTCCATATACGATGTGTAAAAACATGACTTACTTTTCCTATTTCTTGTATATTTTGTAATTGTAACCCCCAACTTTGTATTTGTTCTTCTATAGAGGCTATACTTTCTAATTGAGGAATATTGGGAAATTCATACATTTGCTGTAATAATCCTTTTTCTTCTCGTTTACGAATAGCTATCTCATTTTGATAATATAATAAACATACTGTTTTTTCCTCTGTTTTTTTCTTTACTTTTGGATTTCTAAACGGTATTACATTGGTTAATTGCTTGCTATATGCTTGACAATATTCTTTTATAGGACATTCATTACATTTCATATTTCCTTTTGGTATGCAAATGGTTTCTCCTAATTCCATCATTGCTTGATTAAATTTTCCTGCTTGTTTAGGTAAAATTTGTTTTACTTGATTCGTAATTTGCTTTTTTACTTGTGGAAGCAAAATATCTTGAGAGTTTGCAGTTAATCTTGCTACAACTCGTAATACATTTCCATCAATTGCGGGGACTTGTTCTTCAAAGCAAATAGAAGCAATTGCTCCTGCAGTATATTCCCCAACTCCTGGTAATTGCAATAATTCCTGATAAGAAGATGGCATTTTTCCCTTATATTTTTCTTGCACTAACATTGCCGCCTTTTTTAAATTTCTTGCTCTTGAGTAATACCCTAATCCTTCCCATAATTTTAATAGTTTTTCTTCTTCTACCTTTGCTAAACTTTCAATTGTAGGCAGTTCTTTCATAAACGTTACATAATATTTTTTCACTGCTTCTATTCTAGTTTGTTGTAGCATAATTTCAGATACCCATACGTGGTATGGAGTAGGATCACTTCTCCATGGTAATTCTCTTTTATTTTCTTCATACCACTTAATTAATTTTTCTGCTATATTTTTCATCATTTCCTCTTTCTTTTTTGTCAATTGTATCATAGGCAATTTTAATCGTCAAATTGGTTTACATATTATTTATTATATGTTATAATTTATCTATTCATTGTGTAGGAGGTTCTTTATGATAGCAGGAAATGTCAACATTACAATTCTTAGTTATTCAGGAAGTGTGCTTCGTATTTACAAGAATATTGACCCAGGTACTATACATTCGAGTCCACACGAATTTTCTTTTTCTGATAACAAAAATCTTTTGCACAAATTTCATAACTTTTCTATCATAATTGATGAACAACCCGTAGATGATTAATTAATCATCAAAAAAGGAGAATACTTATATTCTAAAGTGTTCTCCTTTTTTCTATATTACTGCATTCTTAAAAAATATAAATATTGCTATTTCCATAATTGTAAGCATTTATTCTGGCGGAGTGAGTGGGATTCGAACCCACGGGCCGGGAAAACCGACTACTACAGTTCCAGTGTAGCTCGTTATGACCACTTCGATATCACTCCGTACAGTTTTTTATTATACTATATTTTTTCTAAGAAGTAAATATTTTTTTCTTTTTTAATTTTCTTTATATCCTATATGTAATTTAGCATACCAATCTTTAGGAAATGCTTCATCATACTCCACACTTTCAAAGATTTCAGGCATAGTTTTTTTGAATTCTAGCAATACTGGTATCAATATTTGCCTAATTTCCGGATGTACTCTATTATTACACCTTAAGGATAAAACATGTTTCCATTCCCTTATATTACAAGTCATCACCACTTCTGCTACTGTAGAATGTGGAAGCATTGTTCTACAATGATCTGGTATAGCTCCATTGTTACTCATTTGCATATAATATTTTTCTATTGCAGCCATACAATCTTTCCAACATTGATAATCATCTGGATTTTGTATATAAACTGGATCCATGAATTTGATATTGTTATCAAATTTATCTTTACTATAATTACAATATCTTGTGGATTCTATAGAAAAGGAAGCTCCCGCTCTATGACGAGTTAAATCTTTATATGAATTTATAGAGCATAGAAATCTTATCGTTATTTTTTCATGTTCTAATACTGATTCATGTCCCCTATTAATACAATTTTTTAATAATTTTTTATAACTATCTTCTGTAATATGGTCCTCAGATCGATAACATGTTCTACAAGCTCTTTCTATATTTTTCATAATTTTAGTACCATCATAAGGTTCTATCCATATCTCTGGTTCGATTATTTTCATAATTGATTCTTCCTTTCTTTTTTATATTTTTTATAATTTATCATACTATTTTTATATTTTCAATGTTTTTAGATAGTAATTATTTTTTATATACTCATTTTGTATTTGTCAACAGGAACTTCTTATATTAGTTTTATTTTTGAAAAAAATAACAGATAATTTCTTATCTGCTATTCTTGGCTATAACTATTTTTTGTCATTTAACATAAGTTTTTATATTTTTTGATAATTCCTATAGTATATATAGCCTCTATTCATTAATATTATATTTATTAAAATATTTTCTAGTCTTTTCAATAATATTTAATGTTTCTTTTATGCCATCTTCGTTTACATTTTTCTGTGCATACTCTGAAATAGCTCTTAAATATGTAATTCCTTTTCCAAATTTTTCATTCATCCAATGATAATTGGGGAAAATCCAGATATGAAGATGTTTTGAACGTTTTTCTTGTATTAAAGTAACTTCTTTTACAATGTTTAATTCCTTTAAAGCCTTTTCTGCATAAACAATAACATTTCCAATTTCAATTCTTTCTTCTTTACTAAGTTCTGAAAATGAATTAACATGTCTTTTTACATTGATTATAAAAAAACCTGGTATTGGAATTTCAGGATCTGCTCCTAATATTGTATATTTTCCTTCATAAATAATTCCACCTGGAATTTTTATATCTCCTCTTGAAATAGCACATCCCATACAATCATAATTCCATACATTTCCTAAAAAATCAACAGTTGATTTTGAGTTACCAGCAAAATTATTATCATTCATTTTAATCGCTCCATTTTAAATTTTTCGTTATTTTACTAAATTTAAATCTCCATGAATTACTATAGGAGAGAATCCTGATATTTCATCATATAACATTCCTTCCGGAATGTCGTTATATAAATAAATTTTTTTATTTTTGATAAAAGCTTCATATATTTCAATAAATGTAGCTCCTCCAATATAATTTTTCTTTCCATTCTTATCAAAATTTAATGTTAATACTGCATCCATTTTTGCTATTCGTTCTTCACTCATTCTAAACATTCTTGCCTTAAATTCTGCATGTTCTTTTTTCCCTAAATTCCAACTTTTCTTTTCTGCGTCTGGCTCATAATATGAATTTGGTAATTCTACTATATGCCCCATTTCTTCTAGTTTTTCTTTTATTGGTGCTATATCCTTATAAAATGCTTTACTACAAATAATTAATATTTTCATTTTTCGTACCCTCCTATAACAGTTTTAATCTTATTATATAATAAATGACAATATTTTATAATACAAAATAATTTTGACCTAAATTGTTGCATTTGTCAATAGGAACTTCTTATATTAGTTTAATTTTTATAAAAAAAAATAACAGATAATTTCTTATCTGCTATTTATGGCTCCTCATGCCCTGTTCTTTTAAAAAATAATTCCCTGTAAGTCCGCTGTTGTCAACACTTCCAAATTTTCATTTTTTCTATGTACGGTCGTTGTACGGTCGTGTGAAAGTAGTT
>CALXJP010000028.1 GCA_944388655.1 uncultured Clostridia bacterium | reverse complement strand
ATTAATTTTCCTATAATAACATTTTCTTTTAATCCCATTAAGTCATCTTCTTTACCTTTGATAGCAGCTTCTGTTAATACTCTTGTTGTTTCTTGGAATGATGCTGCTGATAAGAAACTATCTGTTGCAAGTGATGCTTTTGTTATTCCAAGTAATATTCTCTTACCTGTTGCAGGACGTTTTCCTTCTTCAATTGCCTTCTTATTATTGTCTTCAAATTCATACATATCTATTAAAGAACCTGGGAACATACTTGTATCTCCATTATCTTCAATTCTAACTTTTCTAAGCATTTGTCTTGCAATTACTTCAATATGTTTATCATTAATATCAACACCTTGGTTTCTATAAACTTTTTGAACTTCTGAAATTAAGTATTCATATACACCTTCTGGTCCTTTTATTGCAAGGATTTCAGCTGGATTTATAGAACCTTCTATTAATGGTTGTGCAGCTTTAACAAAATCTCCATCTTTTACTTTTAGTTTTGAACCAAATGGTATTGTATAAGATTTTGAATTGTCTTTTGATGTTACTATTACTTCTTTCTTTTTCTTTGTTTCTGAAATTTTTACAGTACCATCTATTTCTGTAATTACTGCAACTCCCTTTGGTTTTCTAGCTTCGAATAATTCTTCAACTCTAGGAAGACCTTGTGTAATATCTGCTACACCAGCAACACCACCAGAGTGTATTGTTCTCATAGTAAGCTGTGTACCTGGTTCACCAATAGATTGTGCTGCAATAATTCCTATAGCCTCTCCAATAGTAACTTTATCTCTACTTGCTAATCCCATACCATAGCACTTAGCACATACGCCATTTTTAGTTCTACAACCAAATACGCTACGTACTCTAACTTTTTCAATTCCTGCTGCAACTATTTCATCAGCAATTTTATCATTTATCATTGTATTTTCATCTACAATTAATTTTCCGGTTTCTGGGTGTACTATATCATGTAATGGATATCTTCCTTTTAATCTTTCTTGTAATGATTCAATTTCTTGATTTCCATCTTTGATTGCTGTTAATTCTATTCCGTCATGAGTTCCACAATCGTCTTCTCTTACAATAATATCTTGAGAAACGTCTACTAATCTTCTTGTTAAATATCCAGAGTCTGCTGTTCTTAAAGCTGTATCTGAAAGTCCTTTACGAGCACCATGTGCTGAAATAAAGTACTCTAGGGCGTCTAAACCTTCACGGAATGATGATTTAATAGGAATTTCAACTGTTTTACCAGTTGTACTAGCCATTAATCCACGCATACCTGCTATTTGCTTTAATTGGTCTAAGTTACCTCTGGCTCCTGATTCAGACATCATATACATTGGGTTTTCTGTTTCAAAATTGTTTTTCATTGCTATTTTTACATCATCTGTTGCTTTTTCCCAAATTTTGATAACCGATTGATATCTTTCCTCTTCTGTAATTAAACCACGTTTATATTGTTTTAATACTTTGTCTACATCTTGAGAAGCTTGCTCTAAGATTGTTTTCTTTTCTTCTGGCACTTTAACATCATCAATAGATACTGTTACACCACCTAATGTTGAATATTTGAAACCAGTTGACTTAATATAGTCAAGTAATTCTCCTGTACGGTCAAGTCCATGTTTATTAATACATTTTTCAATAATTTTTCCTAGATTTTTCTTTTTTACAATAAAATTAATTTCTGGTTCAAATTCTTGCTCTGGATCTGTTCTGTCTACAAAACCTAAATCTTGAGGAATACCTTTGTTATAGATAATTCTACCTACTGTAGTTTTAACAAATTTGTGTCTTTCTTCTCCATTTTCATCTTTTTTGCTCATTCTTACATTGATGAAACAATGCATTCCTACTTCATGATTTTCATAAGCGATAATGGCTTCTTCTGGAGATGAAAAATAGTTTCCTTCTCCTTTTTCCCCTTCTACTTCCATGGTTAAGCAGTACGCACCTAAAATCATATCTTGTGAAGGTACAGTAACTGGCATACCATCTTGTGGTTTTAAAAGGTTATTTTGTGATAACATTAAATATCTTGCTTCTGCTTGTGCTTCTGGTGATAATGGTACGTGAATAGCCATTTGGTCACCATCAAAGTCAGCATTGAACGCTGTACAAACAAGTGGATGAAGCTTGATTGCTCTACCTTCTACTAAAACTGGTTCGAATGCTTGAATGCCAAGTCTATGTAATGTAGGCGCACGGTTAAGCATTACTGGATGGTCTTTGATAACATCCTCTAAAATATCCCATACTTCTGGGCGTAATTTTTCTACCATTCTTTTTGCATTTTTAATGTTATGCGCTATGTTACGTCCTACTAATTCCTTCATAACAAAAGGTTTAAATAATTCTACTGCCATTTCTTTTGGCACACCACATTGATAAATTTTAAGTTCTGGTCCTACAACAATAACAGAACGACCTGAATAGTCAACACGTTTTCCTAAAAGGTTTTGTCTAAATCTACCTTGTTTTCCTTTTAGTAAGTCAGAAAGTGATTTTAATGCTCTATTTCCAGCTCCTGTTACTGGTCTTCCACGTCTTGAGTTATCAATAAGGGCATCTACTGACTCTTGTAACATTCTTTTTTCATTTCTTTTAATGATTTCTGGTGCACCTAATTCAATTAGTCTCTTTAAACGATTATTTCTATTGATTACTCTTCTATATAAATCATTTAAATCTGATGTAGCAAATCTACCACCATCTAATTGTACCATTGGTCTTAAATCTGGTGGAATAACAGGAACTACATTCATAATCATCCATTCTGGTCTATTTCCAGATTGTCTAAAAGATTCTATTGTATCTAATCTTTTAATTAATTTTGCTTTCTTTTGCTCACTTGCTTTTTCTAATTCTTTTTTTAATTTTTCTGATAATTTTTCTAAGTCAACTTCTTTTAATAGTTTTTCAAGGGCTTCTGCTCCCATTTCTGCTGTGAAGCTACCTTCTCCATATTTTTCAATGGCTTCATGATATTCTTTTTCTGTTAAAACTTGTGTTTTTAATAGTCCAGATGTTCCTTTGTCTGTAACAATATATGAAGCAAAGTAAATAACTTTTTCAATATTTCTTGGTGAAACATCTAATACTAAAGCAATTCTACTAGGAATTCCTTTAAAATACCAAATATGTGCTACTGGTGCTGCAAGTTCAATATGTCCCATTCTTTCACGTCTTACTTTTGCTTTCGTTACTTCTACACCACATCTGTCACATACAATTCCTTTATATCTAACCCTTTTATATTTTCCACAATGACATTCCCAGTCTTTTGTTGGTCCGAAAATTCTTTCACAAAACAAACCATCTTTTTCTGGTTTTAATGTTCTATAATTAATGGTTTCTGGCTTTTTTACTTCACCTTTTGACCATTCTCTAATCTTTTCATCTGATGCTAACCCTATTTTGATTTTATCAAACATTTCTAATTCGTCCACTTAAGGTTCCCCCTGACACATAATATTTTTATCCTCTTACTGGTTGTGGTAGATTTTGCTTAAAAAGTATTGCTACCACTGTACAATTCCCTTGAGTCATACTTTTTAAGCTACTTTCTTTCCTATTCAATTCTATTTTATGATTAGAAATCGATATCATCTTCATCGTCAAATCCTTCAAATAGCTCATCATTATCTTCTTCATAATTTTCTGTTTCTTCTACTTCATCTAATAGCATATCTTCTGCATCTTCATCTGCTGCAATATAACTATCTTCTAGTTCACTTTCGTTTAATACATCTGTTCCTACTCTTTCTTTGTTTTCTTCATAGTCAATTCCTTCATCAATGTTTTCTTTTAATTCTAATTCTTGGTTGTCTTCAGAATATAAACGAACATCTAAACCTAAAGATTGAAGCTCTTTAATTAATACTTTAAATGATTCTGGAACTCCCGGTTCTGGAACATTTTCACCTTTTACTATAGCTTCATAAGTTTTTACACGACCTACTACGTCATCTGATTTAACAGTTAACATTTCTTGTAATGTATATGCTGCACCATATGCTTCTAAAGCCCAAACTTCCATTTCACCGAAACGTTGTCCACCAAATTGTGCTTTACCACCAAGTGGTTGTTGTGTTACTAATGAGTATGGTCCAGTTGAACGAGCATGGATTTTATCATCTACTAAGTGATGTAATTTTAACATATACATAACACCAACTGTAATTGGATGATCAAATGGATCTCCTGTTCTTCCATCATAAAGAATTGTTTTTCCATCTCTTCTTAATCCTGCTTCTTCTAGTAAGTCTTCAATTTCTTTATCTGTAGCACCATCAAATACTGGTGTTGCTACTTTCCAGCCTAATGCTCTTGCTGCCATTCCTAAGTGAACTTCTAGTACCTGTCCTAAGTTCATACGAGAAGGTATACCCATTGGGTTTAATACAATGTCTACTGGTGTTCCATCTGGCATAAATGGCATATCTTCTACTGGTAAAATTCTGGAAATAACACCTTTATTTCCATGACGACCAGCCATTTTATCTCCAACAGAGATTTTTCTTTTTGTTGCAATATAACAACGAATTACTTGGTTTACTCCAGGTCCTAATTCATCTGAATTATCTCTTGTAAAGATTTTAACATCTACAATAGTTCCAGCTTCGCCATGTGGTACTCTTAAAGAAGTGTCTCTTACTTCTCTTGATTTTTCACCAAAAATAGCTCTTAATAATCTTTCTTCTGCAGTTAATTCTGTTTCTCCTTTTGGTGTTACCTTACCTACTAAAATATCTCCTGGTCTTACTTCTGCTCCAATTCTGATAATACCATTTTCGTCTAAGTCTTTTAAACCGTCATCACCTACGTTTGGTATATCACGAGTAATTTCTTCTGGTCCTAATTTAGTGTCTCTACATTCGCAATCATATTCTTCAATATGAATAGAAGTATATACATCTTCTTTCACTAATCTTTCACTAATTAATACAGCATCCTCGTAGTTGTAACCTTCCCATGTAGTAAAAGCAATTAGCACATTTCTTCCTAATGCCATTTCTCCATTTTTGGTAGATGGTCCATCTGCTAAAATTTCGCCTTCTTTTACTTTTTCTCCTCTTGTTACAACTGGTCTTTGATTAATACAAGTTCCCCCATTGGTTCTCTTGAATTTGCGTAATTTATAGGTATCTATTTCATTCTTTTTGTTTCTAACTAAAATTTGATCTGCAGTTACTTTTTCTACTATACCATCATTTTTTGCTGTTACCGTAATTCCCGAATCTTTTGCAGCTCTATATTCAATTCCTGTTCCTACAATTGGTGTTTCTGGCATTAATAGGGGAACTGCTTGACGTTGCATGTTAGAACCCATTAATGAACGTTTTACGTCATCATGCTCTAAGAAAGGAATCATAGCTGCTGCAACAGATACTAATTGTTTTGGTGATACATCTACATAATCTACTTGATCTTTATCTACCTCTGTTATTTCTGCTCTATGACGTACACGAATTCTTTGATTAACGAATTTGTTATCTTTGTCTAATGGCTCTGATGCTTGTGCAATAATATATTTATCCTCTTCATCTGCTGGCATATATACTACTTCATCTGTTACTTTTCCTGTTTTGTGATCTACTTTTCTATATGGTGTTTCAATGAATCCATATTCATCTATCATAGCAAATGAAGATAATGCAGAAATAAGTCCTATATTTGGTCCTTCTGGAGATTCTACTGGGCAAAGTCTTCCATAATGTGTATAGTGGATATCTCTTACTTCAAACCCTGCTCTTTCTCTTGAAAGTCC
The DNA here is from genome assembly GCA_944388655.1 of uncultured Clostridia bacterium. Lineage (GTDB taxonomy): Bacteria > Bacillota > Clostridia > TANB77 > CAG-508 > UMGS1663. The sequence goes on along the minus strand of CALXJP010000028.1, from coordinate 42,600 downwards.
TCCTGGTCCTAATGCAGAAATTCTTCTTTTATGTGTTAATTCAGAAAGTGGATTGGTTTGATCCATAAATTGTGATAATTGTGAACTTCCAAAGAATTCACGAATAGAAGATGTAATTGGTTTTGTATTGATTAGTGTTTGTGGAGTTACTACATCTAAATCTTGAATTGTCATTCTTTCACGTACAACTCTTTCTAGTCTAGTTAAACCAATTCTAAATTGATTTTGTAATAATTCTCCCACACATCTAATACGTCTATTTCCTAAGTGGTCAATATCTTCCATTACTCCAATTCCATGGTCTAAGTTAAACACATAGTTAATAGAAGCAATAATATCTTCGTTTGTTACATGTTTTGGAATTAATTCTCCTCTTCTTTCTTTTAACACTTTGTGTAAATCTTTTTCTTCTGTTGTTTCTAATATAGATTGTAACACTGCATAATTGACATCTTCTTTAAAGTTTATATCTGAAATGTCCACATTTGTTACCATTTTGTGGATATCTACTGTTCCATTTCCTATAATTCTTACCTTTTTGTCATTTACTTTAATATCTACTATGTTAATACCTGCATTTTGAATTTCGCGTGCTACTTCTTCAGAAATTTCTGTATCTTTTTCTACTAATACTTCTCCTGTTGAAGGTTCTATAATGTCATCATAAGCAATTTGGCCTGCAATTCTTGTTGCTAAGCATAATTTTTTGTTATATTTATATCTTCCTACTTTTGCTAGGTCATATCTTCTTTCATCAAATAGTAAACCGGTAAATAAATTTCTAGCAGCATCTACTGTTGGAAGTTCACCTGGTCTTAACTTTTTATAAATTTCAATTAATGCTTCATCAACCGTTTTGATTGGATCTTTTTGAATCGTTGCCACTAATTTTGGCTCTTCTCCAAATAGTTCCATCATTTGCTCGTCTGTTTCTAAACCAATAGCTCTTAATAATGTTGTTACTGGGATTTTTCTAGTTCTATCTACTCTTGCCCAGAATACATCATTACCATCTGTTTCATATTCAAGCCATGCTCCACGAATTGGCATAACTGTTGCTGTAAATAATTTTTTTCCTACTTTATCAAAATCTGATGCATAGTAACATCCTGGTGAACGTACTAACTGGCTAACTACAACTCTTTCTGCACCATTAATAATAAATGTTCCACTATCTGTCATTAATGGAAAATCACCTAAATAGATTTCTTGTTCTTTAATTTCAGCAGTTTCACGGTTAATTAAACGTACTTTCACATGTAATCTTGTTGAGTATGTAGCATCTCTTTCTTTTGCTTCTTCTACTGTGTATTTTGTTTTATCTTCCATGTAGTAGTCAAAAAATTCAAGTACTAAGTTTCCTGAATAGTCTACAATTGGTGAAATATCCCTTAATACTTCTCCTAGGCCCTCTTTCACAAACCAGTCATATGAATCTTTTTGAACTTTAATTAGATTTGGCATATCTATAAAATCGCCAATTTTTGCAAATGTTTTACGAGAACATTTTTCGTGTTTGATATCTTTTACCAAAACAACTCACCCCTTAATAGATTTAAGCAGAAAAAAATTTTTCACTAAACGTTAAGTTTAGTACTTTTGTGAATTAATTTATTTTGAAAAAGAAAGTCCCTCTTATGTTCTTTATTTTTTTCAGAAAATATCTCGTTTTCTGCTTATACAAAACTACCTATTTTTTGAAAAAAACAAAGCATAATTCCTCTTTCTTTTACTTTTACGTAAACAAAGTTTTAGGCAATAAAAAGGCAAGCTAGCAATATTTCTTTTTTTGCTAACTAACCTTTGCTTTTGTTTCATTATTTCTTACAAATTTGTTTTCTCATTCTTGATTACCAACCCCACTATTTTCCATGGTTTGGAGTTAATAAATTTGTTTTATCTTTTCTTTTTGTGATAAAACTCCATTCAAATACAAGTATACAATACTTACTGTATGCTTGTCAAGGAAAAAATAGGAAATTTTTAAATTTATTCTTCTATTCCTCTATCTATTTTTTGACGATTTCGATAACTAATAAAGTCATCTACCAATAATTTAATAATTGCTGCTATTGGTACAGATAAGAAAATTCCTAACATTCCAAAGTAAGCCCCTCCTATGGTTATAGCTAGTAATACTAGTAAAGGATTTATTTTTAAAGAATTTCCTATAATTTTTGGATTAAGAATATTGGCATCAATTTGTTGTACAATAATTACCACAATTAGCATAGTAATGGCTTGACTTAAACCTCCTGTAAAGAAGGTAATAATGGCTGCTATAGCTACTGCTATAATAGCTCCAATGTATGGAATTACATTAAAGAACCCTATCATAAATCCTAATAATACGGCATATTTTACTCCCATAATGCTCATTACAATAGAAGTTAATATTCCCACAACAAAGGCATCTATAATTTGTCCAGATAAAAATTTAAAAAATATATCGTTAGAACGATTAAAATATTTATCTAAATTATAATACGCTTTCTTTTTGAAGATTGCTCCTGCCAACCTTTTGAAAAAGTTTAAAATTTCTCTTCTACTAATTAATATGTACACTGACACGATTAATGCCACAAATGTATTAACAATTCCATTGAAAAAGCTAATAGCTCCTTGTGCATATTGTGAAATTTTTTCCATATTTATGATTTGTGTAATGTCTATGTTTTTTACAAATTCTACAATTCTAGTTAATACTTGGCTTTTAATAAATGAATCATCTGGCATTTGTTCTATTTGTTTGACTGCCATATTAAAATACTGTTGAAAGTTATTGACTAAATCTACTACACTTTGTGCTACTGGCGGAATAATAAATGTGAATAATAGTATAATGAATAATATAGCAATAATATATACAGTAATAACACTAATAGGTCTTGCCTTCTTTTTTAAAAATTTTATTTTCTTTTGTTTCATAAAAAAACTTTCTACTTTTCTAGAAGGAATATATAATATATAGGCAATCAATATTCCTATAAAAAATGGTGTTAATATACCTAAAAATTCTCCTATTCCACTAGTAATACTTCCTATATTATCTATGGTTTTATATAATACGACTACAGCTGCCGCAATAGAAAAATAATATATCCACTTAATCCAATTTCTTTCTTTTAATTTCATACAAACCTCCTATAAATTGATTTCTAATCCTATTGGGCAATGGTCGCTTCCCATAACTTGGTCATAAATACTGGCTTCTTCCACATATTGTTTTACTCTATCAGAAACGATAAAATAATCTATTCTCCAACCTACATTTTTTTCTCTTGCATGCCCCATATAAGACCACCAAGAATAGGCATTTTCTTTTTCTGGATATAGATAACGGAATGTATCTATAAATCCTACACTTAAGAGTTTTGTCATTTTTGTTCTTTCTTCCATAGTAAAACCTGCGTTATGTGTATTTGTTTTTGGATTTTTTAAGTCTATTTCTTGATGTGCTACATTTAAATCTCCACAATAAATCACTGGTTTTATCGTATCTAATTTTTTTAGATATTTTCTCATTTCTTCTTCCCATACTTGTCTATAATCTAGTCTTTCTAATTCTCTTTTTGAGTTTGGCGTATAGCAATTCACTAAATAAAATTTTTCAAATTCTAGAGTAATAATACGTCCTTCTTTGTCATGTTCTTCTATTCCTAATCCATAAGTAACTGATATTGGTTTTACTTTTGTAAAAATAGCCGTTCCTGAATACCCCTTCCTTTCAGCACTATTCCAATATTGCTCATAACCAGGTAATTCTAAAGTTACTTGTCCTTCTTGCATCTTCGTTTCTTGAATACAAAATATATCGGCTTGCACTTCGTTAAAAAAATTCATAAATCCTTTGTTTAGTACTGCTCTTAATCCATTTACATTCCATGATATTAATTTCATTATATTTCCTCCTATATACCACAAAAGGCGAATGTTCCATTCGCCTCGTTTTTTTATTTACATTGGGTTAAAATATACATTTCCGCCTATATTTACTCCTGAAATTCCTGTACTTGCTGATCTAAATGATAAGTATTTGTGATTTCTTTTTCCACTTAGTGCATCTAGTACGGCTTGTTTTACATGAGATGGATAATTTCCATTTAATCTCTTTTTCCAATGACTATCTATTGTATAACAGAATTGATTTGGTGCCTTATATTGGCTTAATGGATCTGAACCATATTTTCTCCATCTACTACTTGCTGCTCTGTTACATGCACAAGTAATAACTGCTAAAGCTGCTTCATAACTAGAGCTTGCTTCTTGAGCGGTAATTGCACATATTAAGTCCAAATCAGATGCAGAATAACTCCATGAGCCATTTCCATAGCTTGTAACTCTTGAACCACTACTTCTTGAAGTAAGTTGAATTGTTTTTACTTCTACTATTTTATCTACTGGTTCTTTTACAATCACTTCTGATATTTGATTTCTTTCTATTTCTTCATTATTTTGATATTTTACTTTATAAGTAACTTCTTTTAAACCATTTTCACCATTTTGAATTACTTTATTTTGTTTTGTTCCACTTGATGCAGAACCTGATGCTTCTTTTGTAATAGTTTCAAAAGGTATCACAATTTGTTCTACAATAATTTTCTCTGTAATTGTATTATATCCCTGTAGAATTTCTTCTTGTGATATTACCTCTTCTTTTTCTGCTACAATGTTTTCTTGTTCATCTGCTTTAGAAATATGAATGGTTTTGTTATCTGATAGTTCTTCTTCTAAAGAAGGAGTTACTACTTCATCTTCTGCAAGTTTTATGTTGTTTTCTGCTAAGATATCTGCTACTGTTTTATTGGCTGTTACCACTGTCATTTCATAATCATTTGAAAGTATAATTTTTACATTTGATATTTGACTACTTGTTGCCATAACACTTACACTGGTTAAAGTAATAACAATTAAACAAATTGCTAAAATTTTTATCAGTGATATGGATGCTTTATCATCTTTTTTCATAAAAATTTTCCTCCTTAAATTTACAACAATCTTATTATAACATGAATCTTCTAATTTTGTCAAATTTTGCATTATTTTTGGAAACATAGTTCGCTGTAGTATTTGCAAAAATTGTTGTATTTTTATTTTTCTCTTTTGCACCTCTTATATAATATTATATGTAGCTTGTACCCATTTTATTCCACTTCTTCCATTTTTTTTATTTTTTTTCGCCAAATTTTCACAGTATAACTATTGTATATACACATAAAATATGATATAAATATATTATGAATTTAAAAAAGGAGGATTTATATGACTTGGATTATTCTTGGCATTGTTGCTGTACTAGTTATTGTTGTTATATGGATATATAACAGTTTAGTGCAAGCCAGATTAAAAGTTAAAAATGCATGGAGCCAAATAGATGTACAACTACAAAGAAGATTTGACCTTATTCCTAATCTTGTTGATACGGTAAAAGGTTATATGAAACATGAAGAAAAAGTTTTAACCAATATTGCTGAATTACGTACTGCATGGGCTAATGCTACAACAGTTACTGAAAAAGCTGGATTAGAAAACGCTTTATCTGAAAGTTTGAAAACTATTATGGCCGTTTCAGAAAACTATCCAGAATTAAAGGCAAACCAAAACTTTTCTGAATTACAAGAAGAATTACGTAATACAGAAAACAAAATTTCCTATGCAAGGCAATTTTATAACGATAGTGTAACAATGTATAATGAAAAATTACAAATGTTTCCTTCTAATGTAATTGCTTCTATGTTCCAATTTAAAGAAGAACCTTTATTTAATGTAGAGTCTGAAGAAGTTAAGAAAAATGTAAAGGTTAATTTTAATAATTAATATGTATAAACACAAAGTACTTCTTCCTTTGTGTTTTATTTTTTCGGAGGTTATATATGTACACAGATATTAAAAAAAATAAATGGAAATCAGCTTTTATTGTTTCTGGTTTTATTGTATTTCTTACGGTTTTGATTTATTTTATATGCCAGATGTTTGAATTAGGAAGTGTTTCTATTGTTATTGCTCTTATTTTTTCTATTCTTTCTGCTTGGGGTTCTTATTATTATAGTGATAAAATTGTGCTTTCACTAAATCATGCTAGGCCTGCTACCCACGAAGAAAATCAAAAAATAGTCAATATTTTAGATGCTTTAGTTGTTGCTTCAGGGATGGAATATACTCCTAAACTATATATTGTTGACGACCCACAACCTAATGCTTTTGCTACTGGTAGAAATCCTAAAAATTCTGTAATTTGCCTTACTACTGGCTTATTAGATACTTTAGATTACTATGAGTTAGAAGGTGTTATTGGTCATGAACTTGCACACATTAAGAATTATGATATTCTTCTTTCCGCTGTAGTTTCTGTAATGGTTGGGTTAATTGTTATGGTTGCTGATATTACCACTCGTGCTTTATTTTGGGGTGTAGGTGGAAGAGATAGTGATAATGATAATGGAAATGGTAATGCTATTTTATTTTTAATTGGACTTGTTCTTTTAATTCTTTCTCCTATTTTTTCCAAACTTATGCAACTTGCTCTATCGCGAAGAAGAGAATTTTTGGCTGATGCTACCTCTGTTTCTTTTACTAGAAACCCAGATGGATTAATTTCTGCTTTAAGAAAATTAGATGCAGATGAGCATGAATTAAAAACAGCTAATCGTTCTACTGCTAATATGTTTATTGTTTGCCCTTTTAAGAAAAATGCAGTAGATAGCAATGGTAAAACAATAAAAAGAAGTAAAAATTTATTTTCTACTCACCCTTCTATTGAAGATAGAATTGCAGCATTAGAAAGTTTAAGATAGAACAAAAAAACTTGGAAAATTCCAAGTTTTTTTATTGGATTTGAAATATACGTTTTGCATTTTCATAAGTAATGTTTGCTATTTCTTCTAATTGCATTTTTCTAAAAACAGCAATTTTTTCTGCTATATACTTCACATTCATAGAGTTATTTCGCGTTCCTCTTTTAGGTTCTGGTGCTAAATATGGACTATCTGTTTCTATTAATAATTTTTCTAAAGGAACCATATTGACTATTTCTTCTGCATTTTTAGCATTTTTAAAAGTAATTGTGCCTGCAAAAGATATATAATAGCCTAATTTTAGTGCTTCTTTTACTAATTCTCTATTGAAACTACAACAATGTATAATTCCTTTTTGGATTACTTCCTGGTGTTTTAGTATTTGCAAAGTATCCATTATAGCATCTCTTGTATGAATGACAATGGGTAACTTAAATTGATTTGCTAATTGTATTTGTTCTTTCCACAACTTTTTTTGTATTTCTTGATTTTCTTTTCCCCAATAATAGTCTAACCCTATTTCACCAACAGCTACCACTTTTTTCTTTTCATCTGTTTTCAGTATTTGTTCGATTTGTTTTACCATAGAAGGTATTTCTTCTATTTGTTTTGGTGCTTCTTGTGGGGAAATTCCACATATAGCATATATATATTCATATTGTTTAGCTAGTAAAAATGCTTTTTGTGAAGATTCTATATTATATCCACAACAGGTAAATTTGGTTATCCCATTTTGATAAGTCTCTTCAATTATTTTGTTTCTATCTGTGTCAAATTTTTCATCATTATAATGACTATGTGTATCAAAAAATTCCAACTTGTTCCTCCTATTTCAATATAACACTACAAGTGGCTATAGCATATTCCTTTAGATGCGATAAGCTAATGTCTATATCTTGTATTTCATTAAATGTTAATCCTATAAAATGCACATATGGTCTACCTTTTTTATCATTTACAATCTCTATATTTTTCCATGTAATATCATATTTATTTGTTAAACAGTCTGATATAGCTTTAAATATGGCTTCTTTTGCTGCAAAGCGAGCAGCAAAATGTTGGTATTGCATATTTTTTTTAGAAATACAATACTTAATTTCATTATTGGTAAACACACGATTTAAAAATTTTTCTCCTAAATTTTCAACTGATTCTTGTATTCTTGCAACTTCTATGATATCTGTACCACATTTAATTTTCATATTTACCTCTCAAAAAAACAAAATTCGTATGATAATGATAAGAAAAATAGCTAGTAAAATATACGATATATCTTGTATTCTTCTTGTGTTAGATTTTTTATTTGCTATTTGATATCTATTTTTTACTTCTTGATATAAATCTTCTAATTTTAATGTTTTCACAATTTCTTTATAAAATTCTGTACCGTCTATTTCACAAGTTACTTCTTCATTCCAAATAGATTCTGTAAATTCTATAAATGCTTTTTCTGTTTTTGCAAAATTCCTTGTTTGAAAGTCATATTTTATTTTTTCTAAAAGTACTTGTTTATATAAAGTTAAAATATAGGTATATAGATAAGAACGTTCATAACGATGAGGAATTTTGGTGTAATTTTCTGTATTGACACTAGAAGTTAATAAGGTAATAGCTTGCTTAGTTACCCCTATTTTTACATACTGTAATGTGGATAAAGTAATTTCTTGTTTTGCTTGTTCTATAAGATTAATTTGTGCCTTGTAGGGTAATACATTTTTGAGTTTTGCAAAGTCGTTTTCTAATTCTGCAAAAGGCTTTTTCTCATTCCAATATTCTTGTTCTAAGCATACATAGGAATAAGTTAAAAATCGCTCGTTTTGCAAATTTAATTTTGCAATCCAATCATTTTTTCCTGTTATTTCTTGTATAATTTGTTTAAATTCTTGCATATGTTGAAAACGTTCTGTTTGAATTTTAATATTTTCATATTCTTGTAGTTTAGCATAATCTGCATTGATGTCTCTAAATTTATAATTAAAATTAATTACATCACTTAACATATTCGCACCGTTTAAAATGGTTTTAATTAATAGAAAACAAATCCCTGTTTTAAAACAGATAATTTCTATTTTAGGTATATCAAAGAAAATGCCATCTTTTTCTCCTACTTTTCCTTGTGTAAAATCTCCTAAATCGTAGTCAAACATAACACATGGTTTTTGTGCTAACATACGTATTTGCAAAGTTTTTCCTAAGTCTTGGAATGTTCGCATTTGTTCTTGATCATAGGAAATAGACCAAAATAAATATTTTCTTACCTTTGGCATAAAAAATGTGTATATATCTAAGTCTTTTTGTTTCGTAAAAATTTTTAGATGACAATGTTTATCTTTCATTAGCCTAGTAATATATTCTTCATATTTTTTTTCTTCTATAATAAATGGGTGTATGAAATATGTATATTGATATTTTGTCCTTCGTTCCATATTATCTCCTTCTTTTATTTGGTATAATAATTTGCGTTGATGTCTTCCGCTAAGTGCCATTTTCCAATAAAGTCTATCATTAAATTATTTTCTAATGTATAAGTTGGTTCTACAACAACTTCTCCTTTTTGATTTAATGCTCCCCATTTTCCATCTTTTTTAACACTTACATAGCCATAATTATTTTGTTCTGTGGCATCATCATATAGATAATTTACAATTACTTGTCCATCTTCATCTACATAACCATATTTTCCATCTTTTTTACTTAAAAATAATGTATTTCCTTGTAAGATTTCTGTATTACTTTTTGGTTCTAATTTGAAGTTATAATATTGGTAGTTTTCCCCTTCTCTTACTTTAATGTAATTTTTATTGGTATTCATTTCTGAAACTACCCCTGTTACTTTTACTTCCCAGTTTCTATCTAATAACTGTGTTTCTAAATTTTTAGTTTGTGCTTGTATAAAGTCTGCTTGCTTTTCATAGGTAATATAGGTATATACAAAATCTAATTTTGTTTCATTAGCTAAAGAAATTACACCATAATTTTCACCATTTTTAGCTATATAATATTCTGAAAAAGCAAATGATAAGTCATCATATGTTGGTGCTATTTTTTCCTCTCCTTGTAGAGTCATTACACCATATTTTCCATCATTTTGATAAGTAATATTTTCTCCATTAATTTCTTTTACTTGGGAGAATCTACCTTCTAAAAAGCTTTCTTGCTTTTCATTGACAATTTTATTGGTTCCATTTTCTCTTACGGCATAACATTGATTTCCATAAACTGGTTGTATTTCTTCATATTTAGGTTCTAATACAATGGTTTTATCTGATTTAATAACACCTTTTTTTCCATCTTCTGCTGTTATAATGTAGCCATCTTCATATTGTGTAGTTAATCCCGTAATTTCTTGATATATATTTTCTGCTATAATCGTTCCTGTATTATCGACTAGTCCTTTTTTCCCATTTTTGGTTGTTACCAAAGATTTTTTTACGCCTTCTATTGGTTGTATGTCATCATATTCACAAGGTAGCAATTCTTCCCCTTCTAAATTGATTAACCCATATTTTCCTTCTTTTTGTACTTTTAATACATTTTCTTCATACCAAAGATTGTTATTTTCATCATGATTGTATATGGCTTCTATTTTTTGATATTGTGTATATACTGGTTGATTATTTTTATCTATCGCTTTTGAGTCAAAAGTTCCTGTTTGATAGTCTACATTTGCTATTACTATAAATAGTGGTTTTGTGCGATCAGGTACTACTATCATTTCATCATATTGTGGCTCTATTATTACATTTTCTTTTGTGTCAATTACTCCCCATTTTCCCTCTTCTAAAACAGGATAATACGCTGTAGCAAAGGTCTTTTCTTTTACTTGTGTACCTTGATCACTAAGTAAATTTCCTATAACTACAAAAAACATAATAATGACTAAAATGGCAATAATAACTGCCCATACTTTTTTCATGTTTAGTTTTTTTTCTTCATTATATCTTTTTCCTCTACTCATAAGATTCATTCCTTTCGACTTTTCCTATTATACTATATCAAACATAACCTACATTGTCAATTACATTAGGGCTTTCCCTATAAATTTTACATAAAAAAGGGGGGAGTTTTTAAATCTCCCCTGCTCTCTTTGCAACTTTTATTTGTTTATTTATATAATTGATAATAGTTGCATCTTTTACTTCTTCTGTAATTTCTACTTGTACTAACTTTTCTTCATCTACAAAGAGATATCCAGTATCTTCTGTTACCTCTAAAAATTCTGGTAGCTTTTCTAATTGTTCTGCTCCTGTTTCGTTATTTTTTAGCCTTATATGTAACGTATTTTCCTTTACATAACCTGATACATAATATTCATTGAAAAAACCTTCTACCATATTTTCATAGGTTATTATGATTCCTTCATAAACACAGTATACCTCTCCGTATATATTATACAGCCGAACAATTACATTAAAGTATTTTTTCATTTGCTTTACCTCCCTAATTAGGTGCTAGTTGTTATGTAACCTTGTTTCTATTATACTCTATTTTCCTATAAAATACAAGTTTCTTAAATTCTATTTTTTACTTTTGCCACAATGACTGTCATATCGTCTTTTTTTACCCCATAATGATTGTCTATGGCTTCTTGTAATATTAAATCTGCTATTTTTTGTACATCTTGTGTTTCCATATCTTCTAATAAAAATTTTAGCCATAATTCTTTATTTGTATATTCTTCACTAGATTCTAGAACACCATCACTACATATTACTATAATATCTTCATCTTCTAATGCTCTGTCATATACAACTAAATCTATATTTTCTAGAATTCCTGTTGGTAAAGAAATAGATTTTAATATTTGTACATCTTTATTATGTTTAATAAAAGTTGGACATGCTCCATTTTTCATGAATTCTAATTTTTTGGCATATAAGTCTAAAATTTCTATATCCAATGTTGCATACATTTCTGTGTTTCCATTACTAAATATACTTTGTATAGCACTATTGATTAATTTTAAAGAAGTATCTTTATCAAAACCAGAAGATAGCAATTTTTCTAATATACTAATTGCCATTTTACTTGTTTTTCTCGCTTCTTCTCCAGATCCCATTCCATCACTTAAGGCTATTAAATATTTTCCATCATCTAATTTTACTTGTGTATTGGTATCTCCTGAAATGGTAGAATCTGTTTTAGTTGCTTTTGCTATGCCTATTTGTAATGTTTGTTTATCTTGTGATAAAAAGGTAAATACACATTGTTTTTGATTCGTACGAATGCCACATTCTTGCTTTTGCAAAACCATTTCTTCTTGTAAAATTTTTGATAGTATTTTACCAACTTTTTTTATATCTATACATGCATTATCCACATCTTCACATGTTTTTGTGAATAATTTTACTTGCATTCTTCCTGTTTTTTGTTTTTCTATTGCTATTTCTTCTATTGGTATTTCTTTTTGTTCGCATAATTTTTGTATTTCTTTTTTATAAAGTTCATATTCTTGATTTTTCTCTTTTTGATTTTGTTGTATTTCATCTGCTAAATTTTCAATTGCTTGTGATACTACTTCTAATTGGCTAGATACTACTTTTTTGCTTTCATCCATTCTTTTTTTCCAAATGAAGTTGACTTTACTAATGCGATAAGATTCATTAATAGCTCTTACCATTTTCATAATATCGTCTTCTACAGCTTCTTCTATGGCATGATTTTCTATTCCTATAATATATTGATTATGCTCTGCTAAAATTTGCAATAAGTCTTGCTTAGCTATTCGTTCATTTTCTAGTAAAAACGCAAAGATGTCTTCTACAATATTTTCTTCCTGCATAATATCAAATAATAAATTTTCCTCCATACCATCTAAATGGTTTTGCAATTCTTGTTCAAATACTTGCCTATTTTCTTGTTCTTGCTTTTTTAACTCTTTTTCATCTACTATTGTAGCTGCTGCTTCTTGATATGTTTTAGCAATTTCCGATATAGTTTCAGACATGCTATTTAATTTGAAAATTGTATCTTTATTACTTTCTAAATTGCCTCCTACTGTTTGAGGAAGTAATTTTACATTAGGTTGCATATCTTGTATGTGAATTTTTATACTATTTGGTACAGCAAGTAAGCCTAATGAGGCAATTAGTATTTCCTGTACACTGATAATGGTATGTGTATTTCCATTTGCTACATATGTTAATACAACATTTCCTATAAAAAATCCTAAAATAACACCTATTTTTCCAAATTTACTTAGTATTCCTGCTATCATTCCTGATAAAGCGTAAGAAGCTATCATAATAGGTTCTCCAGTTCCTAATACACCTAATACTGTTCCAATGGTAATTCCAGAAGTTGCACCTACTAATATGCCATTTTTCCATCCCATTATCATAACAATTAATATGCATAAAATATTTTTTATACCAAATCCAAAAACAGTGACATCCCCTATTGCTGTAATTGCTAATGCCGTAAGTAAACTTGCTCCCATAACTTCTTCTACAGAATAGGCTCTATTTTCTCCTATTTCTGTAACTACTGAAATAGAATTGACAAATATTTTATAAAATATAAATGCAGAAATACTATATACTATGGCTACTAATATATCATATACATAAATTTCCCCGAACAGAAAAGAAAAAGCTTGTACAGCAATACAAGAAATAAATAATCTTAAGCCTAACTTTCTTTTTTCATTTTTTACCTCTGCATATTTTGGTGCTTTTATTAACACTGACGCTAATACAAAGAATAAAATACCCATAGTTGTTAAGGCTCCTTGTATACCAGTGGATATACAACTGCCTATGATTACTACTAAACTTACAATGCCTACCGGCATACCATTACTTAATATGGCTATTAATAGTGCTATTCCTAAAGGGGCTATTTCTCCATTTGTTCCTAAGGAAACCATGGATAATAAAAAAGCTACAATATATAAAATGATTTGCTTTTTCGTAAATACTTTATTGATTATTTGTTTTCTTTGCTCTTTTCTTTCATCTTTCCATTCATTTTGTTCTTCTTGATTAAAATCTCTTGCTATATTTTGAAACATCCTTACCACCTCTACTTTTTTAATTCGTCCTTATTGTAATACAAAAATGATGTATTATTTGTCGTTTTTGCACGCTCTATTAAAAAAGTTTTTTACAATTTGTGATACATTTTATTTTTATTATTGTTTTTTCTTCTCTTTTGGTAAATAACTTTACTTATTTTATCGTAAAATAGGAAAAAATACAAGTCTAGCATAAAAAAATTCTAACTCTTTTTCAGAGCTAGAATTTTTGGATTTTATTTATTTTTCTTTAGTACTTTTCTTTTGATAAAGATAATGCTTACTGCTATAATTCCTGCAGCTACAAGTGTTACAGAAGCTATTATAATTGCTATATTGCTTGCACCAAATGGTGGTAGTATTTTTACTTCTTCTGCTATATCGGTATCCATTTCTTGTGGATCTACATCTGGGTTTTGGTTACCTGCTACAGAGTATTCATTTCTTCTACCTACTAAGTTGTCTGTTCTAATAATTTCTACAATATTTCTGTAACTTAAGTCATCTGCCTCATTTTCTGGTGAAATTAGTTGTGTTAATACTAATGAAGTACTAACTTCTGTTTGTGCATCTCCATTTACCTTATCTTGATAGATTTGTGGTACTAATGGTGTTGCTAAACTTTCAGTTGTTATAACAGATGTATATTGATTTACTTTGTTTTTCAATTTGATATTTAATCTACTACTTTTTGCTGCTATTGTATTATCTAAGTTGTATTCTGTAAATAGATAACTATCTCTATCTTTTTGTGCTACTAGTTTCCATTGTGTATTATCTTGTGCATAGAATTGCATATTATTTGGAATATAATCTATAATTTCATCTGGAGTTGTTGTTACAATTGTACTCTTATCGGCTACTTCTCCTGTATAATAGAATTTATTATCTTTATAGTCTGCTTCACCAACATTTCTTACTGTAATTTGGTATGTAATTTGAATTGTTGCACCATGCATTAATTCCTCGTCCATACTAATTTGGATAACTCCAAATTTATCACTATTTAAGTCTCTAATATGTTCAATGCTTGTAAATTTGTTAGGGTCTAGTAAAGCTCCATTTGCATATCCTGCTTCATATCTTTGATGTTCTTGCCATAAAACATTGTTCATTGCTCCACTTGCATCAAATAATACGGATTTATCTGCTAAAGTAATTTTTACATTAGTTACTTCTTTTTCGATTGCTAATTGTGCTTTTGGTCTTTCTTCTAGTCCTAAGTCTACATCTCTTATAATATATGCTCCATTATTGGTATTTGCATTATTATTTCCACTTTGATTTCCTGTTGTTTGTGTATTGTTTTCGATTTCTAGGTTGATTAATCCTGTTTCTGCAGTCATTTGTGTTTTTGCTAATAATTCGTCTACTAAAGCTTTTACTTCTTCTTGTGTATATGGAATTTCTTCGTTAGAAGTTGTTCCATCTGGATATCCCTGTCTATTTCTAAAGCTTGCTAATACTTCTGCTACATGGTTCATTAAGTTATTATCTGAATAATCCATTACTTCTTCTCTACTATTTAAGTAGAATTCTCCATCTTCTTGGCTATCGTTATCTGGATCTCTTGGTGTACTTGGATTTTCTGACATAATATCTTTTGCATCTGATACATATATACTTTGATTTGCTTGATTTACGGGAACATTGCTATTGATTGTTGTGTTATATGGGTCTGAAGCTGCTATATCATAGTAATAGGTTGTTCCTGCTGCTCTTGAAGCTGCTGATGTAGCTGATTCATTTTGTGTACAATTATTCATATCATATGCATTAATTGTCCATAAAGTTTCGCCTTCTTGTTTATTTCCTCCAGAGTAGCTAAAATCTCTCTTCCAAATATATTGTCTTGTTTGTTCTACTCCTTTTTGATAAGTAGTAGATTTATAGTCTTGACCATTATAAGATGTATCATTTAAGCCTTGTTGTACTTGTCCTGCTTTATTTGCATATAATCCTTGTAATAACTGAGAAATTTCTTTTGCGTTATTGGTATTGTCATCATTTACTCCAGAATTTGGATTTACTAATGCTGTTCTTACGGTATCTCCGTATATAAATCTTACTACATAGTTTCCTGGTACAAAAGATTTGAATGCATATCTACCTTTTTGTTGGTCTCCAAAGTTGTAGTTTTGTACAATTCCACTATTATTGATAATTGGTGTTTCTGAAGATTGTGTTCCAGAACCTGTACCATATCCAATGGTGTTGGTTCCTCCAAACTCTCCTTGTCCTATTACTTTTGCTCTATTATCACCAAATTCTCTCCATACATATTCTGTTCCATTTTCCATAACTTCTACTAATTGTACAGTTACACCATCAATTAGTGTTTCGTTTTCTTCACGAATACCATTTCCTGTAGTTGTAGCTTCTATTGTTTGATTTCTTTCGTCTTCCCATACAGTACCTGAAATAGATCTTTGTTCATTATCATTTCTGTATAAGCGTAATTGTAAGTTTGGTGCTTTATCTGTATCATCTTCAAATGCCTCATAATTAATCGTTCCATCTTTTGGTACATCGCTTGGCTCTAGGTTACCAGGTGTTGAGTCCATATCTACAATACCAGCTGGTGTTCCTCCTACATTTCCTACGTTTGGTACTTGTGTTCCCTCATCATATTTGGTTGTATATCCATTAATTTCAACAATATTTTCTTTACCTACACCTATTAAATTTCCTGTTGTTATTTCTTCATCTAGAATTACCCAATCTTCGTTATTTAATGTTGTTTTATTTACTCTAAACGTTACATATACATAAGCTAATTGTCCTGGTGTTAGGTATACGTCATCTAAGCCTTGAATATATAAGTTTTTGTATCCATTGATTGTTGTTGTTTGTGAACCAGATGTATATCTACTTGCATCTACTGCACGAATATCTTTTTGACCACTATTATTTCCAAATGGTATTTCTATATAAGAACGTTCTGGAATATATGTATAGTCATTATCGTAGTATTCTACAATTTCATCTATTTTTGTGTGAATAGATGGTGATTGATTGTATACAGAAATTCTATAAGTTACATATATTTCTAATTCATCACTCTTGTCTTTTCCGTATTTTGCTGGATCTCCATAGTTACTTACTTTGTAGTCATAGTCTGATGGATAAATTTCTCTTGTGTAAGTTGTATGTCCTCCATTGGATGCATAGTAGGCATCTGAAAGCCTTACTTCTATATCCCATGTAGAGTCTTTGTTTCCATCATTATTTCTATGATCATATTCATAAGTTTGTTGTTTTCCATTAATTTCTATTGTAGCTTTTTGTACGTCTTTCTTAATAGCAATATCTGTTGTTGTTCTTGCATTTAATCCTAGGTTTACATTACTTTGTTCTTCATGTGTTTTATGATATGTTAATCTTCCTTCTGTTGTTGTTGTATGTGTTACTGCTGCTGTAAAGGCTACTTTATATCCCATAGTATCTACTAAGTAATATTTTTGTTTTGCCATATCTGTATCTTCAATAACATACATTAATTTATCTCTATCATAAATAACGAGTAAATCATGTGTTGCATATAAGTCATATTTGAATTCTCCTTCTACCATATGACCAGTTTGTGAATGTATTTTTGTATCTTCAATATATTGTAATTTATCTTCAATTTCTGGGTCTTGTCCGCCATATTCGTTAACAATTTGATCATAAATAGTTTGTAAATCAGGATACGTTCTATTGGCTTGAATGTATTCTCGTATTTTTTTACTAATAATACCTTCTGTATTATCTGAATAATCTTCTAATAATTGAAGTTTATCACTATTTTCCTTTGTATAACTATATGCACCATTTCCATTGTTAACTAAAGCATAGCCTTTTAATTCTTGGTCTGTAAAGGTTTTTCCTGATGTTCCATATCCTAATGAATCACTAGAATCATAGTTTTTTGGAGATGATTCTATAGTTGCAAATAATTCATTATATTCTAACCTTTCATCATCAATTTCACTAGCGACTGAAATATTTGGCCAATCTTGACGTTTTACTTCTTCTTGTCCCGTATAGTAAGTTGCTTGATATGTTTGACCATTATAGGTAAATTGTACAAAGTATTTTCTTGTAGGTCTTACCCCTTTAAAGATATATTTACCATTTTCATCTGTTAATGTTGGGTTTGTTCTAATTTCTTTTCCATTTGGATCTTGTGCTAATGTTGCAAGCACTGGTTCTCCTCCATCTATATATTCATATAGAGATACTTCAATATTTTTTAAATATTTTTCTCCATTTTCCTTTATACCATCTGGAAGAGATTCTTTTCCTCCATTTTCATCTTCCCATACTCTACCACTAATGTTCATGGTAATTTCATTAATTTCTCTATCGTCATCATCATCGTCATCATCATCGTCACCAGGATTATTTTTTGGTTCGATTCTTAATGTTTTATATCCTAAGTAAGGTTCTGCACCTGTAACTAAAAGTAAATCTTGGATGTCTGCATGGTCTATTGCTGTAATATAGTATTTTGTTTTAGAACAATATTTTGGATGTGAACCATGATTTTGGCAACTTCTATAGTCATAAACATGTCGTCCATCAGATTTTGATGACCATTTATATAAAGGTTGTGTATCACTTTTGGATGTTGCGTACATTTCTGCATCAAAATATTTAATATATCTAAAGTCTACCTCTAGGCGAATTCTTGAAGGGTCTAAAGTTGTTGCACTATCCCCTCCATCTCCCTGGAATTGTACATAAAACTCTTCTTCTGTTTTTGGGAATATATATTCAGGATCTACTTCATCAAGCATTTTGGATTTTGTAATTTTAAATTCACTTTTAGCTTGTTGAATAACATTTCCATTTTCATCTTTTAATTCCGCACTTAATGTTTTATATAGTTGATTGTTTTGGTCATATATACGAATTTCTGTAATTTCTGAGAAATTGATTCTTGCGTTATTTTCTACAGATCTTCTTACATAAGCATCATTATATTTAATTTTAAATGGTCCTATTGTATATGTATTCGTAACTCTATCTACCATTGTATAGGTACCAGTTGTTTTATCTTCTACTAATAATTCTCCGTTATTTTTTTGCAATTCATCATAGAAATCTTGGTATTTGTATGCTTCACCTTTTAACATACCTGCTCCAGCAATAGAAATAACAGTATCTTCATCAATTCCTTCTCTTCCTGCAATTGCATCCATTTGCGTTTGAATACGCTGATACATGTTTTGATGTCCATTTTCTGGATTATTTATTGTCATAGCGTATTGATACACATTTGCTTTAATGTCTGATAAAGAAGTTCCTCCTGGTCCTATTCCTAACGCTAATTGTGAATATACCCAGTTTAATACTCCTCCTACACCGTCATCTGCATTAGCTAGTTGTAAAAAGGTATTACGTAATGCCGAGTTATGACTGTAGTTATTTGCTTGTTTTAGGTAGTATTGTTGCAAATCTTGCATACTTGCCACTACTTCATCTATTGTAGATGCTAATTGTATTTCTAATGAGTATTCTTCTACTTTTTGTATTTCTTGTGCTAAAATTCTGATTTCTTCCTCTTTTTTAATATCAGAATTATACTCTGTTTCTGTATCAATAGCTAATATATCTTTACCATCATTGATTGGGCTTTTTCCTGATTTATCTCCTTTTGTCATCCACATAGCACGTTGTGCCGTCCAAGAAGCAACTTGTTCTGCATTTTTACCAAGGTTAGCAAATATATATCCTAAGTATTGATAGTCATCATCTGCTCCTGTTAGAATATATTGTGTTTCAATCGTATATACAGGCTCTCCATAATATCTCTCCGTAGAACTTTTCTTATCATCTGGATTATGAGAACTACAAGCTGTTTTCTTATGATAAATACTCGTACTATCTACTGTATATCCGTAGTCTGATAATAATCCTGAAGTTCTTAATCTATGTCCTTTTTCTTTACAATAAGCTCCAAAGGTTTTTCCTCCAATGGTAATCGATGTTGGCACAACATTAGAATTTCCATCTTTATTTGGTCTATCATTGACAAAACCGTTAAAGTAAAATGTTGTTCCTACAAGCCCACCTGAAGAACTTCCTCCTGTATCTGGTTCTTGAGTACCATCACCATCGCCATCACCATCTTCACCATCACCTTCGCCTTCTTCTCCGTCACCATCTTCTCCTTGGTCTGGATTTACTGGTTGATTAGTTGGTCTAATATTTTCGATTCTTCCTAAAAGAGAATCTAATGCTGCTTTTTCTGACTCATCTTCTGTTTCATCTTTTAGTTCTTCTACTCTTTCTAGCATGTCATTGATGACATTTTCAAATAAGTCATAGTAATACTCTTCTCTATCTTCTTCTGACAATGCCCAATAAGCACCTGAGGCAAATAAATAATATTTATCTACAAACTTTTCTAATGTTGCTCTATCCATTCCCCAAACATCTGCCATATTCAGTGCATCTGCTGCATCTACTGCATTAGGGTTAGTAATATCAGACATCTCATTATCTGGTATATCTTCCCAGCTATCATATGCTAAAGTAATTTTTATATTTCCTAATAATACAAGTATTATGGTAAGGAATATCAGTATCAGTCTTGTTATCCATTTTATTTTTTGTTGCATTTCTCTCCCTCCTTTCTTTCTATATTTTTCTTAATACTTTTTTATATATAAAGTATGCTCCTGTTCCTATAATAGCAAGTATTGCTATAGTAAGTCCTATAAATAGTACTGTTTCTGAACCAGTTCTTACAGATAGTATTACGTCTGCCGATGCCATATCGTCTTCTCCTGTTACTTTGTTTGCTGGAGTTGAGTCTATATCTTTTAATCCTAGTTCGTTATAGTCTTCATAAATTTCTGCTGTATTCGTAATTGGTGTTCCTAAATCACTTTCTAATAGATTTTTCGTTAAATACAATTTAACTTCTTTTGTTTCTCCTGGTGCTATTTTAATATTCGATAAGCTAGAATTATAAATTGCACCATCTTCTGAAGTGTACCAATCTTTATTTAATTCTGCATTAAATTTTAAGTTACTTGGTAAATAGTCAACTATTCTTTTTGCATAACCATCTACTTCACCTTCATTTTTAATCGTAATGGTATATTCTACAACAATTGTAGTTTGTTGTACATATCTTCCTATTAAATCTCTTTTAGCAAAGTTGGTATCATATGGATAAGTAGCTGTTCCTGTTGGATTTTGTACCGTAATATTAGAAACTTTTTGCGTTAAGCTTAAATCAAAGTTTTTATGTTCTACTAATCCTAAATTAATGTTATATACATTTTCATCTGCTACTGTAATTTTTTCTGTAACACCTGCTACAAAAGTTACGCCATCTACTGTTACTTCCGCATCCATAGCATCTGAGTTTTCTATTTCTGAAACTTCTGCTTGTTTATATTCTGTTGCTGAATATTTGGATGTGTCATATTGAAATACTACCGTATATGTTCCTGCATTTAATGCTTTAAATGTATATTGTCCATTTTCATCTGTTGTTGCTACTACTTTATCTCCATTTCCGTCTCTTACAAAATCTCCTGTATCATTATTAAATAATAATACTTGAATTCCTGATAATTTTTCTTCTTCTGTGTCATTTTTTCCGTTTGCATTTTCATCATACCAAACAACACCTTGTATTCTTCTGTTACCTGTTAAGTCTCCACCTTCTTGCCCTTCGTCTGTAGTTCCTGCAGGTACAATTTTATGTACAATTTCATTGGTAATAATTTCTGGCACTTCATCATGTGTAATTTTAAAAGAGTATTTAATTTCTTTTTCATTTACACCATCTTCTAATTCTAAAGCCTCTGCTGAAATGGTATATTGTAATACTTGTCCTGGAAGCAAGCTTATAGATAACTTGATAGGTTCTCCATTTTCTCCTTCAGTTCCACCACCAACTTCTCCTTGTACAGAGTCTATTTGGTATTTTGAAGATAAATATTTTACCCCTTCTGGTAATACCCCTTCAATATTAATTCCTTGTATTAATTGTTCTCCTGTATTTTCTAATTGAAGCGTATATTCAATAACAGTTCCTTCTTCCACATCCCAGTTATTTGGTATGTTACTTGTTAAGTATCCGGATAAACTTGGCTGTGTTATTTGTGTTTTTGTTTCAATTATATTAGTTTGCATTGCAAATGTTTCATTATTTTGTGTTCTTCCTGATAATGACATCGTATTACTTACAGAAGTCATTCCATATTTTGTTCCATCTACTGTTACTTCTAAGTAAATGGTTGCTACTTCAAAGCCACTTAATTTTCCTATGTTAAAAGTAATTTCCTTGGTTTGGTCATTATAGGTATCTTTTTCATAAAACATTTCTCCGTGTTTTTCTACATAGGCATCTTGATAAATTAAACCATCAGGAATAATATCTTTTACCACAACATCTTCTTTCATTTCCTCGTTCATATTAGCTACTTCTAATATATAGGTTAAGGTTTCTCCAGCTGTTAATTCTGTATTAATACCTGGGCTTGTTACCATTGCTGTAGATACATATCCACTTAATGCCTTGTTGGTTAATTCATTAGAAAATACTTGTGTAGTAATTCCATCTGATACCGCATATGCTTTAGCAGTAATTGTTCTTTCAGGAACAATTTCTTCTCCTTCATCTAGTCTTTCTTCCTCTTCTTCTGTTAATTCTATGGTATTAACCCTTACATCAAATTCATATGTTGCACTTTCCCCTGGTTGTAAATTGCTGAAACCTTTTGTTGTTACCTTTTTTTCTTCATTTGGTACATAAGTATCAATTTCTCCATAATCTCCTGGTACATATTCTATAAATGATGTGTACTGAGGTATATCCATTGCTAGTACAATTCCTTTAACTTCTACTTTACCAATATTTGTTACAGTTGCTTTATAATGAATATTTTGTCCTTCTCTTACGTCCTCATTTTCTACATTGGATTCTAGTTTTACAGATATTTCTGGCCCCTCTCCTGTAGTTAATTTTACTGTTGGTGCTACTGTTTTATCTTCGCTTGTTGCTCCATCTAGTATAGAATATATTGCATAATTGGTATAACCATCATTGTTTCTTCCTAAATTTTCTGGAATTTCTGCTGTATAACTTGCTGTAATGATATCTCCCACTTGCATTACATAGCTACTTTCTGGAACAATTAAGAAAGATCTTACCTTACTTAAATCTGCTGGAGTTTGTGTCCATCCATTTTCAGCATTTTCTAAGTCTTTTGTAGCTTCTGGATTTTCTGAATAATATACCTGATAATTGGTAAGTCCAGATACGCTAAGTGGTGTTTGCATAATGGCATCAAATGTTGAACCTAAACTTTCTCCTGAAGCTGCATCTGTATTATCTTTTGCAATTGTTCTTCCTAAAATAGATACATTTTTTAATGCTTTTCCATTGTTGTTCATAACTGTCATTTCTAGTATAGCTTGTTTTTTGGTTTGACTTAATACATCTAGTTTTCCTTCATTGTTTTCCCCATCTAATGTTTCTATAACATCTTTTGCTGTATTAAAGTTGCTTACTTTATTAATAGTAACAGTTCCTGTTGGAGATTGTGTAGTAATTGGTGTTCTTACTTCTATTGTCTCTCCTTGGTTAGTTACTTGCATAATCATTTCTGTCTGTGTTGTTGGTGTTAGTCTTCTTAAAGTCATATTGGCATCTATGATAATATTGGCTCCACCATAGATTAGTCCTAAATCATATACCGTTTGTTCTCCTACCATATCTATTATGATAGCTTTTCTTCCATCTTCTCTGGTAATAACTTGATAATTTCCCACACTTAGTTCTGTATTAAATGCAACTTCTGGTGCTTTATTTAAGGTAATATTTTCTACATATTCTGGTAAAATTACTTCTATTCTTGGATTAGTAAATAATTTGCTTTGTATGGTATTAGTATTTAAAACTGCTGTTAATATTACATTTTGATTTTCCGTTACAGTAGATAGTGTATCTCTATCAATGGTTAAATTAGCTCCCATTTGTAGTTCATCTAATAAAGCGGTCATAGTAGCGGTTGCTTCAACAATGGTTGTTTCTCCTAAAGTAGCTACTATTTGTGCTTTTGTTTCTATTCCTGCCATATTGGTTATTTGTTCTAGGGTATAATCTACATTTGTATGGATTGCTCTTTGTGCCTGAATTTCTATTTTTCCTTCTTTTTGAGGTTTTGTTGTTTCTATAATTAATTCGTTGATATTATATTGGGTTAAATCTACTTGTGACATACCATAAGAAATTTCAGTAGAATCTTTTGTAATTTCAGCAATTACTGTTCCTTCTGGAGTTTTTATGGTTACTTTTCCCTCTTCTCCTAAAATGTCCATAGCTTGTTTTTTGTTTACTGTAATATTTTTAATATATACATTGTTTGCCATAGCCATTCTTACATCTTCTGCTGCTATAAAGTTGCCCTTCATTAATTTTAATTGGATTACATCTACTAGGTCTGAGTAAGAAACGTCTAATACATATTTTTCATCATAAATTGTTTCTTGTTTATTTTCTTCTGCTATCGATTGTTTTTGATTAGCATATAAATATGCTTTTGATATATGTTCTGTCATACCATTTTGCAATGTAATTACATCATTTAATTTTTCTTTTAATGTTTGTTCATTCTTTACTTCTGCCGTTACTACATTACTTGTATATACTTGCAATTCAGATTTTGCATTTAAAGGAATAACAATTCCTTCTTCAGTAATAGAGTTTAAAGTTTCCTCTGGATATATATAGGTAATAATATATTCATCTTGTACTTGCTTTTTCCATGAAATTTGCTTATTTTCTTCTGTTTGTATATTATTCACTTGTATTTGTATTTTTGCATTTTCTGCATCATATTGATAATTTTCTTGTTTAAAGCTACTTCCTGTTGTATCTCCATTTGTTGCTGCAGTAGATAATGCTTCTACTCTAACTTCTGTTGGTTTTATTTGATTGATAGATGGTACATCTACTGTAATGTTACTTTGTTGAATTGGTAATTTATTATCTTTTATTCCCGATTTTACTACAGTTTGTATGATAATTCCTTTTTTCTCATTGATATTAAAAGGTATATATTTAGATACATTTTGTTCTAGCGTTGCTTCTACAGAATTTGCATACCAACTTGCTTGTATTGTTATTTCTTTTTTTACTTCATGTTCTCTTCCATTAATGTCGATATATGTTCCTTCTATTTGTGCAATAGTTTGTTTTGCAAATTCATTTTCTGGAATGATTTCCTTATTGGTAAATAGGATTGGTAGTTCTATTTCTTGTTCTGTATTAGCATTCATTTGGTTTAATACGATTTCTTTTGTTTGTTGATTAATCGTTTGAATGATGCTATTACTTGTTACTTCCCCTAATGCAAAGTTTACATCTTCGCCTTCATTTTCTGCTTTTAATGTTATTTTTGCATTTTTTAAATATCCACTACTTCCTACCGATATTTTTGCATATAGTCGATTATCTGCTCCTATTTCTAATCTTGCTGAGCGGGTATTGTTTTCTTCTTGCTTAAAATAAGCATCAAAATGAATATCGTCAATATTGGTTGCTGTATTTTGTGAGTTAAGCTCAGTGGCTAATACTTGCGAACCATAAATACCAACGATAGATAAATTACTTAAAACAATTGTCATAACAGTAATTGTAGCTACTAATTTGGTTAAAATTCTTTTCATAGAAACCTCCTATTTTTGTTTTTATTTTTTATACATCACTATTATTTATTATACTACATGTATGTTTGTTTTTCAACGTTTTATGGCATATTTAATACTTTTTATGTAAAATTCTTTTTTATTTATATAATTATATATATTCTTTCTTATTGTTACATTTTTCGTGTTTTTTTTCAAGTAATTTATATAACATGCTTTTGTTTCTGTAACCTATTCATATACGGAAATACAAACAAGCAAGCAAATATTAAATTTATATTACAATTGCAATTTTTAGTAACATTTTTTACTTATTTTACATATGATAATATAGAAACATTGGGATGCAATTTTGTATCAGAAAGAAGGATTTTTATGACCAAAGAATTTCCTGAGGATATTCAAAAAATGTTCGATAAGTTTTCTAAAAGTACTGATAATACTAACTTTGAGGACAAAGATACAACTTCTTCTGAATCTAATTCTTTTGATAATATGATGGGAAATATAGATATGAATACCATTATGAAAATAAAAAGTATTATGGAAAAAATGAAGCAAAATAAAAATAGCCCACGCTCGCAATTGCTTTATTCCCTAAAGCCTTACTTACGTGATAGTAGAAAAAACAAATTAGAACAATATATGCAACTTTTAAATATGAGTGACCTAATTGAAGGTTTAGGAATTATGGGTGGTGAAAACAAAAAATGATGTTTCCTTTCTTTCCTTATTACAGAAGACGAGGAAATTTTAATTATACATATGAACCTCCCAAAATGCCACCTAAAAAAACTATGGATATTCCTACAGATAACTTATGTAAAGAAAAGGAAGAAAAGACTTTTGAAATTTTTGGGTTAACTTTTCGTTTTGATGATATATTACTCATTGCCCTATTGTTTTTATTATATCAAGATGATTGTGATGATTATTATTTATTTATGGTTCTTTTATTATTATTATGTAGTAATTAAAAAACTGCCAAATTCTTATGGTTTGACAGTTTTTTTATTTACAATATAATTTCGTTATTTTCATTAACATAAGCAAAATTTTCGGTTTGCCCTTCTTCTTCATTGGTTTCAATTTCTTTAATAATATTTGAGATTCTAATTTGTGGGCACTCTATTTTTTCTGCTGCTATAATGGCTTGTTTATTTCCTTTTGCTCCTGCATGTGCAAGACCTCGTAAAACCCCTAGAACAATAATATTTTCACCTGCAATGACTTCTGCTCCACCATTTACATCTCCTATAACTACTATGCTTCCTTCATATTCAATTTTTTGCCCAGAACGTAAAGCTCCTTTATGAAATATAGTATCTGAAGATGCTATTTCTTTACTAAAGCTTCTTTTAATTCCATGTAATCCCAGCCCTTTAGAACTTTCAAAATCTATATCTACAGGGATTTGTGCACTAATTGCTTTTCTGATTTCTTCTATTTCTTTTTTCTTTAACACTTTTCCTTCAACGTAGATAGATGTTTTTTCACCTTTGCATAATTTTTGTAGATCTGGTAATTTTTCTTTTAAGCATTCTAAAATTTCACTTTGTTTTGCATTTTCATGGATTTTCATTACTATTTTGTCTTTCTTTAGTTCAATGATTACACAATTTTTCATTTCTTTTTCCTTCTTTCTTTTTTGCCTCTTCTTTCTTCTTTGCTCTTGTGTATTTCATAATTTTAGTTTTGCATTTCTGTACTTGGTTTTGCAGTCATATCTTCTGTTACTTTTGTTGCATTCATGCCAAAATATTCTGCAATAATATCTCTTGCAACTTCTGCCGTATAGCCTCCATGTTGTCCATTTTCTACCATTACTACTACAGCAATTTCTGGTTTATCGAATGGAGCAAAACCTACAAACCATGCATTGGTTACAGCATCATCACCTGTTTGGGCAGAACCTGTTTTTCCTCCTACTTCTATGTTAAATCCTCTAAAGTAAGCATATGCTGTTCCTCCTGATTCGCTAGTTACTCCTCTCATTCCTTCTAGTACTGCTTGTACATTTTGTGACTGAAAACTTAAATTTTCGGTTTGTTCTTCTTTAGTAATTCCCATTTTTTCTTGCAAATATGTTTCTATTTCTTCTTTTGGTATTTCATTGCCATTAGCATCTACAATAGATTTTAAAATGGTTACATCTATATTTTTTCCTCCATTAGCAATAATACTTGTATATTTTGCCATTTGTATTGGAGTGAATTGGTTATTTTCTTGTCCTATAGCTGCTGATAATACATTTCCTTCATTCCATTCTACACCTAGTTTTTGAGAAGTTTCTCTACAAGCTACCGTTCCTTCTACCTCTCCTAACAATTCCACTCCTGTTTTTTTACCTAAACCTAAATATCTTGCATATTTTGCTAAATTTTCATCTCCTAGTCTATTTCCTAGTTCATAAAAGAAATAATTACATGAATGTTGAATAGCTTGTGTTACATTTAAATAGCCATGTCCTCCTCCTGTTGAATTATATATCCAACATTTTGGGTTATAATCTGAAGAGTAGTGATAAATTCCTGTATCTCTAATTTTTTCTGTTACGGTAAGTTTTCCCGTTTCTAGTGCTGCTATTGCCGTTGCCATTTTAAAAGTAGAGCCTGGTGCTGATAGAGAAGAAATTGCTCGGTTTGTCATGGCTGAAATATATTTATTACTTTCATCTCTTTTAGTATATTCTTCCCATTTTGCCGTACTAATTCCTCCTACAAATTCTTGTGGATTAAAGTCTGGATAACTTGCCATTGCTAATACTTCTCCAGTATTGACATTCATTACTACTGCAGAACCTCCTGTAACGTTAGCTGAATCGGAGAATCCTCCATTTCTAATTTTTTCTATGTTATTTTTTAGTGCCTGTTCTGTGATTTTCTGTAAGTTAGCATCTATGGTTAATATAACGTCTGCACCTGCTACTGCTTCTTGAGATATGTATTCATCTGTTACTGTTCCATCAACAGACATATCTATTTGTTTTACGCCATCTGTTCCTTTTAAATATGGCTCGAAAATATATTCTATTCCAGTTTTTCCTATAATATCATTGATATCATATCTTTCTTTATTGGCATCATATTCTTCTGCACTAATTTGACTAATATAGCCAATAATATGTGAAGCTAAATTAGAGGATGGATAATATCTTGTTGGACTAGTAACAATATTTACTCCTGGAAATTGTGCATTTTGCTCACTTACTTCATGTAAAGTTGCTTCACTAATATTTTTAGCTAGAGTAACCGTTTTTGTGCTACTATACCCTTGTGTTTCTATTTCATAACGTAGGGTCATGATTTTTCTGGCATTTTCTATATTTTCTTCTTGTATTTCGTATTTTTCTTTTAAAATGTAAAAGCATTCTTCTGCACTTTTATTTTCCTCTATTTTTTGCTGTATTTTCCATTCCTTTGCTTCTTCTTCACTAATGGTAAAGGTAAATGGATTAATTTGTATTGGTAAATGATTAATATAGGTATCTGCATTTTTTTCAAGTATTTGTGCTAATTTTAATAAAGCGGTGTTCAATTGTTGTGTATCAATTTTTGTTTTATAAATTTCTAAATCATTTTGTGCTACTGTAGTTGCTAACAAAGTTCCTGAACTGTCACGTATATTTCCTCTTGCTGCTTTTAATGTACTTTCTCTACTTAGTCTAGTGTTAGATTGTTCTCTATAACTTTCTCCATGCACAATTTGTAAATTAAATAATTGAGCAAGTAAAACAATTCCAATTATGTACACAAATGCTGATACAATATTAAATCGTAACTTACTATGTTCTTTTTCTCCCAATATTTCACCTCCTAAAAGTACCTTGTTAACACGTTTTGCCCTTTAAATATATTTTCTAATCGATACCCTCCTATTTGTATAATAGGATATAAGATAATAGTTAATATTACATTATATAATACCTCTATTGCCATTACTTTTATAAAGCTTATGATTTCCACCGGTATAGAGAAAATAACTATATTCATAATATAATTGATTACTTCTACTATTACAGTTGTACCTATAATCATAATAATGAAAGTAATTCGACTATCTTTCGAAAAGTTTTTATCTAAATAGCCCCCTATTAGTCCTGTTACACCATACATAAGGGTATAAATTCCTATTGTTTTTCCCATAATGATATCTAAAATGATTCCGAATAAGTATTCCAAAGGGAATACTTATTTTATTACCTGCATAAAGACCTACAAATAAAACTAATATAATAAATAAATTGGGTTTTATTTGTGCAATAGTAAACCAACTAAAAAAGTTGGCTTGCAATAGATAGGTAATCCAAAATACGATACATAATATAATAATTGAAAGTGTTTTTTTCATTATTCTTTTCCTTTTTAATTTGTAATTACTAATACCGTTTCTAGTTTTTCAAAGTCTACGGCTGTTTCAATTTCCGCATATCTATCTGTAATATTTTTTGTATTTACTACATTTTTTATTGTTCCTATTAAAATTCCCTTAGGATAAATCCCACCAAGTCCAGATGTTTCTATCGTATCTCCTTGTAGTACAGTAGCATCTGTTGGTATATTACCAGCTTTTAGGGTAGATACATTATCTAAAGTTCCTCTTGCAATTAGATTATCTCTTGTGGAAGTTATTGTGCAACTTACTGTACTTGCTGTATCAACTATTGTTTCTATTTTCGCTGTGTCTTCTGTAACAGAAATAACATGCCCTACTAATCCTTTTTCTGAGATAACTGCCATGTTTTCCTCAATTCCATCTTTTGAACCTACATTGATAATGATATTTTCATTATAATTGCTTATATCTTTGTTAATTACGTAAGCTGGAATTGTAGTGTATTGTGTGTATTTATCTTTTAAATTCACATATTCTTTTAAAGTTTCATTTTCTGCCTTAATTATTTCTAATTCTCTTAATTGCTGTTCTAATTCACTATTTTTTTGTTTTAGTTCTGCATTTTCTTTGCTTAAATTATTAATATCTGTAAAAAAGGCATTATTTCCTGAGAGTTGATTTTTTACATATGTGAGTCCATTTTGTATAGGCATAAAAATTTTTCCTACGATTCCCTCTATAGAAGATAAATCATCTGCTTTTATATTGGTGGCAATTACAATGATTATCAGTATAAGAATGGTAATGATTATTCCTATAATTCCTTTCTTTTTTGATGAATACATGTTTTTTCCTCTTTCTATCTTTTTCTTGAATTAATGAGTATATTTTTTAGCTTTTCTAAATCATCAATTGTTTTTCCGGCTCCTATAGCTACACAGTCTAGTGGTGCTTCTGCTATATATACAGGCATTCCTGTAGCTTTTCCAATTAGTTTATCTAAGTTTTGTATTAAAGCTCCTCCTCCTGTTAGTACGATTCCTTTTTCCATAATGTCTGAAGCTAATTCTGGTGGTGTTTTTTCTAATGTTTGCTTTACTGCTTCTATAATTTCTCCAATAGATTCTTCCATAGCTTTTTGTACTTGTGAAGAATATATGGTTACATTTTTAGGAAGACCTGTTGTTAGGTCTCTTCCTCTGATTTGCATAGACATATCTGTCATTAAAGGCATGGCACAACCAATTTGCATTTTAATTTGTTCTGCTGTTGTTTCTCCAATAGATAAGTTCAATTCTTTTTTTACAAAATTCATGATATCTTCATCTAATTCATCTCCTGCTACCCTTAAAGAAGTGCTTACTACCACTCCTCCTAAAGAAATAACAGCAACTTCTGTAGTACCTCCTCCAATATCTACGACAATATTTCCACTAGGTTCTGCTATATCTAAATTGGCCCCAATTGCTGCTGCCATTGGTTCTTCAATAAGATATACTTCTCTGGCTCCTGCTTGCAATACAGATTCTTGTACTGCTCTTTCTTCTACTTCTGTAATACCTGATGGCACCCCTACTACAATTCTTGGTCTCATAATACTATATTTTTTGCATACTTTAGTAATCATATTTTTAAGCATTAGTTCTGTAGCTGTAAAATCTGCTATTACTCCATCTTTTAATGGCCTTACTGCTTTAATTTCTTCTGGTGTTCTACCGAAGCATTTCTTTTGCTTCTTGACCTGTTCCTAGTATTTCACCATTTCTTCTATTAATCGCTACTACAGAAGGTTCATTTAATACAATTCCTTTTCCCTTCATAGTAACTAATGTATTGGCTGTTCCTAAATCTATTCCTATATCTTTATTTCTCATTGAAAATATATTCATTTTTCCCCATCCTTTTTTGTTTTTTATCAATTATGTAACATTTTTTAGTCTCCTATACTATATTTTTGAAAAATACTTGTATAGCAATTAAATCCTATAACAATGTGGTCTAATAAATCTATTCCCATAATATGAGATGCTTCTTTTACTCTTTTGGTAATTTCTATATCTTCTTTACTTGGTGTTGCATCTCCACTTGGATGATTATGTACCAGTATAATTTTGGGCATTCCCATTTTTACCGCTTCTCTTAGAATATCTTTAGGAATAATTAATGCACTATTGGTTGTTCCTGTAGATACATTAATCATTTTTTGTACTACATTTTTTATATTTAATATAATTACTTTCACATTTTCTATTTTTTCATATTTCATTTCTTCCATTAGTAAATTTACTACATCTTGTGGATTTTTAATATAAATATGATTTTCATGTACATTTCTTGACATTCTTTTAGTCAGTTCACAAAGAGCTTTTATTTGAATTGCTTTTACTCTTCCTACTCCTTTTATTTGTTTTAATTCTTCTATAGAAACATCTTGTAAAAATCTTAAATTATCTGGGTAATTTCCTTTCATTGCTAGAATTTTTTGTGCTATATTAATAGAAGAGTCTTCTTTTGTTCCTGTTTTGATAATAATGGCCAATAATTCTGAGTTAGATAAATTTTCTGCTCCATACATTTCTAATTTTTCATATGGTCTTTCAGAATTTGGCAAATTTTTCATTTTTATTGACATGCTTAAGTTTCCTTTCTTAAGCCCCTTAGCGTTTGTTTTAGATTAGTTATCCACATATTTTGCATGATATGTGGATAACTAAATTTTTCTATATACAAAAATTGCAATTAATAGTCCTACTATGCTAGCTATATTAATATTGACCATTAATCCAAATGTTATTTTTACTACACTTAAGTCTAATTCTATAGGATTAGAAAGTCCAAAACTTTGTCCATATGATAGCCAGCTTAAAAAACTAATATCTTTTGCAAATTCCCCCAATAATCCTCCAATTACTAGTCCTGATAAAATAAATAATAATAATATCCACACATTTTTCTCTTTCGTTGCCATGTTTTTTCTTCCTTTCTTCCTTACGGAACTATTATTTTGTCCTACTAATTATATATGCATTTTGATTATTTTTCAAGATATATTCTAAAAAAACAGTTTTTTTGGAAATTTGGATTTTTCTATTTTCTTTTTTTACAATGTATGATATATTATGATGTACCTTTTATTTTTTTAGTAATATAATATTAGTATATTACCATAAATTGTGTGTTTATTTTTACGGTTAGCAATGTTATAATGATGTTAAGACATAAGGAGGTTTTTTATGAGATTTGAAAAACTAAATGATGATAAAATAAGAATTACTTTAAATAAAGAAGATTTAGCTAAAAAAGATATTAATATACATGATTTCATGTCAAGTTCCATTGAATCACAAGATTTATTTTTTGACATGCTAGATAAAGCAGAAAAGGAAATTGGTTTTGTTACAAAGGATTATCAAATTCGCATTGAAGCTTTAGCTGTTACTAGTGGTGATTTTATTATTACTGTGACACGTAGCTTGCCAAATTCTGTACATAAAGAAACTGGATCTTCTAAAAAATCGGTTTCGTATAAGCCTAGAATTAAAATTAAAAGGAAACAAATGCCAATTGATACTGCAAATGCTCTTTATGCATTTCCTAGTTTTGAAGATTTTTGTCAATTTTGTAATTTTTTACAGAATCATAAAATTCCTTATACTACAATTGCACAAAGTGTTTCTTTATATGAATATAAAAATAGTTACTATTTTGTTTTAGAAAATATTAATGTTCACTATACTCATTTAAAAAAATTATTTTCTAATATTACAGAATTTGCTACATATTTAACTTTTTCTAGTTTGTGGGTGAATAAAATGAAAGAAAGTGGAAAGTTGATTATGAAAAATAATGCTATTCGCACTTGTTTGAAATATTTTAAATAAAAAATGTTTTTTTCTTTAAAAATCGTGTTATGCTTATCATAACACGATTTTTTGCTTTTTAATGCATTCAAGATATTAACTTACGGGTACAACTATTGGACGAAATCCAACACTAAAATGACTATCACCATACTGGCTCGCAAAGAAAAATCTACCGGCATGTGATTTAAGCGAGAAATATCCTCCTTTTGTCATAAATGGATGGTGCAAGCCAGCAAACTCTGAGTAATCATCTTCCCACGAGCTAGTACTAATACCTACCGTTGACGTTTCTCTTATCGCATCTCCATATATCTTTGTATTTTTTGCATAATTTGCGTTACTTGCTGCATTTAAATTTTCTTCTGTATCATCTTTTGTATTATTATCTACTGTGCTATCATGTGGATATACCATGGTATATTTTGTGCTTGTTGTTTTTAATATACCTGCGTTATATGCTAATGACTCTCCATATATCAATAGATTTTTATAATTATTTGCCACATAACTTGCTGTTCTTTCCCATGCTCCTCCTGATAAATCATATACCCCTGTCATATTTCCTGTACTTGAGGCTACTACTCCTCCTTGTTGATTCCATGTGTACATGTTTCCCGTTGTTGTTGGAGTATTTCCTGATAATGCTTTTATTTCATCTATTTTAACTACCGTTTCTTCTCCATCTGTTAAACCTTGTGTCATTCCTGTGATTCCATATACACTATCTACCCCATTTTTCCCTGTTGTTACCGTTCTTTTTGTTCTTCCACTATTTAAACTCGCATTATTGATGGCTATATCTTGTCCTTTTGTTCCATATTGACTATAACTTAAATAGCTTATCATTCCCCATTCACTACTTTTCATTAAATGCGTATCTGATGAATTAGTAGTAAATCCATAGATATTTCCACTTTCATTCATAACTTTACATATATTATATGCATCATTTTGATTAATATAGTTCATACTATACGTTAATGGTTGAAATACAGGGTAACTAATCTTAGGATAATTACTTCCATATATGCCATCTAACCAATTCCTTGCATTTTGACTTGAATCACTTGTTGTTCCTGCTTCTACTGCTGTCACCCATGCAGTGTCTTGTGTATAACTTACTGAACTTTTTACACTCGTTGTATTATTATTTCCTTCTGGAAATCCTGCTTCAAATTTGGCTACATACATTCCCGTAAGTTCTGTGTCCCATCCACCGTTTGCAAAATTGATGCTACTTTCATTCGTAAATGCTGGATGCACATAAAAGTCTGTTGTTGTATCTATTGTTTCATCTGGGCTTGTCTGTCTTTTTGCTGTTTTTAGTTCTCCATTTTCATAATAATTATCTGATGTTCCCTCTAAAAATCTTACTTCTATCGTTCCGCCTTCTGATTTATTTTCTGAGTTATTATATGTGATTTTATATGCATATCTTGGTATCCATACCCACATACTTCCATCTTCACTTTTTGTATTGGCCCATTTACTTTGACTATAATCATACCATGTATTATCGTTCCAATCCGTTTCTTGGTAACTTCCCATTTGGGTTTCTGTTGGTTCTATAAATTGAATTGGTGTCATCCCATCTATTTGTTCTGGTGCATTTGGTGTGTCTTGGCGTAATTCTGGATTTTGTGTATTATTTCCTGCTATAATTTTATCCATCTCATCTGTGATACTATTAAATGCCATTTGCGTATTGACTTCTGTGTCATGCATGCTGTTTGCTGCTTGTTGTGCTTTTTTTAATATGCCTTGGTCACCAAGCACCATATTGATACTCACTGCTGCCAATATGATTAAGATTACTAGGGTTACCACCAACGCTATTAGGGTTACAGCTTGTTCTTTTTTATTTTGCTTCATGTTTACCATCTCTCCCATCTTTTCCTTTAGTTTTCTCTTTTTTTATTCTTTTATACTATTTCTATTATATATTATCCTTTTAGTTAATTGTATTACGTTTTAATGACATTTTGGTTACAATTGTATTACGTTTTTTACCTTATATATAAATCGTACCCATATAAAAATAGAGAGCATAGGGTATGGAGTAGGCTTGTGGTTAGAAATTCTTTAGTATTTCTACGAAAATCCGTATGACCTACCTATGCGAAGTATTTTTACATGGGTACGATTATTTCTTAGGTTAAAAAATCCAAGACATATGAGAATATCTTGGATTATATTTTTATTTTAATAAGATACATAATTTAATGGATTTTGTGCTACTCCATTTACTCGTATTTCTAAGTGTAAATGATTTCCTGTAGATCTTCCTGTACTTCCCACTGCTGCAATAGTTTCTCCTTGAGATACTTTTTGTCCTACTGAAACATATAGTTTTGAGCAATGTCCATATAGTGTTTGTACACCATTTCCATGCGAAATCATTACATAATTACCATATCCACCATTATATCCATAAGAAGATATTGTTACTGTTCCTGATGCCGCAGCTTTGATAGATGTTCCTTTATTGGCTCCTATATCAATTCCTTTATGACTGCTTCCCCAACGAGAACCAAATCTAGAAGTTAAAATGCCTGATACTGGTTTTATTAGTGATATTCCTAAATTTACTTTCTTACTAGATGTATTTACTGATGCTGCAGGGACATAACTACTTTTAGTTACCACTACTTCTTTCTTCTTTTCGTATAAATTAGCAACACAAGTTTCTACTGCTGTAAAATCTTTTTTACTAGTTTCATATTTTTCTACGATAGTTAATTTATCTTTATTGGCACTATCTTTTTCTTTTAATTGATTTACTACACTCTCTGCTTCTGCATAAGTTGAAACATATGCTTTTTCTTCATTGTTTACGGCTATGGCAAAGTAATTATAATAAGGTGTTCCACTAGAAATTACTTTTTGGTATATTTCTTCATCATTAGGGGTAATTCCTTTTTTTAATAAACATAAGGTGTATTGTGGCAATTGATTAATTTCTACAAAAGCAATATTTTCTCCATCGCCAGCTTCTATGTACTGATTAATCTTTTCTTGTAATGCACTTTTGTTTTCGCAATATCCAATTTGTTCTCCGTTAAGACTAACACTATAAATTGGTTTATATACAAAAGCTACTAAAGCTACTATAAGAAAAATGGCTAAAATAATTAATATAGTAAATTTGGTCCATGTACGTATATGTGTTGCAACTTTTTTTACTCTTCCTATTTTAAACACTCCTATCTTAATTTTTTTCTATTGTATATAATTCTATATTTTTTTACAAAGAGCAAAGTTTTCATATTTTTCTTTTTATGAGATTACTTTCTTTATTTTCTTTAAGTATTCTCTTTTTTTCTTTCATTTTCAATCACTTCTTCTGATAGAGAGCTTTTATTACTTTATCAACTAAAAAATTAGGCATCTAAAAAGATGCCTTTTGCTTATTGTAATTGTTTTTTTACTGATTGAACTTCCGTAACAGTTGCTGGTTGTGCTGGTTGATAGTATCCTTTTGTTTGTGCTACTTTAAAAAGTTCATATTGAAAACTTTCATCATTGTTTCTCATTTGTTGGATGGTTTGTCTTAAATTCATGTTTTCTGCTTCTGATATAACTGTTTGATATGTTGTAAGACTTGCTTTTACATTTGATAAAACATCATTTACCATTGTTTTTTCATCCATTTTTCATACCTCCTAATCATTTAAAAATGACATTAATTTTTGTTTTGTGTTGAGTGCATCTTGTGCAGATTTTGTAAACATTTGCTTAATTTGTGGATCTACTGCTTGTGATGCATAATAGTTTAATTTTTGATATGAAGTATCATGTGCACCTATTAAGTGTCTTAAGTTTTGAAGTTCTACTTGTGTTAAATTTGGCATTTTTATCCTTCCTTTCCTATCTTACTGATTTTATTATGAACATTTTTTTATTTTCTATTCAAAAAAAGACTTTATTTCTAAAGTCTTTATAATATTTCTAGTCCTGCATATTTTGCCATAAGTCTTTTATGCCCTACTTTATCAAAAAGTATATCTATTTTTGCATCATCTCCCTCTGGTTCTACTTTTTGAATAGTGCCCTCTCCAAATTTTTTATGATAAATTCTTTGTCCTCCTTGATACTGAGATACATTGACTTCCTTTTTTTGATTTATTTCTTTTAAAAAGCTTTCTGGTGTTTTAAAAGCAAAGCTTCCTATTTGACTTTTATTTTTAGCAGCTACTGGCTCATGTTTATTTTCTTCAAATCGATATGTTTTAATTTTTGATGCAAAATTTGTTCCCAAACTACTTTTTCCGTAAGACCATGTAAAATTATTTTCCTGCCTATTTTCTTCTTGTTTTTCTTCCATTTGTTCATACCCTTCTAATAAAGTAGCAGGTATTTCTTTCACAAAACGAGAAATTAAGTTATAGCTTGTTGAGCCAAAAATAGTTCTTCGTTTAGCACAAGTTAAATGCAAATATTCTTTTGCTCTTGTGATTCCTACATAGAATAATCTTCTTTCTTCTTCTAATTCCTTTGGTTCCGCAATTGCTTGATATCCAGGGAATATTCCCTCTTCCATTCCCACTAAAAATACCACTGGAAATTCTAGCCCTTTTGCACTATGTAAAGTCATTAAAGTTACCATTTCATCGGTTTCTTCTAAATTATCTATATCGGAAGATAAAGTAATTCCTTCTAAGAAATCATTTAATGTATGTTCTGCTTCACTTTCTTCAAATTCTATTGCTACAGTTAGTAATTCTTCTAAGTTCTGGATTCTTGTTTCTGCTTCTACAGTATTTTCTAATTCTAATGCTTTTGTATAACCTGTTTTATTTAATGTTTCTTTAATTAAGTCTGATATATTCATATTTAAATACTTTGCTTTTAATTCTTCTATTGTGTCTATAAATTCTCTTGTATTTGCCTGCACTCTTGTTAATCCATATTGTTGTGCATTTTTTATAATTTCATACATAGATGTTCCTGTTTTTTCTGATATTTCAGAAATTTGATCTATACTTGTTTTTCCAATTCCTCTTTTAGGTTCGTTGATAATCCTTTTTAAAGCTAAATTGTCAGAAGAGTTAGCAATTAATCGTAAATAAGCTATGGCATCTTTAATTTCTTTTCTTTCATAGAATTTTAGTCCTCCAATAATTTTATAGGGAATATTTTCTCTTCTTAAAATATCTTCTATTGCTCTGGATTGAGAGTTCATTCTGTATAAAATAGCAAAGTCAGAATATTGGTAATATTCTTCTGTTTTTAGATGTTGAATTTGATTAACAATATAATTGGCTTCATCATATTCATCTTCTCCTTGATATATCATAGGAAGATGCCCTTCTTCATTTTCTGTCCATAATTTTTTTTCATATTTTGTTTCATTATTTTTTATAACAGCATTAGCTGCTTTTAATATATTGCCTGTACAACGATAATTTTGCTCTAATTTGATAATTTTTGTTCCTGGAAAGTCTTTTTCAAAATTAAGAATATTACTGATATCTGCTCCTCTAAAAGAATAAATACCTTGATCATTATCTCCTACTACTGTAATATTTCCATAACGTGATGCTAATATACTTACTAAAGTAAATTGTGCTTTATTCGTATCTTGATATTCATCTACTAATACATAACGAAATTTTTCTGTATAATATTCTAGTATATCTGGATTTTCTGTTAGTATTTTTATGGTAAAATTGATAATATCATCAAAGTCAATAGCATTATTTTCTTTTAAACGTTTTTGATATAGCTCATATATTTGTGCTATTTTTTCTTTTCTAAAGTCTCCTGCATATTTGGTACTATATGCTTTTGGCTCCAACATTTCATTTTTTGCATTACTAATTTCTGCTATAACTGACTTTTCAGAAAATAATTTATCATCAATACTTAGTGCTTTCATACATTCTTTAATTAATGTTTTTTGGTCAGATGTATCAAAAATAATAAAAGATGATGTAAAGCCAATTCTATCTATAAATTTTCTTAAAATTCTTACACATATAGAGTGAAATGTACCCATCCAAATATCTTTTGCTACATCTCCTACTAAATTTTCTACTCTTTCTTTCATTTCATTTGCAGCTTTATTGGTAAAGGTTATTGCTAAAATGTTCCATGGTAATACCTTTTTTTCAGATAACAGATATGCTATTTTATGTGTTAAAACTTTCGTTTTTCCACTTCCTGCTCCTGCTATTACTAAGCAAGGTCCTTCTGTATTTATTACCGCTTCATGCTGTTTATCGTTTAAATTTTTTAATATATCTTGCATTTTTTGCTCCTTTTCTATCAAATTGTTGTTTGTATTGTATAATAGAAATGAAAGAAATGCAAGTTATTTTCTATGATATTTTATACGATATTCATAGCTAAAAAACCTAATAAAAATCCTAGTATATTTCCTAAAATACTTATTTTCCCCTGATAAAGTTTATTAGATTCTGGTATTAATTCTCCTGATACAATGTATAGCATAGCACCTGCTGCAAAGCTTAAACAAAAACTAATCACTTGAGTTGAAATGCCTCCTATACATGCTCCTATGCAAGCTCCTAACCCCGTGGTAAGTCCTGATAATATTACATAATAAATCACTTTAAAATGTTTCATTCCTCCAGCTTTCATAGGTACTGCCATTGATATTCCTTCTGGTATATCGTGAAAGCAAATAGCTATGGCTAGAGAATAACCTAATACTATAGAAGCTTCAAATCCAGAGCCTATTGCTAAGCCTTCTGGAAAATTGTGCAAGGCTAATCCAATACTGATTATCATTCCTGTTGTTAATAAATTTTGTTTTGTATTTTGTTTTTCCACTTTTTTATTTCTTTTGATGTATGCTTCACAAAAAAGCATAACTGTAATTCCTATAATAATTCCTAAAATTACACTACCTATATTTGACAATTGCATTGCTTCTGGTAGTAAATCAAAACATACAATAGCTAACATAAGACCTGCTGAAAAGGATAATAACATACTTAGGAATTTTTTTGAGGTATATGGGCTAAATATTCCTATAAGTCCACCTATTGTTGTTCCAAATGTTCCAAAAAAAATTCCTATTAAAGTGGTGTTGATAATGGCATTAATATCTATCACTTCCCTTTTCATTAATTTTTACATATATATGTATAAAAATTAAGATTATTCTTCATTGGATATTGTAATTTTGTATATTTTGACATATGATATACTAAAAAAGAGGTGATATGTATGGCAAATATTCTAGATTATTTATCTTGGAGGGGAGATGTTAGTTTTTCTTATGCAAAGTTCAATGAAGTAGATAACTTAATTCTTTCTAGACTTTCCTATCTTCCTTTTGAAGATTTTATAGGAGATACTGAATGTATGACAATTCAAGAAGCTTATTGGCAATTTGCTAAAATTCCCAAGCCTTCTGTTTTGCAAAAAGAAGATCTAGATTTATTTCCTGCACTTGCCAAAAGTGAAAGATTTTCTCATTTAATGATTAGTGATTTTGTTAATCATGTAAGTGTGGAAGCTGAAAAACAATTTTCTGCAATTGTAATTCATCTGCCTCAAAACCTTTATGTAGCATTTAGAGGAACTGATGACACCATTATAGGTTGGAAAGAAGATTTTAATATGTGCTTTTTAGATAATGTTCCTTCTCAAGTGGATAGTTTAACTTACTTAGAAAAAATTGCCAAAAAATATCCTGAACAAAAGCTAATTGTAGGAGGGCATTCTAAAGGGGGAAATTTAGCTGTTTATTCTTCTGCATTTTGCAATAATGATACTAGAAATAAAATTATTCAGGTTTATAATAATGACGGACCTGGTTTTTCTGAAAAAATTATACAAACTTCAGAGTATCAATCGGTTTTGGATAAACTTATTTGCTTTGTTCCTCAATCTTCTGTTATTGGCAGATTATTAAATCACAAAGGAAAGTCTATTATCGTAAAAAGTTCTCAATCAGGAATATTGCAACATGATTTATTTACTTGGCAAGTATATGGTACAAAATTTGAAAAGTTAGATGCTTTAACCGTAAAAAGTTTATTTATTGATAAGACTATTCGACAGTGGTTAGAAAAAGTTTCTCCTGAGGAACGAGAAAAATTTATTGATATTATTTTTCAAATTCTATCTGATACCAAAGTGACTTCTATTGAAGGCTTAAGCAAAAATTGGTTTTACCATGCTTCTGTTATTTTAAAATCATATACCAATATAGATAGAGAGAGTAAAGATATTGTATTTCATACTTTATATTCCTTATTTTCTCTTGCTAGTTCCAATTTTTTAAATTCTCCTAATAAAAGTAAAATACTAGGACACGATTAGTTTGTCCTAGTATTGTTTTATTGCTCCTCACCTTTTAATTTTTCTGCTGTATCAGCAGCAATTAAATTGTCTACTAATTCATCCAGATTTCCATTTAAAAAGTCTTCAAATTGATAAATATTCATTCCAATTCTATGGTCTGTAATTCTTCCTTGTGGATAATTATATGTTCTAATTTTTTCACTTCTTTCTCCACTTCCTACTTGGCTTCTTCTTGTACTTGCTATTTCATTATCTTGCTTTGCTTTTTCTATTTCGTATAATCTTGAACGTAATAGTTTCATTGCGTATTCTCTATTTTGTACTTGTGAACGTTCTGTTTGACATTCAGCAACCATACCTGTTGGTATATGAATTAATCTTACTGCTGATGAAGTTTTGTTAACATGTTGTCCACCTGCTCCAGATGCTCTAAATACTTCCATTTTAATATCTGCAGGATTAATATCAATTTCTACATCTTCTACTTCTGGAAGTACCGCAACAGTTGCTGTAGAAGTGTGTATTCTTCCGCTACTTTCTGTATCTGGTACTCTTTGTACTCTGTGTACCCCACTTTCAAATTTTAATCTACTGTAAGCTCCCTTTCCATTAATCATAAAAGATATTTCTTTATAGCCACCTAGTTCTGTTGCATTTT
>CALXJP010000027.1 GCA_944388655.1 uncultured Clostridia bacterium | reverse complement strand
TTATTTTCTATAACAGTGGCAAAGTCTCCATTTGGCTCAAACATACCATAATCGATTACTTTTGCTTTTCCATTGCCATATTCTATAATGTTTTGGTTTTCATCAAAGTGAGACTTCCAAGTGTCGCCTTGTGATTTTTGATAGTGTGCATTTTGAGATGATAGGTTTTCTTGTTTGCTTTTTTTATCATCTAGCCCTACTATCATTTTTTTATATTTTTCAACACCTTCTTTTACTCCACCATCAAATATTTTTTTGCCAGAATCTATAATGATGGTTCTTGTACAATTTTTTAATACATCTGTAATACTATGTGTAACAAATAAGATGGTTTTTCCTTTTTTCTTAAATTGTTCAAATTTTTTAAAACATTTTAATTGGAAAGACATATCTCCTACAGATAATACCTCATCTACAATTAATATATCTGGGTCTACATTAATAGCACATGCAAAAGCAAGTCTGGCAAACATACCTGAAGAATACGTTTTTACTGGTTGATATAGATGTTCTCCTATATCTGCAAAATCTATAATTTCTTGTTTTCTTTCTTCTATTTGCTCATTGGTAAGTCCCATTACTTGTCCATTTTGATAAATATTTTCTACTCCTGTAAGTTCTGGATTAAAAGCCGTTCCTAATTCTAGTAAAGAACTAATTTTTCCATGAATTTCGATTTTACCAGAAGTAGGTGTTACTACTCCTGTTACCATTTTTAGTAAAGTGGATTTTCCTGCTCCATTCTTTCCTAAAATTCCTAGTACTTCTCCTCTTTTTAAGTCTAAATTAAAATCTTTCATAGCAGAAAATACTTCATGTTTATGAACACTTGGTATAATGGCTTCTAAAAGCCTATCTGTTTTTTTATGAAACATTTTATAGTCTTTACATAAATTTTCTATGTGAATTGCAGTTTCATTTTTATCAA
The DNA here is from genome assembly GCA_944388655.1 of uncultured Clostridia bacterium. Lineage (GTDB taxonomy): Bacteria > Bacillota > Clostridia > TANB77 > CAG-508 > UMGS1663. Next base: position 4,910 of record CALXJP010000027.1, on the reverse strand, counting down.
ACTGTTTTTGTTCTTCCATTTTGTTTTTCCTACCTTTTTCCTAATAATTTTAATATACCATAACGAATTTGAAATAGTCCTCGTGCTAAAAATGGCATATTCATAATCATAAAGTTTAGTATATAATAGCTTGGCGTTTCATAACGGTAAAGAAGATGAAACGTTTTCCAATCTTTTGCGTTAAAGTTTTTTTTCTTCTTTATCATAGTAAAATAGCTATATGCCTTTTTATTTAATTCCTGTATAGTTTTAGGAAATACTTCTGGATGTTTTACATATGTTCCAAAAAGGCCTAATTTTACTTCAATAAATAAATTTCTTACTTCATCTAATTTTTTGAATTTATGTGAAATTTTATCTGTTCCTACTTGGTTATTTCCATGCTGTCTGTATAAAATGTATTTTTCATCTATATAGGCAACTTTTCCATGAAAGGTTGCTATGAGTCCCATCCACAAATCATGAATTGCATACTTAGAATCTGTTGGAATAGGTAATACATATTGTATTAATTCTTTTTTTGCTGTAAGTGTACAACCTGTTACACAATTATATAAATATTGCATACGATAATCTTGAAATTTTTTTATTTTTCTTGTTAGTTTCATATAGTCATTAAAAGAAGGATATAGTATGTGTAGGTTTTCATCTACTACTTGTAAATCTCCAAAAGCAAGTATTGCTTGTTGACTCATTAATGTTTCTAAAGATTTTTCTACTTTTTGTGGTAGCCATACATCATCTTGGTCAGATAACATGAAATATGGTGCTTTTACTTGTTTTAACAAAAATTCAAAGTTTTTTACATATCCTAAATTTTTTTCTTGAAAATGTACTTCTATTCTTTTATCTTTTTGCAAATATTCCCTTAATATTTGACGAGTATTATCCTGAGAACAATCATCTGAAATAATTAATTTTATGTTTTGTTCTGTTTGCCCTAGTAGGGAATCTATTTGTTCTTTTATATATTTTTCTCCATTGTAAGTAGCTAATAATATATCTACTTTTTCTTCCATTTTCTCACCTAAATTCTATAAGACATCTGCAAAGTCTTTTTTATTTCTTTTAAATACAGCATTTCCCCATACAAACATGAATATAGTAATTACCCAAAAGGCGATGGTATATACTCCATATCCTGCTGTGATGATATTTCCTTCAATAAACACTTCTCTAAATGCTGTTACTAAATACGTAAATGGCATACATTGCATAATTTTTAGTATTGTTGGATGGTTAGCAAGCATTGATAAATTCCATACGATTGGGGTAAACCAAAAAAATATTTGCATAGCAATAGATAGTAAGTTAGAAAAGTCTGGTACCAGTGTGGTAATAGCTGAGGTAAATCTCGTAAATGCTATAATAAAGGCATATACTGCAATTAGTACATAAATCAATTCTAAAACATTAGGAAAATAGTTGAAAATACAACATACCACGGTTGCTACCACAAATAAAAAGAGGGATACAAAACTTGATGCAATAATGGATATTAAAGGAATGGTATCTACTGGGAAAATGACTTTTTTCACCAAATAACTATATTGCCTAATTGCTCCACTTGCTGACATAATAGAATCATTAATACATAGCCACATTGCCATACCTGGTAAAAACCATACTACATAAGGGTCATTTCCTGCACTACCTGTTTTTAAAATATATTGAAATACTATTACATAAGTAATCATGAAAATAAAAGGCTGTAAAAACCCCCATATACTTCCTAAACTTGTATTCGCAAATCTATTTTTAAAATCGTTTTTTCCTAATTGCCATACTAATTTTTTATTCTTCCATGCTGTTTTTATAAATTCCATAAAAATTTTTCTCTCCTTTTGGTTTATCTCATTCTATATATTACATAAGAAAAAATAGGAAAATGAAATATCATGATTTCTTTTAAGGCTCTTCCTTTAATTCCTGGAAAACTCAAATATTTTTTATATTGCCAAAAATGTATATTGCCTATTTTTGTTTTTTCTATTTTTGCGTAATATTGTAATACCTTTTCTTCCTCTTTGTTTTTTGGTAATTTTAGTTTATCTCTATACTCTTTACACATGATGCTACCTTTTTGATACGCATCTACTATAACTCTTTTTCGATAAGCCCTGTAGCCTTTTATTCCTTTTCCGTATTCTTTTTTCCAATTGGTAATGTTTTGTTTAAAACTTCTTCCTCCAAAGGCATTATGTGTATGTAATCGATAGCCAAATAAAGGCTCTGGAATATATGCTATTCCTTTTTGTTTGCTTGCTAAATACACAGAAATCCAGTCATGTGCCATAATGCCTTCTGTGAAAGGTAACATTTGTTCTTTAATTTTTTTAGTAAATAGTTGTGAGCAACCAATAGCTATATGCCTAGAAAATGCCAAAATTTGCTCTTTTCCTTCTATTTTTGGCATGTGCTTATACTCTATATAACTTTTGTGCAGAATCATGCCTTCTTCATCAATCTGTTCTGCATCACAATAGACTAAATCTACATGCTTTGCCCATAATGTTTCTATACTTTTTTTTATTTTATCAGCATACCATATATCATCATGATCTGCAAACGCTACATAATCTGCAGTAGATTGTTGTAATAAAAATTCAAAATTTTTTAAATATCCTCTATTTTCTGTATTCAAAAAAAGGGTAATTCTGCTATCTTGTTTGGCATAGTATTCTAGTACCTCTTTTACTTCTCCATTGGTAGATGCATCATCACTAATGATTAAATGAATATTTTTATATGTTTGATTTAATATGCTTTCTATTTGTATTTTTAAGAAACGTATATTGGAGTTATACGTTGCCATTACTATATCTATGGGAACTTCTTTTTTTGTTTTTGCCATAACTTACAATTTCTTTTCCTTTTTCTATAAATTACTAGGGTAATTTTATATTTTATTACTATTTTTGTCAAGTTATATTAGAAAATATAGGCACTTTCTTCAAAATGATAAAAAGTGATAGAATTTGGATTTTTCTATCACTTTTATGGTATTTGTATAAAATTGTAATCTTTTTATGTGTTTAATATTGGTATTACTACGGGGCGAAAACCAACGTCAAAAGCACTATCTCCTATAGTACGATCAGAAGCAACTCTTCCTGCAGAAGAATTTCCTGAAAAAGTGCCTCCTCTTAGCATAAATGGAGCGTTTATACTTATAAAAATTGACTTGTCACTTCCCCATGCGTTAGTACCTATTCCACTTATAGATGTTTCTCTAATAGCATCTCCATATATTTTCGTATTCTTTGCATAATTAGCAATATTTGCTGCTTCCCAATCTGTTTGATTATTATTGTCTACACTACTATCATGTGGGTATACCATAGTATACTTAGTACTTGCTGTTTTTAATACATTTTCTATATATGCTACAGATGCCCCATATATTAACAATCCGTCATTTCCATTTGCTACATAAGTTGCAATTCTATCCCATGTTCCTCCTGACAAATCATATACTCCAGTTATATTTCTTGTACTAGATGCTATTATTCCTCCTTGTTGGTTCCATGCATATATACTTCCGGTTGTTGTTGGGGTATTTCCGGATAATGCTTTGATTTCGTCTATTTTAACTACTGTTTCTGCTCCATCTGCTAACCCCTGTGTCATTCCTGTGATTCCATATACACTATCTACTCCACTTTTTTCCTCTGTATTTGTTCTTGTAGCTCCTCCACTATTTAAATTCGCATTATTGATGGCTATATCTTGTCCATTGGTTCCATATTGACTATAACTTAAATAGCTTATCATTCCCCATTCACTATTTTTCATTAAATGGGTATCTGATGAACTTGTAGTAAAACCATATATATTTCCATTTTCGTTCATTGCTTTACTGATATTATATGCATCATTTTCATTTATATAGTTCATACTATAGGTTAATGGTTGGAAAACTGGATAGCTTATTTTTGTTTCTGTCTCTCCATAAATTCCATCTAGCCAATTTCGTGCCAATTGTTCTCTTGAATCTCCTGATGTTCCTGCCTCTATTGCTCTTACATACGAGGTATCTTGTGTATAACTTACTGAACTTTTTTTGCTTGGTGTTGTGTTATTTCCTTCTGGAAATCCTGCTTCAAATTTGGCTACATACATTCCTGTAAGTTCACTATCCCAGCCACCGTTGGCAAAGTTAATGCTTGTCTCATTTGTAAATGCTGGGTGTACATAAAAGTCGGTTGTTGTATCTACTGTTTCATCTTCTGTTGTTTGTCTTTTCGCTGTTTTTAGTTCTCCATTCTCATAATAGTTATCACTTGTTCCCTCTAAAAATCTTACTTCTATCGTTCCGCCTTCTGATTTATTTTCTGGATTAGTATATGTGATTTTATATGCATAACGTGGTATCCATACCCACATACTTCCATCTTCACTTTTGGTATTGGCCCATTTACTTTGGCTATAATCATACCAAGAGTTATCATCCCAATCCGTTTCCTGTACACTTCCCATTTCTGTGTCTGTTGGTTCTATAAATTTAATTGGTGTCATACCATCTATCTGTTCTGGTGCATTTGGTGTATCTTGACGTAATTCTGGGTTTTGTGTATTATTTCCTGCTATAATTTTATCCATTTCATCTGTAATGCTATTAAATGCCATTTGTGTGTTGACTTCTGCGTCATGCATGGAATTTGCGCCTTCTTGTGCTTTCTTAAAAATTCCTTGGTCTCCTAATACCATATTGATACTCACTGCTGCTAGTATGATTAAAATAACGATTGTCACCACCAAAGCTATTAATGTTACGGCTGACTCTTTTTTTAGTTGTTTCATTTTTCCCATCTCTCTCCTTTTTTCTGTAGTTTTTACCATTTTTTATCTTTTATGCTATTTTTATTATATATTATCCTTTTAGTTAATTCTATTACTTTTTGATTACA
>CALXJP010000026.1 GCA_944388655.1 uncultured Clostridia bacterium | reverse complement strand
GCACCTACTTCAAAAATTAAGATTTTATTAATTCCTACTAACGAAGAATTAGTTATTGCAAGAGATACAATGCATTTAGTGAAATAAATTAATAACAAAAGACTTTTCAGACAATGGAAGGTCTTTTTTCGTACAAAATACAAAAAAAGAGTTTTTATGACAAAGTTCGACAAATTTTGCATTTGTTTTGTCATATAATTCATAAAAGAAAATAAAAGGAGGGGGTTAGTATGAATAACCAAAAAAGCAAAAACAAAAATATACTAAAGAAAATACTTACAATTTTAATTGTTTTTATAACAATTTTTCAATTTTTTCCGCCAGTTGTATTAGCAATACAGGTAAATGACAATTACATTCAAAGTACAGAAGAAATCAACGAAAAACAAGAGAGTAACACAGGAGAATCAAAGCAAATTACATTTTCAAACGTAGAAGAAAAAATTCTAGGTGAAGATATTTCAAAAAGGAAATTAAATGAAAAACACTTTGTATTAGAAAATGAAATGATATTAGCAACAACATATCCTTATAATGTACATTATAAGGAAAATGGAGAATTTAAAGATATAGATAATTCTTTACAAGAAATAAAAAACACAGACATGGATTCAAAAGATAATTTAGAAAATTCAGAATCAATATATGAAAACAAAAATAATATCTTTAAAATTCGTTTTGCAAAAAAATCAAATCATAATAAGCTAGTTAGTTTAACATATAATCAAAACAAAATAAGCTGGGGGATGCAGGATGCGAACAAAACAGAGGCAAAAATAATCAATCAAAATGATAGTAAAAAAATAAGTAAAGTGAATTTAAAAAACATTTCTTCAGGAATTATGTATGAAAATATTTTACCAAATATAGATATACAATATCACATTATATCAGATATGATAAAAGAAGATATTATTTTAAAAAATAAAAATGCTGTTGAAGAAAATATAGTTTTTGAATATGATATTGGTAATCTTATTATGGAAAAAATGAAAAATGGAGATATTATTATTTCTCAACAAAACTCAGAAACAATATTATTCAAATTAGATACGCTTTATATGTATGATGCAAATTCTGTAACGAGTGATAAGATTGAAATAGAATTAAAAAAAGGAAATAATCATAAATACTTGTTAACAATAAAACCGGATTTAGAATGGTTGAAGTCAGAAGAAAGAAAATATCCTATTGTTATAGATCCCACAATCAAAACAGATGTAACACATGAAAATATAGATGATACGTATATTTTTGACGGAGATACAGGCTATCCCACGAGAGGAGAAGCGCATATATTAAGAGTAGGTAATAATAATAAAATGAAAAATCCTACAAGAACTTTAATAAAATTTGGTCTACCAACAATAGAAACAGGAGATCAAATTATAGCCGCTATGTTGGATATTTGTACCTATCCAGATACGGATGAATGGACTCCAATAACAAAAGAAAGAATAATTGATATACATCAAGTAACTACAGATTGGAATGAATCTACAGCTAATTGGCAATCAATGAATGATAAATATGATAAAAATGTGGCTGATTATATTAAATATGTATTTGATTTTAATGAGCAATGTAAATATTATTACTTTGATATTACAACGATGGTAAAAGACTGGTATGTAACTGGAAATAACTTTGGGGTTATGTTAAAAGAACATACAGAAGTATATAATGCACCTTTTACAGATGTGTATTTTTTATCGTCTGATATACATAGAGACTTTTCGAATGCAAGACCAATGGTACAAATGATATATCGTAATCAAACAGGATTAGAAAATAATTTATCCTATCATTCACAAAATTTAGGAAGAGTAGGAGATGTCTATACAAATGATTATAATGGCAACTTAACATGGGTACATACAGACACAACTACTCCAGGAAATAGATTTCCAGTAACAATTCAACATGTATATAATACAAATGACAAGGCAATTGATATTGGATATGGGACAGGTATTAGATTAAATTTGTCTCAACAAATTGAATTAATTACGATAGATGGAAAAGAATATGCTAAATATATTGATGAGGATGGCACTAGGCATTATTTTGAAAAGAGTGGAAATGAATATAAAAATGAAGATGATTCTGAAGTAAAATTAATATTGGAAAATGACATATTTATTTTACAAGACAGACAGAAAAACAAATCAAAATTTATAAAAAAACAAAAAGGTAGCCGGATATATTTGGCAATTAAAAGAATTAGAAGATACATATGGAAATAAAATTACCATTGATATTGTAGAAGATATTCATAATGGAGGAAGGATAGGAAAAGTAGTAGATGCAGCAGGAAGTATAATTACTTTAAGTTATGATAGCAATAATAGACTTAATAAAATCAAAGATAATGCCAATAGAGAGATAACGTATAGTTATAATGAAAAAGGAAACTTAATTCAAATAACATATTATGACGGTAAGAAAACAAATTATACATATGAGCAAAACTTATTAACTAGAGTAAAAGATATTGATGGTATCTCCTATCAGTATGAATATTATACGGAAAATGTTAATCGTATAAAATCAATTAAAGAATATTCAAAGGATAATAAACTAGGAAATAGTTTAACAGTTACATATAAAAATAATGCAACCAAATTTACAGATAACAATGGATACATAAATAAATATAATTTTAATAATAATGGACAAACAACAAGCATAGCAGATTTTGGAAAAGGTAATATAAATTTAGATAATGCTTATGGGAAGATTTATCAATATGGGGAAGGAATTAATAAAAAAGATAAATTAACTTTAGAAAGTAATATGACATGTATAGGACAAGCAACAAACAATTTAATAAAGAATAGTAACTTTACCAATGACTTATCAAATTGGAGTAAAAGTTCTACATGTTCAGAATATGATACTATTATGTATAATAGTCTCAGAATTTTAGGTAATCCAAGCAGAGACAAAAATATTTATCAAACGATTAGTACACCAGGGAAAAAAGGAGACATTTATACTTTAGGAGGATGGGTAAAAACTGAATCCGTACCAAACAAATTACCAGAGACTCAAAAAGTAGCTATACATATTTATTTAAACAAAGAAAATAGTTCTCCTCAAATAGTAAGATTAAATATAAATACAGATGGTGAAGGATGGCAATATGTATCTACACAATTTATAGCAGATTCTGACTATAATTCAATTACAGTTTTTTTAATTGTAACAAATGGTGCAAACAATACTTTCTTTGATAATATTGGTATTTTTAAAGAAGAATTTGGTGAAAGTTACCAATATGATGAAAAAGGTAATATAGTTTCTACTCAAGATTTGGCAAAACAAGAAAGTCAATTTACATATGATAAAGATAATAAATTAATTCAAATAATTCAGCCAAACGGAGGAAAATTTACTTATGATTATGATACAGTGAATACTCAAAAATTAGTAGGAGCAACAAATTCTTTAGGAAATTTATATACTTTTGATCATGATCAGTATGGAAATATAATAAAAACTCAAGTAGAAGAATCTGTTCCAAGTGAAGCAATATTGAGATATACGGCTCATGTTTCAAATCAAGGTTGGGGGAAATATGTAGACAATGGAGAACTAGCAGGTGATATGGCTTTAAAAGAAAATATAGAAGCTATGAAAATATCTATTAGAACAAGTATTCCAAATGCGAAGGTAAAATATCAAGTATACGTGAGAAATAATGGATGGCAAACTTGGTATTCAAATGACCAAATCGCAGGAACAACTGGAAAAGCATTACATTTAGAAGCAATTAGAATTCAATTAGAGAATATGCCAAATTATTCTATAGAATATAGAGTATACATGGATGGTACCGGATGGCAAGAGTGGGTGAAAGATGGTGCTATTACAGGAGGAATAGGACCAACATATAAAATAAAGGGTATAAAAATTAGATTAAGATATAAAAATAATACTAAGATCATGAGTAGTCAAGCTACCTATACAGAAGATGGAAATTATCAGACAGAATTAATAGATGAAAATGGAATTACTACAAATTATGTATACAATGATAACAAAGGAACTATTAGTAAAGTAATAGATGCAAAAGGGAAAGAAACGAACTATATTTATGATGGATTGGATAGGACTATAGAAGTATCTAAAAATGTAGGAAATCAAATTTATCAAAACAAATATACTTATGAGGATGATAGAATTAAGAAAATTACACATAATGGTTTTTATTATCAATGGGGCTATGATAATTTTGGAAATGTGAAACAAGTACAAGTAGGAAATAAAATATTGGTAACTAATAATTATCAAATAAATAATGGATTACTAACTAATGAGCAATATGCGAATAATCAGAAAATAACATATGATTATGACAGATTTAATAGATTAATAAAAAAAGTAGGAAATGTAGGAACATATACTTATACATATGATGCAAAATCTAATATAAAAACAATTCAAGACAGTGCTAACAATACTACAGAAACTTTTACATATGATTTATCTAACAGATTAGTAAAAGCAGAGAACACAAATTACTTGACTAGAGAATATGAATATGATAGTAATAATAATATAAGCAATAAAAAATATCAATTAAGTACTAAAAAAGATTCTACTCAATACCAATATGATAAAGGAAATAGACTAAATAGTATTATATATGGAACGTCTAATTGGAAATATACCATGGATAGACTATCAAGGATAACTAATACAGCAATAACTAATAAGAATAATAAAAAGTATAATATACAATATGCTTATGTAGATAGCAACGGTAAAGCAAGTACTCAAATAAGAACTTTAAAAAATGGAACACAAGATATATATACTTATACATATGATAAAAATGGAAATGTTGAGACGATACAAGAAGGGAATGTTCAAACTCATAAATTTTATTATGATGAGCTAAATCAATTAATTAGAGAAGATAACAAAAAAATAAACAAAACAATTAGTTATAATTATGATTTAGGTGGAAATTTAACTTCTAAGAAAGAATACACCTATACTACAGGAACGTTACCAGCGCAGCCTACAAAAGTAATTAATTATAAATATGAAAATGCAAATTGGAAAGACCAACTTACAAGCTATGATGGAAAAAGTATTACGTATGATGAGATAGGAAATCCGTTATTATATAATGGAAATTCATATACTTGGCAAAATGCAAGACAATTAAAAGAAATAAAAAATGATAATAAAACAGTTACTTATCAATATAACAGTGATGGTATTAGGACAAGAAAAACTGTAAATGGTGTTATAACAAAATATTTTGTAGAAAATAATAAAATCATTTATGAAAAAACAAATGATGTTACAACATACTATACATATGATGACAATGAGAAAGTAATCGGGATTAATAGAGCCGGAAGGCAATACTATTATATTAGAAATGCACAAGAAGATATAGTGGGAATATTAGATGCCGAACTTAATTTAGTAGCCAAGTATGTTTATGATAGTTGGGGAAATGTAATTAGTATTACTGATGGTGATGGAAATACAATAACTGATGCAAAGCATATAGGCAATTTAAATCCTTTCAGATATAAAGGTTATTACTATGATTCTGATACAAAATTATATTACTTAAATAGTAGATACTATAATCCAGAATGGGGCAGATTTCTTAATTTTGATAACTATGTAGGAGAAGTAGGTAATTTGCTTACACATAATGGATATGCATATTGTCTAAATAATCCTATAAACTATATAGATTATTATGGTAATTTTGCATTCGTAATAGTTCCAATAGCTTCTATGATAAATGCGACAATTTTAACAGTAACTACTGTAGTAACAACATTAGCAACTGCTAAAGTAGCAGACACAGTTATAGAAAAAGTGCAAGATGCAAAAAAAACTGTAACAGAATCAAAATCTCATACGGTATATAAATTATTTAATGAAAAAACCAAAAGAATAGAATATGTTGGAAGAACAGTGAATGTACCAGCTAGACAAGCATACCATAAAATTTTCAATAAAGACTTAACATTTCAAATTATTGCAACTGGGTTAACTCAAAAACAAGCCAGAGGACTAGAACAAATCTGTATTATAGAATATAATACAAAAAATTTTCGTAATAAAATTAATGGAATTAGTCCAAAAAATAAAAATTTATTAATATACATGGAATCAGGAAGACAGATTGCCTTAACTTTGCATAATGTTTTTACGAATGAGGCATTATATTGGTGTGGATTATAAATTAATAAAAATAGGAGGATATAAGTATGGGAACATGGGGAACAAGATTATATGATGATGATATAGCATTAGATGTAAAAGAAACATATCAAATGAAAATAGAAGAAGGAAAAAATAAAGAGGAAACACTAAATGAAATGCTTACAGAATTTAATTGGGCAATGGACGATGAAATTGATTCCGAGATATTTTGGATAGCTTTAGCAGATACATTATTAACCAACAATAATTTAAATTATTGGATAAGAAATAAGGCTTTAAATGAAATAAAAAAAGGCAAAAGTTTGGCTATATGGAAAGAACAAGCTACAAAACAAGAATATGAAGCAAGAAATAAAGAAATACAAAAAATAAAAGAAAATCTACAAAATACACTATATCTTAAAAATAATCCAAATTATAAGGGAAAATGGGAAATAGGTGATGTATATGCATACCATATTGAAGGCAAAGAAACAAGAGAAAATGAAGGAAGATATTTGTTATTTAGAATGATAGATGAAACGGAATGGATTAGAGGAAAAGTACCTATTACTTATGTACAAATAACAGAAAAAGATAAATTACCAACAGAAAAAAATGAATTAGAAAAGCTAGAATATATTATAATGAGAAATTTTGAAAATGTAAGATACGGGTATAGAACAGTTATTGAAAGTACATCTAAAAGAGTTATACCAGAAAAATTAATTTATATAGGAAATTATCAGAATATACAACCTCCCCAACAAGAATATATTCAAGAATTACCTGTAGAGATGGAATTATGCCTTTGGAAACGAGTAAATGAGGATTTTTTAGAGAGATTAAAATTTCATGGTACAGATTTACATCCTATATATCATGAGGGGAACATTGAAAATATTAATGACTCAAAATTAAGATTTCTAATTCGATTAGAATATTATAAACAGCAATTAGGAATTACACATCCAAAAGAAGCAATAGTAAAAGATAATGCGTTGTTGTACATATCATTTATAGACTCTCTCATGTTACCAGGGCTTGTTAGAAATCCTACGGGGATGCGAGTAGAAAATATGAGAGAAGAAGCATATAAAAGAATTGATGAACTAAAAAAAATAATAGCTAATCAAAATGAAACAGAAGAGAAAAAGAAACAAAGATATGATATATTAGATAATTTAAAGGAAAGAATTGCAAAATATAATGATGATATTATCAAAATAGGAAATGGATATATTTCTTTAAAATAGAAATATCAGCCGGAAAGTAAATACTCTCCGGTTTTTTCATGCTCGGAAAAGAACTGAATTTTACATAATATCATATGATATATAAAGAAAGGGGGGAATATTTTTGAATTTAAAAGGGAAAAAAATTGGTTTTTGTTTTACAGGTTCTTTTTGTACTTTTGCAACCGTTATGGAATACTTAAAAAAATTAGTAGAAGAGGGAGCAGAGGTATTACCCATTATGTCTTTTCATGCTTATCAATTAGATACTAAGTTTGGAAAAGCTAAGGATTTTATTCAACAAATAGAAGAAATAACAAACAAAACGATTATTCATACTATACAAGGCGCAGAGCCTATTGGGCCAAAAAAATTAACAGATGTTATGGTAGTACTACCTTGTAGTGGTAACACAATTGGAAAATTAGCTAATGGTATTATAGATAATCCTGTTACTATGGCCGTTAAATCTCATTTACGTAATCAAAACCCAGTAGTAATAGGTGTTTCTACAAATGATGGATTATCCGGCAGTTTAGAAAATATAGGGAAACTATTAAATAGAAAGAATTACTATTTTATTCCATTTAAGCAAGACAATCCTATCACAAAGCCTAATTCTCTAGTTTTTGATAAAAACTATATTATACCTGCCATAGAAATGGCTGTAGAAAGAGAACAAATTCAACCTATTTTATCATAAGAAGATACTTTTACAATGAAAAAGCATTAAAATGACTTGAAATATTATGTAAAATACGATATAATAGGTTTATCATTCTTATAGGAGGAAAAGAATATGGCCAAAACAATAACTCTTAAACCATTTTGTCGGAAACAAGAGTTAAAAGAAGTTTTAGATGTAAAGAGCTTAAAAAAAGCTTTTCCTTTATTGTTCTCTAATGACAGTAATATGCAGCAAATAACGATGGAGTTAGAAAAAATGTCAAGTATGACAAACTACATTGTTTTAAGTGTTTTTAATTTTTACTGTGTCTTAATTGGTGTTATTATTATTGAGAGAAAAAAGGAAAAAGCCATTTTACATTACGCCTTAGGAAACCGCTATAAAAAGGATACCTACCAAGTAATTAAAACTGTTATACAGTACTTAGAGGATAACTATTCTTTTGATTCTATTGAAATGGAACAAGAAGAAAAAATCCAAATCAAAAACAAAAGAGTAGAAAAATCTTTCTTAGAAAACCCTGCTTTGAATTTTAAAAGGCGGTATGTCAAAACTTCTAGAAACAAAAAAAGAACCATTATATTTTCCAAGTCTTTAAAAAAAGCCACCTAATGTAAAGGTGGCTAATTTTTGGTATTCAAAGGATTTTGATTTACAGCATCTCTAATTTGTTCATTATTCACATGTGTATAAATTTCGGTAGTAGAAATACTTTTGTGGCCAAGCAATTCTTGTAATGCACGAATATCTACTCCATGTTGATACATTAAAGTGGCAGCTGTATGCCTTAATTTATGAACAGAAAATTTTTCCGTATCTAAACCTGCTTTTTCTAATTCTCTCTTAACAATATATTGCACTGTACGATTACTAATTCTTTCTTTACGTTCGCTTAAAAATAATGCTTTATGAGAATTTTTAGCATCATGCTTTACGCCTTCTATTGGTCTAACAGCTAAATAGCTATTTAAAGCATCAATACAAGCATTGTTTAAATAGATGGTTCTTTCTTTATTTCCTTTACCAATAACACGTAATGTTTTTTCCTCAAAGTTGATATCTTTTATATTAATACTAACTAACTCGGATAAACGCATACCACAATTTAAAAATAGAGTAATAATAGCAAAGTCTCTTTCTTTATATTTACTATCTTCATTTTCAGTCATATGAAGTAGTTTTTTACTTTCTTCTAAGGTAAGGTACTTAGGCAAACGTTTATCTTGCTTAGGTGTTTCTAGGTTTTGCGCTGGGTTGATACTAATTAAGTCAGTTTTCACAGAAAGATAATGAAAGAAGATACGAATAGTAGATATTTTTCTAGCTCTTGTGGCAGCCTTACTGTTATTATCAATTGCCATATAATAAATGAAAGAATGAATATCATCTAGCGTGATTCTTTTTAGCATTTCAGCAGGAAAATCTTTAACAGAGATATTTTTCATATTGGTTTCCTTAGTAAGCTTAAAATGCATTTTCATGAATTTTAAAAACATATGTAAATCATAATTATATTCTGCAATAGATTTAGGTGATTTATTTAATATAGTAATAGAATAATCTAAAAAGGCATTCACAAAGTCCGGATTTTCTGAACGTTGTATCATGAATTTCACTTCCCTTTCTATAATTTGTACATCTGTATTATATCAAAACACATAAAAAAAGCAAACATTTTTAAATCAAAAATTTTCTTGTAAAACCATAAGCATTATGATAAAATACAAGAAATATTAGTGAAAAATAGGGGAGAAAAGGGTATGAAAAAAATTAGTATAGTAGTTCCATGCTATAATGAAGAAGAAAATGTAGAACCTATTAGTGAAGCAATTATACAACAAATAGAAAAATTACAAAATTATACCTATGAATTAGTTTTAATTGACAACTGTTCTACAGATAAAACTAAAGAAAAAATTATACAATTATGTGAAAAAAATAAAAATATTAAGGCAATTTTCAATGCTAAAAACTTTGGGCAATTTAATTCTCCCTATTATGCTATGTTGCAAACAACAGGGGATTGTACAATACTGATAGCAGCAGATTTTCAAGATCCTGTAGAAATGATACCTCAGTTTATACAAGAATGGGAAGCAGGATATAAAATTGTTATAGGCATAAAAAAGAAAAGTCAAGAAAATAAACTGATATATTTTTTACGTTCTATTTATTATAAATTAATCAAAAGATTATCGGATACAGATCAAATTGAACATTTTACTGGATTTGGATTATATGATAAAGACTTTATACAAGTTTTAAAAAAATTAGAAGATCCCACACCTTTTTTACGAGGAATTGTTGCAGAGTTAGGGTATCAAAGAAAAGAAATTCCTTATGAACAACCAAAAAGAAGAGCTGGTAAAACACACAATACGTTTTACCGACTATATGATGCAGCTATGTTAAGTTTTACTTCTTATACGAAAATAGGATTACGATTAGCTACTTTCTTAGGCATTTTGATAGGAGTACTTAGTTTTATTATTGGCCTAGTTTATTTAATTTTAAAATTAATTTATTGGGATAGATTCGCAGCTGGAATGGTACCTTTATTAATTGGCATATTCTTTTTAGGTGCTGTGCAGTTATTCTTTATTGGCTTACTAGGGGAATATATTTTGGCTATTAATACAAGAGTCATGAAAAGACCTTTAGTCATAGAAGAAAAAAGAATTAATTTTTAATAAGCATATGAGAAAGGAAGAAATATATCATGGAGAAGTATAAAAAAAGTTTTCGAGAATTGCTAACAGATGTAACTTATATCATTCCTGTTATAATAATTGCTTTATTGAGCTTTGGCTTTGTATTAACACATGAAAGTATTAATATAGATACATTATCGGCTGATAGATATTATGAAGGAGGAGAATTAATTGCACAAGGAAGAATAGGAGCAGTACTTATTCATAGTGTATTTAACATTATGGAGTTTAATCCTTTTTTTGTAGACTGTATTGCTGTTATATTCTTAATTTTGTCGGCAATGATTTTTTGTATATTATTTAAAGAAATAGCAAAAAATAAAATACATCCAGTAGCTTACCTAATTTTTTCTGGTTTCTTCATATCATATCCTCTGATACATGAAATATTTGTGTATACACCAGCAAGCCTTAGTATAGGCATAGGATTTTTTCTTATAGGAATATCTTGCATTTCAATCTATGAACTATTACAGTGCCAAAAAGTGAGATATGCGATTATTGCTGGTTTATGTATATTTTTAGCAATAGGACTATATGAATCTTTTGCACCAGTATTTCTATGTGGGATGTTAATTACTTTGATTTTAGAAGGAATATATCAAAAAGATGAAATAAAAATTCTAGATTTAATCAAAAAAGCAATGGTATATATCGTTATTCTCATTTTTGCCATTGAGCTAACGGTTATTATTCCTAAAGTGTGTCAAAAAATAGGTGGAATAGAACCAAGTACTAGAGCTGCAAAAAGTATTTATTATCAAACCTTAGGAATAACAGGAGGTTTAGCAAACCTTAAAAATACTGTTTTAGCCAAATATGGCATTGCAGCCGTTTATTATTTACCAATAACTATATTGGTTATCGCTATGCTAATTTGTTTACTATTTTTAGTTAAATCACTTTTTCAAAAGAAAAAAAGATGGCTTTCTCTTTGTTTTTTAGGATTAATGGTATGTACTGTTATATTATCTATTATACAAGGCACAGCATCTCCTTATAGAACTTGCCAAGTATTTCCTTTATTTATTGCTTTTATATTTTTACTGTTAGCTAATTGTATACTGGCAATGCAGAAAGTAAAATGGATAAAATATGCATTCCTTTTTATTCTTTTTACTATGATATTCTTTCAAACCAAAGAGTTACATAAATGGTTTTACTTAAATGTAAGAAGATATGACTATGAAAAAAATGTAGCCATAGCTGTAGGGCAAGAATTACAAAAAAGTTATGATTTAAATAAACCTGTAATATTTATGGTGAGTCAAGATATTCCGGCAGATATCAAAGAAAAAACCTATGTACAAAATAATACTTGGCAAGCTGAATTAGTAAAAGCATTAGCAAAAGTATGGAATATATCTTATAAAGATTTAGGCGATGATAGGTATTGGTTAAAAATTAATGAAACCAATGTAGCTTCTTATTTAGCTTGGGGTATAGCAGCTTTTGGAGAACCAAATACTGAAATTTTGAAATTCTTTCATTATTTAGGTTATGATTTAAAACGAGGGAATATCAAAATGTACTTAGAAGCAACAGAAGCCATAAAAAATATGCCGGTATTTCCTACAGAAGGTTCTATTATAGAAAAAGAAGATTACATTATAGTACATCTTTAATCATATT
Source organism: uncultured Clostridia bacterium (assembly GCA_944388655.1). Lineage (GTDB taxonomy): Bacteria > Bacillota > Clostridia > TANB77 > CAG-508 > UMGS1663. The sequence goes on along the minus strand of CALXJP010000026.1, from coordinate 8,651 downwards.
ATGGAAAGGATAAAATTACATGATACAAAGAGTGCAAATGCAGAATATGCATAAAATATATGAATATATGAAAGAAGACTTTTCTTCAGAGGCAATTCCAGAGGAGAATGACTTTTTGAAATTTAGCAAGCAAAACATACATCAGGTATATGTATACCAAGAAAACGAAAAAGAAATGGCATATTTTATTACTATAGAAAAAGATAAAAAAGTTTTAATAACACACCTTGCTGTTCTCAAACCTTATAGAGGAAAAGGAATAGGGAAAAAATTCATAGAAGAAATTAAGCATTTTTTATCTTATGCAACTATGATTATATTAGAAGTAGAATCAGAAAAAAATGCCCATCATCAGCAGGAATTAACAACTATACAAAGAAGATTAAAATATTATTATCAAGCAGGTTTTAAAAAGTGTGAAGGAATACAATATACACTATGCCATAAAGATTATTATATTTTAACTTATAGTTATACAGAGGAAGTTACATCTAATGCAGAGTTAAAGCAAACTATAGAAGATATGTATCAAGGTGTATATACAAAAGAAAAGTTAATAATTAAAATTGGCTAAAAAGGAAGGAAAAGATTAATGATGAATGATAAGAAAAAGAATAAAATCATCATAAGTATATTAATTATATTACTTTTAGCTATGGCTGTTACTATTTTCTACTTAGGAAAAACAATTCTTTTACAAAAAGATGTAAAAGGGCAATTCTCTATTAGTACTACGAATCATCAAACTAATATTCAACAGATAAAAAATGAAACAACCAACCATATTATCTACACAGAACTTTTTGAAGAATATTATCATCAAGCCGAGAAAATATTAAGTACTATGTCGATAGAAGAAAAAGTAGGACAAGTATTTTTAGTAAGATATCCAGAAGATGGTGTAATAGAGGAGATTACCAATTATGCTCCAGGAGGATATATTTTATTTGGAAGAGATTTTAAAAATGAAACAAAAGAATCTATATTATCACAATTAACAGCATGTCAAGAGGCTAGCAAAATTCCCTTAATCTTTGGTGTAGATGAAGAAGGAGGAACAGTTGTTAGAGTAAGTAGTTACAAAGCTTTTAGAGATTCACCATTTGAATCTCCTCAGCAAATATGGAAAAAAGGACAATTACCAGCCATTTTAGAAGATTCACAAGAAAAATCTGCTTTACTAAAAAGTATAGGAATACATATGAATTTAACTCCAGTAGCAGATGTTCCAACAGATACATCATCCTTTATATATAAAAGGTCTTATGGAAGAGGTGCAGAAAAGACAGCAATATATGTATCTGAATTAATTAAAACAATGAATGCAGATAATATGATATCTGTTATGAAGCATTTTCCTGGATATGGAGATAATGTAGACACACATACTGGAATTGCAATAGATGAAAGACCTTATAGTACATTTCAAAATAGTGATTTTCTACCATTTATTAGTGGAATAGAATCAGATGGACCAGCTATTTTAGTAAATCATAATATAGTCAAGTGCATGGATAGTGACTTACCAGCATCTTTATCTAAAAACGTACATAATATTTTAAGAGAAGAATTAAATTTTACAGGTATTATTATGACTGACGATTTAGCAATGGATGCAGTAAAAACATATGTGGAAAATGGAGAAGCGGCAGTACAAGCACTTCTTGCTGGGAATGACATGATTATAACATCAGATTTTGAAACTCATAGGAAAGAAGTACTAAAAGCTCTGCAACAAAACATAATTTCTGAAGATACCATTAATACAGCCGTAAAGCGTATTCTAGCTTGCAAATATGCATATGATATATGCAAGTAGTAGGAAAATTTATTAGTATAATTGAAGGAAAGGATAACATGGTAAAAAGATATAATAAAAATCAAATACAAGAAATAGCAAAAATTTTAAATAATGACGGCGTAATCAGTGTGCCAACAGATACTGTATATGGTATATGCTCAAAAATAAATTCTGAAAGAGCATGGGTAAACCTGATAAAACTAAAGAATAGACCAAAAAATAAAGCTTTTTCTGTCATGTGTGCCGATGAAGAGCAAATAAGAAGCATTGCCATTATTAATGAAAAAGCAGAACTACTTATACATAATTTTATGCCAGGTCCTATTACATTAGTTTTAAAAAAGAGAAATGAACTTCCTGATTATGTAGGAAATAGTGATGGAACTGTTGCCATTAGAATGGCTACATCTCAGGAATTAAAAGAACTTATCCAAAATGTGAATTGTCCAATTTTTATGAGTAGTGCCAATAAAAGTGGAGAGAATGTTTGTAAAAATTTAGATGAAATAGAAAAAACTTTTCCCAATTTAGATGGAATGTTGGAAGGCACAGTATCATGGAATATACCAAGTACAATTGTAGATTGCTCTACTGAAAAAATTAAAATTTTGCGTTCTGGTCCAATTTCAAGTAAACAAATAATTGAATTTATAAAAACAATAAATATGATAGAAAAATAGTTAAAATAAGAGAGGAATTATATAATGTATGATATTGAGGACATTTGTAATAAATATTATCAAAATGTTTATAAATATCTAATTAGTTTATCTCATAATTCTGATTTAGCAGAAGAATTAACGCAAGAAACATTTTGCGTAGCGATAAAAGAAATAAACAAATTTAAAGGGAATTGCGAAGTAATTACTTGGCTTTGTGTTATTGCCAAACATTTATATTATAAGCATTCCAAACAAAATATTTATGAAAACATAGATGATATAACACAGATACACAGTTCTTCTATTGAGGAAATTCTTATTTCCAATCAAGAAAAACTAGAATTATATAAGGGATTACAAAATATTACTGAAAATGAAAGAAATGTAATATATTTAAGATTATTAGGACTTTCTTTTAAAGAAGTTGCAGAAGTTATAGGAAAAAATGAAACTTGGGCTAAAGTAGTTTTTTATAGAGGAAAAAAAGATTTATTAAAATATTTACAAGGAGGACAAGATGAAAGAAAACAAAACTAGTACATATTGCAGTATGATAGAAGATTTATTACCATTGTATGTAGAAAATCTAGTTAGTGAAGAAACTAAAAAGCAAATAGAAGAACATCTAAAACAATGTAATAAGTGTTCAACCTTATTAAAAAAAATGCAACAAAATGAAGTTTTTAATTTACAGAAAAGCGAACAACCTAACACAGAAATAAGAGAAAAAGAAATCAAATGTATTAAAAACATTAAAAAGAAAATAACATTCAAGATAATCATCAGTATTGTCATTACTTGTATAGTATGTTTAATAGCAATAAGTCTTTGGAATACTTATAGAATTATACAAGATGAGGATGGTAACTGGATAATCTATAATTTTAATACGGGAAATATCAAACAAGGAAAAGACTATACACACATCTTAATGGAATATACAAGTTATAAAGAAAATTTAAAAAACATATTAGATGAAGAACAAAACAAAGAAACAGTGGAGAACAAAACCATATTAACTTTTGATAAAAATGATATATGTGTAAATGCAAGAACAATGGTTAGTGGATATAATGATGAAGAATTACAAGAAATATATAAATGGTATATAGATAATTGGGGAGAATTTAATACTAATATAAAAATAGAAGATGGAAAATTATATATGAATAAAAATGTTTATGTTGGAAAAACAAAAGAAAAATTAATTAGTAATGCACAAGATTATCATGCTAAAATTATTGAATTTTAAAAAAATCTTAAAAGTTACAATTTTTTTGTAACTTTTTTTAAACTTTTTTCTCTTTCATATAGGGAGGAAAGTATGAACCAAAATAATAAAAAAATAATCATCATAATAAATATATTGATTATACTACAAACTATCATTTTTGTTATTGCGGGACAAAAAAAATCCTATTTACATATGGATGAAGCATATTCTTATGGATTAGCAAGCTATAATAAAACAGAGATACAAGATAATAGTGATTTTTATAATACATGGCATACAAAAGAGTATTATCAAGATTATTTGGCAGTAAATGAAAACGAAAAAGATGAATTCTCACAAGTTTACGAAAATCAAAAAAATGACAGTCATCCGCCATTTTATTATTTACTATTAAGAATAGCGATGGGATTAAATATAAATCAATATTCTAAGTGGACAGGAATTTTATTAAATATAGGGATATACATATTGATTACTATATTTATGTATTTAATCATTAGTAAGCTGTTGAAAGGAAAACATAGATATAAAGAAAAATCTGCAATTTTAGCTTTTACATCCAGCATAATGCTGTCATCCATAACAAATGTGATTTTTATTAGAATGTATGCGTTATCTACATTAACTATAGTAATAACTACATATTTGCATTTAAAATTATTAGAAAAGGAAAATAATATGGTTTTATTAGGAATAAGTATTTCTGCTTTAATAGGATCACTAACACATTATTATTACTTATTTTATTTAATAGCATTATTTACCATGTTTGTTATTCGATATATAAAAGAAAAAAAATACAAATTGCTTAGAAAATATATATTAGCAATGATAATGGCAGGAGCAATCTCTTTATGGATATTTCCCTATTCAATCAATCATATATTTTTTGGATATAGAGGGCAAGGCGTATTCAATCATTTAGCAAATATGTATCAATATTTTGCTAATATAGTTATATATGTACTTATAACAAATGTTTATGTTTTTAATAATACATTATGGTTACTAGCAATATTCACTATGGCAATTTTAGTATATCAATTAGTAAAACACAAAAGAGTAGTAAAAACTAAAAACAAATATATCCAATATATAGCAGTACCAACTTTATTTTACTTTCTAATAGTTTCCATATGCTCACCCTTTTTAGAACTACGATACATATTACCCATTTCACACATGATATTTATTCTTGTTATATATGGAATATATAATAAAATGTCTACAATGTTTCAAGAGAAAACTATTCATAAAATCATGATGACAATATTTATCATGATGAGTATAATGATATTTTTATCCAATGAACTTATAGATTTGGTTATTGGAAAAGATTTGAGAAATGAAGAAGAAAACCTGTATTCTAGCAAAACAGAGTTAGTTGAGCAATTAAAACAAGAATGTAATATACCAATAACAATTATACCAAAAATTGAAGGAATACCCTTAGATAATATATTACTTTTTATAAAGGACTTTACCATTGAACCACAAGTGATGTATTCTAATATGGCTGACATAGTAGAAGAAATAAAAGGAAATCTTAAAGATGTTCCTGCATTATATTTATTAGATTCTCACAATAACCGATTTTTAGATGATATATTGTTATTTGCTAATATTGAAGAATCCTACATTGCAAAAGATATGGATTGTACAGAAGAAAAGATTGCAGAAATATTTAAGGATAAAGACTTATCTAATGGAATTCTTGTTTTTATAAATGATTGGCAAGATAATGATAAAATAGTAAATATCATAAAGAAGTCTACTAATTTGTATAATGTAACCTATTTAAAAAGATTAAATATGTGTGATGTGTTTTATATTAAATAGTACAAAAGATGAAGTATTGAAAATGTCTAAAAAATGTGATAAATTATATATATTCATTTTAATATAGGGGAGAATATAGTTTATGATATACACATATTCATACAAAACACCGAATAATTTTTCAGATATGCTAATGAATAGTGATGGAAAATATCTAACAGGTCTATGGTTTGAAGGTTCACGAGATAGCAAAAAACATGAAGTAAACTGTGAAGAAAAAGAATTACCAATATTTAAAGAAACAAGCAAATGGCTTGATATATATTTTAGTGGAAAAGAGCCTAATTTTATACCAGAATATAAAATAAATAATATAACGCCATTTAGAAAAGAAGTTATCGATATTTTAAATAACATACCTTTTGGGAAAACTATAACATATAAGTATATATCTAAAATAATTGCTAAGAATAGAGGAATAAAAAGAATGTCTAGTCAAGCAGTTGGAGGAGCTGTAGGTTGGAATCCAATATGTATTATCATACCTTGCCACAGAGTTGTTGGAACAAACGGAAGTCTAACAGGCTATGGTGGTGGTATAGAAAACAAAGTAGCATTACTTACTCTTGAAAAAAACGATATGAGTAAATTCTTTATTCCTAAAAACGAAAAAATGACTAGCATATGAGGTAAAGTGAGTCCCCATTATTGGACAAAAAAGTTTAATAAGGGGGTGCTTCAGATGCTAGTCTCAAATTTTCGGAAAGCTAATGAAGAAAGAGAAAATTAGTACAAATGTTTACAATTTGTTCTTATTAACAATTATCGTTGGTATAATATATGGATAAACAAATAATACTAATCAAAATGAATAATAAGAGTATTCCAAGAATAATAGCTATTAATATATCAGCTTGTGATGTTTCATTTGCTGCTGTTACAGTTACAGCATAAGATGCAATGGGAAGTATTAAAAGCATGATTAAAAATAATACTGATTTTTTAAATGTTCCATTTTTTCACCTTCTTATTTTGTCTTATATAACATAATATGACTAAAATAGCTAAATTGTTCTATATGGTACTATTAATTTTATTTTATGATAGGAGGAATTGATAATGAGTAAAGTTTTAGTAAGTTATTTTTCAGCAAGTGGTGTTACCAAAAAGGTAGCAGAAAAAATTGCAAATGCAATTAATGGAGATTTATTTGAAATCGAACCAACACAAAAATATACATCAGAGGATTTAGACTGGACAAATAAGCAAAGTAGGTCATCTATCGAAATGCAGAACAAAGCTTTTAGACCACAAATTTTAAATAAAGTATCAAATATTGCAGAATATAATACAGTTATATTAGGATTTCCAGTTTGGTGGTACACAGCACCTACCATAATAAATACTTTTATTGAAAAAAATAATTTAGAAGGAAAAAACATTTATGTATTTGTAACAAGTGGTGGTTCTGGTTCAGAAGGCAGTTTTAAAGATTTGAAAAACACATACAAAAATTTAAACTTTATAAGTAATAAAAGGTTCACGGGAAAAGAAACTGACGAAGATTATATAAATTGGATAAAGTAAGAATATTTTTAATGATAAATTTAAACAATAAGATTGACTTTTCTTTTATAATATTATATAATGCGAACAAAAGTTCTATAATAATTATACTAAGAACTAAATTTAATATAAAGGATGTGTTCTTATGAAAGAAAAGAAAAATGAAATTATTTTATTTGAAAACCAAGGAGTAAAGTTAGAAGTAAACTTAAAAGATGAAACTGTTTGGCTAACACAAGATCAAATGTCAAAATTATTTAAGAAATCAAAATCTACTATTAATGAGCACATTAAAAATATATATAAAGAAGGAGAATTGATAGAAAATGAAACGATGACTAAATTCGGAAATTCCGAATTTTCTGATAAGCCTACTAATTATTATAATCTTGATATGATTATATCTGTTGGATATCGTGTGAAATCAAAAAATGGTATTTTATTTAGAAAATGGGCAACTAAAGTTTTAAAAGATTATATGTTAAAAGGATATGCAGTAAATCAAAAAAGATTAGAATATTTAGAAAAAACAGTAAAGTTAATAGATATTGCTAATAGAATTGATGAAAGATTAGAAGGAAATGATGCAAAAGAAATTTTAAAAGTATTAGGAGAATATTCAAAAGCATTAGACTTATTAGATGATTATGACCATAGAACATTGAAAAAAATCAAAGGAAATACTGATGAAAGGAAGATAAAATATGAAGAGTGTATAAATATTATAAACAAGTTAAGATTTAATGAAGAAAGTTCTTTATTTGCAGTTGAAAGAGATAAAGGGTTAGAATCAATTATAGGCAATATATATCAAAGCTTTGATGGACAAGATATTTATAAAAGCATAGAAGAAAAAGCTGCAAATTTTCTATATTTAATAGTTAAAAATCACGTTTTTGCCGATGGAAACAAAAGAATTGCAGCTACTTTATTTATATATTTTTTAAATTTCTACGGGATTTTATATAAAAATGAAAGACAAGTTATTGACAATAATACACTCGCAGCACTAACATTACTTATAGCTGAGTATAAAAAAAAAAAAAAAGATGTAATTATTGATTTAGTTATGAATTTTTTGAACAATGAATGATAAATAATTAAAAATATTGCATAAAACTTTGATAATCGAGCGTTTTTATACATAAATAATCTAAAATTAGAAAGTTTATTTTGTGAAGTTTATACAAAAATAGCATATATAGAAAAAGCATGTAGGGTTACTAAAATTACTGCAACTTCATATTTAAATCAGCTAGAAGAAATAGGGCTTTTAGAATCTGAAAAAGTAGGAAGAGAAAGATTATATAACGATACAAGACTAATAAAACTTTTATCTGAGAATTAAATATTATAAAGTCAATCAATTAAAAAAATATGAAAAGCATATTATTATATAAATATAATAAAGACAAATTACAATTTTTTGATTACTTTATACGAAAGTATAGAGTAATTTTTTTTTTTATGATATTATAATAGAAATAGTAATTTATCTTTATTATTAAATTATAAAATGAAAGGTTAAACTGGTGGTTAAAATGAACAAAAATAAGAAAATAATTATTGGTATTTTAATTGTTTTAATTATAGTTATAGGTATAGTGGT
>CALXJP010000025.1 GCA_944388655.1 uncultured Clostridia bacterium | reverse complement strand
AAGATAACTGGAGCATTAACATCACATAGTGTATCTCCTGTAGTTACTTCTTTTAATCCTACTGCAGCTGCTATATCACCAGCATATACTTTATCAATATCTTCTCTGTGATTTGAGTGCATTTGTAGAATTCTTCCAATTCTTTCTTTTTTATCTTTGTTAGAATTTAATACTGTTGAACCAGCATCTAATGTTCCTGAATATACTCTAAAGAAACATAGTTTTCCAACAAATGGGTCTGTTGCAATTTTAAATGCTAATGCTGCAAATGGTTCTGAATCAGATGTTTTTCTTTCTACTTCATTACCATCTAAGTCAACACCTTTAATATGTGGTATATCTAATGGTGATGGCATATAGTCAACAATGGCATTTAATAATTCTTGTACACCTTTGTTTTTATAAGAAGAACCGCAACATACTGGTACTATTGTGTTAGCAATAGTTCCTTTTCTTAGTCCTTTTTTAATTTCTTCCTCTGTTAGTTCTTCTCCTTCAAGATATTTCATCATTAATTCTTCATCTTGATCTGCTGCAGCTTCAATCATTGCTTCACGATGAGCCTTTGCATTTTCTAACATATCTGCTGGAATTTCGCATTCTTCAATTTCTTTTCCTAAATCGTCTTTATGAATGAATGCTTTCATTTTGATTAAGTCAACAATTCCTTTGAAATTGTCTTCTGCTCCAATTGGTAATTGTATAGCAACAGCATTTGCCTTTAATCTATTTTTTAATTGTTCAATACATAGTTCAAAGTTTGCACCTGTTACGTCCATTTTATTAACATATACCATTCTTGGAACATGGTATTTGTCAGCTTGTCTCCAAACTGTTTCCGTTTGTGGTTGTACACCACCTTTTGCTGCTAAAACGGTAACGGAACCATCAAGAACTCTTAGAGATCTTTGTACTTCCACTGTAAAGTCAACGTGACCTGGTGTATCAATAATATTAATTCTATTATTGTTCCAAAAGCATGTTGTTGCGGCTGAAGTAATGGTAATTCCTCTTTCTTGTTCTTGTTCCATCCAGTCCATTGTAGCTCCACCATCATGTACTTCACCTATTTTATGAGTTTTACCTGTATAAAACAAAATTCTTTCTGTTGTTGTTGTTTTACCAGCATCTATGTGAGCCATGATTCCTATATTTCTAGTTCTTTCTAGTGGGTAAGCTCTTCCTGCCATTTTTGTTATTTCCCCCTTTCGCTTTTATCAAACGCTTTGTAAATTCATTTTACCATTTATAATGAGCAAATGCTTTATTAGCTTCTGCCATTCTATGCATATCTTCTTTTTTCTTGAATGCTCCACCGTTTCCAGCTACTGCATCCATAATTTCAGCTGCTAATTTTTCAGCCATTGTTTTTTCATGTCTATTTCTAGCATAAATAACTAACCATCTTAACCCTAAAGTTTGTCTTCTTTCTGGTCTAATTTCTAGTGGTACTTGGTAAGTAGCTCCTCCTACTCTTCTTGCCTTTACTTCAAGTACAGGCATTACATTGTTAAGTGCTGCTTCAAATACTTCTAGTGGATCTTTTTGTTCTTTTTCTTTTATGATGTCAAATGCATCATATACAATTTTTTGTGCTACTGTTTTTTTACCATCTAGCATAACATTGTTTACTAATTTTGTAACAATTTTACTGTTATAGATTGGATCTGCTAGAACATCTCTTTTTGCTATAAATCCTCTTCTTGGCACTATTCTTCCCTCCTTAATTTTATTTTTGATATTATTTTCAATATCAATAGGTACTCTGAAAAGATTTTCTTTTCCGTATAGTGCGTATAATCTATTTTTAATTTAAGTACCAATTTAATATATTATTAAATCAATCCTGCAATTCATAGTTTTACTGCGCACTAATTATTTACTACATCTTATTTTTTTGGACGTTTTGCTCCATATTTAGATCTAGCTTGCATTCTGTCTTTTACTCCTGCTGTATCTAAAGTTCCTCTTATAATATGGTAACGAACACCTGGAAGGTCTTTTACTCTTCCTCCTCTTATTAAAACAACACTGTGTTCTTGTAAGTTATGTCCTATACCTGGAATATAAGAAGTTACTTCATAACCATTAGAAAGTCTAACTCTGGCTACTTTTCTTAATGCTGAGTTTGGCTTCTTAGGTGTAACTGTTTTTACAACTGTACATACACCTCTTTTTTGTTTATTTCTTTTATTGGTTTGTCTTTTTTTCATTGAGTTATATCCATGTTGAAGAGCTGGTGATGTAGATTTTGCTTTTACTGAATGTCTTCCTTTTCTAACTAATTGATTAATTGTTGGCACTTAAATTTCACCTCCTAAACAAAAATAAAATCGCAATATTATTGCCTTTTTTTGGCATAATATTTGCGATTAATATTGTATCATGATTATACGTTTATGTCAATGTTTTTTTCGTTTTTTTCTTGATTCTAACGTTCTGATTCTGATGATTTTTCTTGTGAAGTTTCTGAAGCTTTTTCTTGAGATTTTTCTGTTTGTGCTTTTTCTTCTACTTTATTAATATTTTCTTTTACTTCTTGTGAAACTTCATTTTCTTTTGCAAATTTTTCACGTGCATTTTCAGTTGTATTAGTTTTTTCTTCTCCTGAATTTAAACTTTTTACTTCTTCTGGAGCTGGCATTCTTGCTTGTTTTACTTTATTTACTAATTTATCCCACAAGTTTTCTTTTATGCCTTCTGCTGTAATACCTTCTATGTCTTTGTTTCTTTTTGCTAGTTTATTCATTAATTTAAATTCTGGTGTATCTATATCTGCACCTTTTAAATTGTAGTGAACAGGAATTCCTAGCTTTTCTTTTCCTCCTAAAGATTTAATATAATTGCTTAATTGTTCTTTGTTTCCATATTGTTGAATAGCATATACAACTGCTGGGTTAACATTTCTTCTTAATTTTAGTTTACTGAAAAATCCCATTTCATTTTCTTGACAGAATTCATTTATCATTTCTTTTACTTTTTCAGTTTTTAAAATTTGTTTTCTATTTGAAATTGCATCTTTTAAAGATAATTTTTTAAACACATCATTAATAGATTTTATTTTTCTACCTTCTCTTGATGTTACTATAAAAATTTCTCCTCTTTCTACATCAATTTCTACTTTATCAACAGCTGGTTTTACTATAACTTTAGTTTTATTGATTTGTTCTGCTTTGCCTTGTCTTACTGGCTCTGTAAGTTCTTCTCCTGTTGGAATGTGAACATCCTTTGCATCTCTTGCATGAAATGTTGGATTTTCTATTTCATTTCTTAAATTATTCATCATTTCTATTTGTTCTGGCGTATATTGCTCTGGTGCTACTTTGTTTTTATTTTGTTCTGGCATAGTTACACTTGCTGGTTCTGTAAGTTCTTCTCCTGTTGGAATATGAACATCCTTTGCATCTCTTGCATGAAATGTTGGGTTTTCCATTTTTTGTTTCATTTCTTCCATTGCTTTTATTTGCTCTGGTGTGAAATTTGATTTATCTTGTTTAGCTTCTGTTTTTGTTTCTTGTTTTGTTTCTTTAGTAGGTTCTACTTTTGGTCTTGCTATTGCTGCATTCATGGCATCAATTTGTTTTTGCATTGATTTATCACGAATACTTTTTAAAACATCTAAAAATCTAGTATATTTATCTTTGTCATTTTCTAGTTTTTTAATTTCATCTTTTATGCTATCTACTTCTTTATATAAATCTAATATATTTTTACTCTTTTTTCCCTCTTCTATATCATTAAAATATTCTTGGACTTCTATTTGTTTTTTAGCTAATTCTGTTTGTTTTTTACGAATTTCACCATCTAAACTTTTTAATCCTTTATTAACAGCTATAATGTTTTCTTGTGAAGCTACTCCATTCATTAATTGTTCTCTATTTTGTTGTAGTTTCTTTTCAGCATTTTCAACTTTTTCTTTATTAGCCTTTTCTTGTTCTTCTTTTGCTTGTTGAGCTTGTTTAATTTCTTCTTCCATACTTTTAATTTTTTTCTCTTGTTCTTTTCTTACTTCACGCTCAAACCTGTCATCAATTTGTTCTTGTGCTATTTCTCTTCTATATTGCTCAAAAGGCTTTTCCCCATTTCTTTCCAATTTTTCTTTTTCGGCATTCATTCTAGTTGTTAGTTGTAATATTTCCTTATCTTTTCTTTTTACTTCCTCTTGTGCAGATATAGTAGTATATCTTAACTCTTCGTTTTTGTTTTTTATTGTAGCTCTTGCTTTATTGTAATCATTCATTACTTTTTTCATATCTTCTATTTCACTCATATATTGGTACCCCTTTCAAAATATATCCATATTTTGTCTTTTATTCATCTAAATATTATTTTAACACAATTGCTAGCTATTAGCAACTGTATTATGTAAATTTCGCAAAAAAGTAACAAAAATTTAATATTTTTGTTACTTAAATGTAATATTTTGTAATAATTTGTAATATTTTATTTCATTTGATTGATTTTTTCTATGGCTCTATCTGCTAATTGATTATATTTTATTTTTTTATCTTTTATTGTTTCTTCTAAAGGTGGTAATATTCCAAAATTAGCGTTCATTGGCTGAAATTTTTCGTTAGGGCTAGATATGTAATGGGCTAAAGCTCCTATCATGGTTTCTTTTGGAAAAATAAGTGGTGGTCTATTATTGTATTGTCTGATGGCATTCAAAGCTGCTACCATACCAGAGCTAATTGATTCTACATATCCTTCTACCCCTGTAATTTGACCTGCAAAATATATGTTAGGTTTATTTTTCATTTGATATGTTTCATTTAACAAACTAGGAGAGTGCAAAAATGTGTTGCGATGCATTACTCCATATTTTACAAATTCTGCATTTTCTAGTCCTGGTATTTTTTGGAATACTCTTTTTTGCTCTCCATATTTTAAGTTAGTTTGGAAGCCTACCATATTATATATGGTTCCTTCTTGATTATCTTGCCTTAGTTGTACTATGGCATAAGGTCTTTTTCCTGTTCTTGGGTCTATAAAGCCTACAGGTTTTAAGGGACCAAATCTTAAAGTGTCAATTCCTCTTTTTGCCATAACTTCTACAGGCATACATCCTTCAAAAATTTCTCTTTTTTCAAATTGATGTAGTTCTACTACTTCTGCATGGACTAATGCTTGCCAAAATTCTTCATATTCTTGTTGATTCATAGGAAGGTTGATATAGCTTGCTTCTTCCCTTTTTTCTTGTTTTTCATAGTCGTAACGGTCTGCTACAAATGCAATATGCATATTAATAGAACTTTTTTCTATAATTGGTGCTGCTGCATCATAAAAAGCTAGTTTATCTTCTCCTGTTACATTTCCTATTGTTTTCGATAGAGTATCAGAAGTTAGCGGTCCTGTAGCAATAATCACGATTTTCTCTTCTGGAATTGTTTGTTTTTCTTCATGAATAATTTCTATATTTTGGTTGTTTTCTATTTCTTGTGTAACTCTTTTAGAAAACATTTCTCTATCTACTGCTAGAGCTTGCCCTGCTGGAACTTTTACTTCATTAGCAATACGAATCAATAAACTATCTAATAGTAGTAATTCTTCTTTTAATAAACCGCAAGCATTTGTATGTAGATTAGATTTAAACGAGTTACTACATACAATTTCTGCTAAATTTTGATTACTATGTGCTGGAGAATACTTTTTTGGTTTCATTTCATATAGTTTTACAGGAATTCCTGCCTTTGCTATTTGATAGGCTGCTTCACAACCTGCTAGTCCTCCTCCGATTATGGTAATATATGGTTTCATACATTGCTCCTTATTCAAATAAATTCATAATTTCTTCTTTTGATAATTTGTTTAAAAAGGTTTCGTTGGTTGATAACATATTATCAATAAGAGCTTTCTTTTTTTGTTGTAATTCAAAAATTCTTTCTTCTATAGAATTTTTGGTAATTAATTTATATACTTGTACATTTCTTTTTTGCCCTATACGGTAAGTTCTATCTGTTGCTTGATTTTCTGCAGATAAATTCCACCATGGATCATAATGAATTACCATATCTGCTCCTGTTAAGTTTAACCCTGTTCCTCCTGCTTTTAATGAAATGAGAAATACTTTTATTTCTTCATTTCGATTAAATTCTTCTACTAAATGTATTCTATCTGATACTTTTGTTTGTCCTGTTAACTTAAAGTAAGATATATGTTCTTTTGCTAGCTCTTTTTCTATAATAGGAAACATAGCTGTATAACCTGAAAATAGTAAAATTTTGTGGCCTGCTGCTATTCCTTCTTTTAATACTTCCATACATTGATTTAATTTACTACTTTCCCCTTTATAGTTATTAATAAATAGCGAAGGATGGCAACAAATTTGCCTTAGCCTCATTAATAGAGCTAGTATACGTATTTGACTTTTTTCAAATCCATTTGCTTTAATTTCGTTTTCTGCTTCTTGTTTAGCATTTTGCATAAATGACATATATATTTTTAATTGTTCATCTTGCATTTGACTATTTAATACCGTAACGGTTTTATCAGGAAGTTCTGTTAGTACTTCTGTTTTGACTCTTCTAAGAATAAAAGGTTCTATTAACATTTTTAGTTTATTCATATTTTCTTGTGCATTATCTTTGACAATTGGTATTTCATATAACTCTTTAAATTTTCGATAACTAAATAGGTAGCCTGGCATAATGAAGTCAAATATAGACCACAATTCAGATAAAGAGTTTTCTATTGGTGTTCCTGTTAGGGCATATCTTGTTTTGGCTTTTATTTCTTTAATAGCTCTTGCATTTTGTGTATTATTGTTTTTGATATATTGTGCTTCATCAGCAATAATATATTGAAAATCATAGTTTGCTTTTTGATAAAGTTCAATATCTCTTTTTAATAAGTCATAAGAGGTAATTACCAAATTTTGTTCTGGTATTTCTTTAATTCTTTGTTTTCTTTCTTCTGTTCCCCCTTGAATGACACTTACTTTTAAATTAGGTGTAAATTTTTCTGCTTCATTTTTCCAGTTTAAAGTTAATGAACTTGGGCATACCACTATACTTGGTTTTGGATTTTTTTCATTTTCTATATAACTTTGTATTACTGCTAATAGTTGAATTGTTTTTCCTAATCCCATGTCATCTGCTAATATTCCACCAAATTGATATTCATCTAATACTTTAAGCCATTGATAACCTACTATTTGATAATTACGTAAATTGGCATGTAATCCTTTTGGTAACTCTATTTCGGTATCTACATTTTTTTCTTCCATTTTATGGATTAAGTTTTTGTATTCTCCATTTTTTTGTACATTAGTGCCTTTTACGTTTTTTAGTGCTTTTTCTAAGTACATACTTCTATATACAGGTATAGCTAATTCTCCATTTTTTATTTGAGCATAACCTACTTCTATTCCTTCTGTTATGTTTTGTATAAAGTCCATTGTGCTATTTTCTTCTAAGTTTAAGTAGCTTCCATCTTTTAGTCGGAAAAACTTTTTCTTTAATTTGTATTTTTCCATAATTTCTTGTAATTCTTGCATGTCAAAGTCTACTTGTGAAAAGTCTAATTTTAACAAATTATTTTCTATACGAACTCCTAAGGTTCCTATATGTGGCTGTTTTATTTCTTTTTGTTTAAAGTTTTCGGTTGCTAATACTTCAAATTTTTGCATATATTCTTCTATGCTTTCTGATAAGAAGTGATAAATGGCTTCTTCATTGACTAATATGAGCCTTTTATTTTCAGTATCTAGTAAAAATTGTGATTTAAGGAACATATTGACTACTTCATCTTCTTTGATATAGTCTCTTGCTATGTCTTGTGGCTCTTCTGCTATAGGGTTAAAGCTTCTATCCCCATAAATAAATTCTACATCTGCTGTGATATATTGGTTTTCATCATAATCTAAATATACTTTTACTGCTAATTCTTTAGGAATATATTGTTCTAATTTGGTTTTATCTATTTCTTCTATATCGATAGATTTTTTTACTTTAGGAAATACTATTGAGAATAATTTTGATAAGTCTTGCTCTTCTATTTCCATTTGTGTAATGAAGTTTTTTCTAAATATTTCTAGTAATTTTAAGGTTGTTTCTTCAAACTGCTTTGAGCAACGGTATAGGATATTATCTAATAGCATATAGGAATATTCTTTTCCCCATATCATTTCATAATGATACACATCTATATTTGGTTCTAAATAATATTGATTATTTTTTTCTTTTAAATAGAATTGGATTTTTGGTTCATTGGGTAATAGTACTATTTTAGTATCTATTCCATCTTTTTGAAAATTGATACTTTGCCCTTGTAATACTTCAAATAGTTCATCTATCCCTGTGTTAGAAATTGTTATGTTGTTATCTGACATAGTTCTTCCATAATACCCATATTCACTAGCTGATTCGTTAGCATATTTTATGATTTCTGCATATTTTAATATATATTCTAGTAGAGGAATATCTTTTTCTTGAAATGCTTCTTTAGTATGAGTAAACGCTAATTTTTGTCCATAACTATAGTAGGCATGATGAAGCATATTATCATAAAATTCTGATAATTTTTTGATTTTATATAATTGTTTATCTCCTAGTTTTACATCTAGTTTGAGTTTTTTTTGGAATGAGTTATATATAATTTTTGGTTCTATGTGTAAAGTATGTGGTAAAACTTCTTGCGTTTCTTTTGGTTGTATATTTTCTTCTGGATAAAAAGTTTGTAATAATTGTTTGAATATTCTTCCATTTTCTAGCATTTTTCTTTTTTGAGCATTGGTTATATATGGATTTTCTTTTTCTTGTATACCTGAAAATATACGAATATATTCTTCGTTCGTACATAGTTCTTGCATTGTAGCTACAATATGTTTGCAACTGCCATAGTTTGTTTCATAATCTGGACAAGTACAAGTAACATCTTCTATTTCTCCTTCTGCTACTTGAATTTTTGTTGTATAGTTATCTAAGTTACCATGTACTCTTGCATAAACACTAAAATTATCATCATCTTCATAAAACACTTTTGTTATATTGACTTTTTTATTTTTTACATATTCGTGTGCTTTTTTGGTTCTTGTTTCTCCTGCTTCTTGGCATAATTGCTCAAATAGTGCTTTATTTAACATCCCTACTACTCCTTCTTTTTTATTAGTGTACTATTATATACCAAAATTTGAATTTGTACAAGTAGATAGGAGAGTATTTTTGTGATTAAATATTAAAAGTTAATTACTAGTTATAGATAAAATTTCTTTCAATAATTTTATTTTTTACTAATTTATCAACAGTAATTATCAAATCTAGTATTATTTCAAATTTCTTCCATTTCATTTTCTATCTTAGTAACAAATAAACATTACTCAAATAACTGAATAATGTTTACTTTAATTTATATATTTTGCGTTTTCTATACTAGAAGATTATCTTATTTTATTAATTCATATGGCATATTACTTGTTCCATTTCCATTTATTATTTTGATATCATCATTTAATGTAATACAAGGTCTGACAGCATAACTAACTGCTGATAACGTTATAATTCCTTCTTGAGTAAAACGTAAAATATCATTGCACGCTAAAACATCATTGTTCATTAATATAGTAGAGAAATCTATAGTTGATTTACCAACAGCTATTTTACGTGAAGCTAGATAATAGTTTTGTCCTATATTGTGTATTCCTGTTGGATTTTCTTCTGTTGCAATGTTAGTCATAGCATTATAATCATTTAAATAATTTTCATCTTCTATTTTACATCCACTTATAGTACTTCCATTATATTCAAATGGTAATTCATAATTCTGATTAGTTTTATCACTAGGATTTATTGGGTTACTCCCTACACATCTTCCATTTGTTGCATATTTTGCATCTACATAGTTGCTACAAAATCCGTTTAATGTATCTACCAAACTGTTATATCCTTGTTTTGCTTTTTCTTCGCTAGTTTCATTTCCTATATATAATTGTTGACCATTGGTAACATCTCCTGCACTAATTATTTGTATTCCGTGTTCCTCATCATTATATAATACTTGCCATAATCCTGTATAATCACTTGTATTATATGTTTGTTCTGTATCATATCCCGTTGCTATACCTTCTTCTATTTGTGTATAATTTGTTGTTACACCATTTTCTGTTACACTCATTCCATTTTCTTTCATTGTAAACTTTTTTTCTGCTGGCACATATTTTACATAATCTCCTGGTTTTGCTATATCTTTTAATAATGGGCCAGTTAATTCTGGATTTTGTGTATTGTTTCCTGCTATGATTTTATCCATTTCGTCTGTAATACTATTAAATGCCATTTGTGTATTAACTTCTGTATCATGCATACTGTTTGCTGCTTGTTGTGCTTTCTTAAAAATTCCTTGATCTCCTAACACCATATTGATGCTAACTACTGCTAGTATGATTAGAATTACAATTGTTATCACTAAAGCTATTAAAGTTACGGCTTGTTCTTTTTTGGTTTGCTTCATGTTTACCATCTCTCTCCTTTTCCTTTAGTTTTCACGTTTTTGTTCTATTTATACTTCTTACATTATATATTATCCTTTCAGTTAATTCTATTACTTTTTGGTTACAATTTTGTTACAGTTATATTACATTTTTTTACCTAATATATAAATCTTGTCAAAAAAATACACCTGTATTTTAGGTGTATTCTTACGATTTATTTTCTTTCTTTTTCCTTGTTTTCTTAGTTTTAGCCTTTTTGGTAGGCTTTTTTTCTGGTTTTGGTTCCCATTTTTCTCCTACTTTTGGAGGATCCCAAGAAATATAATTACATGTTTCTGGGTTGTTTTCACATATATAGTAGTTTTTTCTTCTTCTTGTTTTTCTTTTTTGTACTTTTCCTCCACATACAGGACATGGCACATCTATAGTTTCTACTAACGGTTTTGCATTTTTACATTCTGGATACCCTGGACAAGCTAAAAATTTACCATATCTACCATATTTGATTACCATCATTCTTCCACATTTTTCACAAGGTACATCTGAAACTTCGTATTCTAACTTAACATGTTCTAATTCTTTTTCAACTCTTTTCACATTTTTTTCAAATGGTGTGTAAAAGTCACGAATAACCTGTTTCCATTCTTCTTTTCCTTCTGCTACTTCATCAAATTCTTCTTCTACTTTTGCTGTAAATTCTACATTAACAATATCTCCAAAATTTTCTACTAATAATTGATTAACAATTTTTCCTAAGTCTGTAGGTACTAATTGCTTTTGTTCTTTTTCTATATATCTTCTTTCTAGTATCGTAGTGATGGTTGGAGAATATGTACTAGGCCTTCCTATTCCTTTTTCTTCTAATGCTTTTACTAAACTTGCTTCTGTATAACGTGGTGGTGGCTCTGTAAAGCTTTGTTTTGGAGTAATTTTCTTCTTTTTTACTTCTTCTCCTACAGTAAGCTCTGGGATTTGTGTATATTCTTCTTCTCCTTTTTTGGCTTTTTTTGTTTCTTTTACATTATCTTCTGACTCTACATATACACTCATAAAACCAGGAAATTTTAAAGTTTGACCACTTGCTTTTAGTGTATATGGTTCTACTGTAATATCTACTGCTACTGTATCATAAATGGCTGCTGCCATTTGACTTGCTATAA
>CALXJP010000024.1 GCA_944388655.1 uncultured Clostridia bacterium | reverse complement strand
CAATTACTTGTTTAGCAGTTCCCGCTGCGATTCTTCCAAAGTTTTTAGGAACTAATTCTTGTTCTACTATGTCACCTATTTGATATTTTGCATCTATTTTTTTCGCATTTTCTAAGCTAATTTGTGTTTTTTCATTTTCTGGTACTTCTACAACTTCTTTTTGTGAGTAGATATGTATTTCTCCTGTTTCTCTATCCATAGTGATTTTTACATTTTCTTCTTCACAATCATAGTTTTTCTTATATGCTGTAACTAGAGCTGTTTGAATAGCATCTAGTAAATAATCTTTTTGGATTCCACTTTCTTTTTCTAATTCATTCATTGCAGAAATTAATTCTGTACTATTGATTGCTGGTTCGTTTTTTACTATTTTTTCTTTTCTTTTCATTTTTGTAATTCCTCCCTTATTCAAAATGATATTTTAATTTCATTAGTGCTATATTTTTTCTATCGATTGTTTTTTCTACATGATTCGTTTCTATAGTGACGGTTTCTTCATTATATTGTTTTAAAAATCCCTCTTGTGTTTTTTCATTTTCTATTGGTTTAAATAATTTTATTTCTATTTCTTTTCCTATATTTTGCTGTAAATGTTTATCTTTTCTTAAAATTCTTTCTACCCCTGGTGAAGATACTTCTAAAAAGTAGGCTTCTTTTAAGTAATTGGCTTTATCTATTATAGGGTTAATTTCATTACTTACTTTTTCGCAATCGTTTAAGTCTATTCCCTCTGGTTTATCTATAAAAATACGTAAGAAATAATCTTTTCCTTCTTTTACATATTGCACATCATAAAGTTCATAGCCTAATTCTTTTACTTGATTCTGAATTAGTTCTTCTACTTTTTCTTCAATACTAGCCAAATTTTTCCCTCCTTATACCAACTAAAGAGTGGGATTTGTTCCCACTCTTCTTTCTCTTTTTGCTACAACTGTATATAGTATACACCATTTTCTGGTAAAATACAAGTGTTTTTTAGAAAAATTTGGTTTTTATTCACTAATTTCTAAAGTATATCTTGCTGAAATATTTCCCGTGTTATCTTTTACATATATATAATAAGTTCCGGCTTGTTTTACTTCTATTTCGTTATTACTTTTATATTCTATATCAGATGGTAATTCTTTTGATGTTGTTATGCTATAACCTGCTATTCCCGAACCTTCTTCACCGAGCTTTTCATTTCTATCATTTGCTTCTATTGTTACTTTTGTTCCTGTATCCGTTTTTTCGGTCTGTACATTTGTAATCGTAGGACTTGTATTATCCATCTTTCCTATTTTTATGGTTGTCATTTGATAATTTCCTAAGGCATCTTTTAGATAAATTGCTCCTTGTACTTCTCTGTATACTTCTCCTGTGAAGATATAATTTCTTATATATTTTCCATCTTTTTGTTCTCCTACTTGATAATCAGCTTCATTATTGAAGGCTATTTGTATATTTCCACTTCCTTCATCTGTTGCTTCTACTGTAATATTTTTTGTTCTACTCCATTCTTCTGTATATTCTGTTTGACTTACTAGTTCTGGTGCTTTAAAGTCTATATTATATACCGTTACTTCATTTATTTTACTTTGATCAAATACATCTTTTACTACTATTTTATATGTTTTTCCTTGACTATCTGCTTCTATTTCTGGAATAAAAGTATAGGTATAACTGTTATTTTGTACTGGCACTGCTACTTCCTGGTATACTATATTTCCTTCATTATCTTGCATGCTTAATTTTACTTGATTACTCCAATTATCTGTTCCTTTTACAGTAACTTGTTTTTGTTTTGTCCATCCCGCAGTTTCTCCTATATCGGTTACTGTTACTTTGTCTATAGAAGATTGTGCTGTTAATGGTATAATCGTTTTATCAAAAACTATATTAAACTCTCGATTATTTGTTCCATATGTAAATATAATTCTTCCTCTAAAAAGATATTTATTTTGATATTTTTCTGTTGGTTTTACTACAATTCGAACTGTTTCTATTCCATTTTCTCTTAAGTTTGTTTTTGAAACACTTGTAAGTCCTGTAGCACTTGTTCCATCACCCCATAACCATACAGAATTATCTTTAATTTTAATATTATCGTCTAAAATTTTAAAACGATACGTAAATGTATATTCATTATTTTGAGAATCATATTGATAGCCAAATTCTAATACATCTAATAATTGTTCTCCACAAGCTGAACATTTTCCTTCTGTATTTGTATTACAATGATTCTTTTCAGTATACGTATATCCACAAATACTACAAGTTCCTAAATGATTACAATCTATTTTTTGTCCGTCTACAGTAACACATGGTTCATTTCTAGGCCAATCAGCACATACACTACACATTGTATAATGATGCATCGTACCTATTGTAGTATGCCATCGATTGTCCGTAGTATGTGAAATATGCCCTTGTTTATAATATCCACATGAGCAAGTATCTATATAATAATTACTAGAAGAACATACTGCTGCATCTTCTATTGCCATTTTTCTTGTAATACTATGTGCTACTGCATTTCGTTTTAATCCACATATCATACATTCTTCATAATGACTTGTATCATCAAAGGAATTCACATATATATGTTCATGTCCAGGATTTTCTCCTGTTACTAATCCTGTTAAGTCTATTCCTTCTGATTTGATATTTGTTACATAAATTGTTTTGGTTGTCATTTTTCCTTTATCACTCATTACCTTAAATGTATATTCTCCATTTTGATTTACTTCATAAGTTGTACTATCTCCTTCTTGCTTTTCTCCATTTGGTTTTTCTATTTCTTTTATACTTCCTTCTATAATTTTTGCTTCTGCAGTTATAACTACTTTTTCTACTCCTGTTTGGGTTTGGTCTAAACTCAGTTCCAATGTTGGTCTTTCTTTATTTCCATCAATTTTTTCTTCTAATTCTTTTTGCAATTCATTCATGTATATTTGTGAGT
>CALXJP010000023.1 GCA_944388655.1 uncultured Clostridia bacterium | reverse complement strand
ATTTTCCTTCTAAATCAGGGTATTTTTTTACCAGAGAACTAAAAAATTCTCTGGTAATTGATGTTTTTATTATTTTTAACATTTCTTTATTTTTAGTGTTAGTTACTTTATTTATGAGTTGTTGTAGTTGTACCACAATTGGTAAACATATCTGTTGTATCTTCAACATTCGTTAAATCCCAATTATCTCCTACATAAATGGTAGTTAAATTTTTACAACCATAAAACATACGTGTCATAATTTTTACATTTTTTGTATTAAAAGTACTTAAATCTAAGTTAGTTAAACTACTACACTGTTCAAACATCCAGCCCATACTTTCTACTTGACTGGTATTAAAATTACTTAGATTTAAATTTTGTAAATTTGAGCAACTATAAAACATGGAAGTCATTTTTTTTACTTTACTTGTATCAAAATTCTCCAATCCTAAAATTTCAGTCAAATTATTACAATATGCAAACATAGATTCCATATTTGTTACATTACTTGTATTAAAGTTTATTAAGTCTAAGCTTGTTAAACTAGTACAATAATAAAACATCCATCCCATATTTCCTACTTGACTGGTATTAAAGTTACTTAAATTTAAGTTAGTTAATTTTTTGCAATCATTAAACATGTTCTGCATAGTTGTTACATTCTCTGTGTTCCAGTTTTCTATTCCTAAAATCTGAGTTAGATTATTACAATATGCAAACATGGCTGACATATCTGTTACATTACTTGTATTAAAGTTTATTAAATCTAAGCTTGTTAAACTAGTACAATTATAAAACATCCCCACCATACTTCCTACTTGACTGGTATTAAAGTTACTTAGATTTATGTTAGTTAATTTTTTGCAATTACTAAACATGTCTTGCATAGTTGTTACACTCTCTGTATTCCAGTTTTCTAGTCCAAAAATCTGAGTTAGATTACTACAATGTGCAAACATAGCTGACATATCTGTTACATTACTTGTATTGAAACTACTTAAATCTATCGTTTGTAAACTTGTACAAGTATCAAATAGCCATTTCATACTCTTTACTTGGTTTGTATCTATATTTTCTATATTTTCAAATTCAGTTAAATTGATGCAACTATCAAACCAACTAGACATCGTTAATGGAACAATTTTATCTATAATACTCACTTTTGTTATCAATGCAGAATCATTAAACCATGGTGTGTCACTCATTCTACTATCATCTTCTAGCATCCAGCTAGAATATTCTTGTCCTTTAATGTTTCCATATTCTTTTTGTACAGCCTTTCCTTCTATTGGCTTATTTTGTGTTCCCAATGTTAACATTCCATC
Organism: uncultured Clostridia bacterium; assembly: GCA_944388655.1. Lineage (GTDB taxonomy): Bacteria > Bacillota > Clostridia > TANB77 > CAG-508 > UMGS1663. The sequence goes on along the minus strand of CALXJP010000023.1, from coordinate 30,976 downwards.
ATCATATAGAAATACATAAATGTCGGTTCCTCTTTCTTCTCCTTGAAATACTTTTTCTATTTCATCTGTAATACTATTAAAGCTCGCTTGTGTATTGATTTCTGCTTCATGCATCATATTTGCTGCCTGTTGAGCTTTCGTAAATATACCTTGGTCACCCAACACCATATTGGTACTTACTGCTGCCAATATGATTAAAATAACAATTGTCACCACTAAAGCTATTAAAGTTACACCTTGTTTATTTTTTATTGAAAACATGTCTTATATTCTCCTTTTTCTGTAGTTTTTACTATTTTCTATCTTTTATACTGTTTCTATTATATATTATCCTTTTAGTTAATTCTATTACGTTTTAGTTACATTTTGGTTACATTTGTATTACACTCTTTTACCATATATATCAATCGTACTCTATGTAAAAATAGAGCATATGGTATGGAATATGTCCTACCTATGCGAAATATTTTTATATAAGTACGATTATTTTATAGGCTAACATAGGGTTACCACAATAGCTATTACATTTTCAATTATCTCTCTTTTTTTGTAAATTACTTGCTTTTTTTCGATTTTATTATATAATATAATTAAATTTTTTTAAGAGGTGTAATCATGGAAGAAGAAAATAAAAAAGCAAAAAAAGGATTAAAAACATGGATAAAAGTGGTTATTATTATAGTTGTTATTCTAGTTTTACTTATAGCAGGTTTATGTGCCGCTGGTTGGTGGTATGTTAATAGTAAGTTAGATAAAATGGACTATGTCGAATTACCTGCAAATGAAATTGCTGTGAATACAGAAGTAGTGGAAACTTCTAACGTAAGTGAATATCGAAATATTGCCTTACTTGGAATTGATGCTCGCTCTGATACTTTCTCTGGTTCTAGAAGTGATTGTATTATTATTGTTAGCATTAATAACAATACCAAAGATGTTAAATTGCTTTCTGTATATCGTGATACTTATATGAACATTGATGGTTATGGATTAGATAAAGTAACACATGCTTATGCATATGGTGGTCCACGTCTTGCACTAAGTACCCTAAATCAAAATTTAGATTTAAATATCACCGAATTTGTAACAGTTAATTTTGATACTGTAAGAACAGTTGTAGATGCAATTGGTGGAGTTCCTATTACTGTTACACAAGAAGAAGCTTCTAAAGTTCCAGGCATTTCTTCAGCAGGTACTTATACTTTAGATGGTGATCAAGCTTTAGCTTATTCACGTATTAGAAAAATTGATACCGATTATAAAAGAACAGAACGTATGAGAACTGTATTAGATGCTATTTTCTCAAAAGTAAAAACTTTAAGTATTGCAGAATTGAATAATTTAGTTGATACTGTATTACCTCATGTTTCTACTAATATTACTAAAAATGAAATTATTAATTTATTACCATCTGTTATTTCTTATAACATTACAGATAGCCAAGGTTGGCCTTATACCGTTCAAGGTATTACTTTAGATAGATGGTATGGAGTTCCTGTTACTTTAGAAGAAAATGTAAAACAGTTACATGCTAATTTATTTGGAGAAGCAGATTATGAGCCTTCTTCTACAGTGAAAGAAATTAGTAATTCAATTATTCAAAAAACTGGATATCGTTAAACCTTGCTCTATGAATAAGAATATGATACAATCTATTTAAGTTCTTGATAGAAAGGATGATGTATAATGGATAATAAAGATATTGAAGTAGTTTCTGGAGACGGTAATTTAAACATTTCTCCTGTATATGATAATATAGATATTGAAAGACCAAAAGAAGAAAAAGAAAAGAAAAATATTATTATTCCCAAAGAAAAAAAATAGAAGGAACTCCCTTCTATTTTTTTATGTTTATATTGCTTCTTTATTTTCTTCTACATTTTCTTCTTGATTTGTGTTTGGCTCTTCATTAAGTACTTCTAAACTAGCTACAGATACTTCATAAGCAATTCTCATTTCAGATGTTCCATCTTCAAATTTCTTTTCATATTGTCTAGATTGTACTCTTCCTACTACTCTTACTTCTGTACCTACTGCCATATTTTCACAGAATCTTGCTGTTCTTCCCCATGCAATACAGGGAATATAGTCAGATTTGTTATAAGCTCTGTTTACTGCTAATAATACATCTGCAATCTCTCTACCAAATGGTGTTTTTCTGTATATTGGTTTTTTACAGATAAAGCCATCCAATATTACTTCATTAGATGCACATTCTTTACTTGGTATAAAGTCTTCTTCTTGATTTTCTGCAAATTTAATTTCTTTAGCAAATACAGTAAGAATTAATTTGTTTCTGTCATTTTGATAACTATTGTAAGATCTAAATTGCCCTTCAATAATTACATTTTTTCCAATAGATAAATCTTGCTCTACTAATAGCCTTTCAGATATAGTAATTGGAATAATATCTGAATTTCCACTTAAACGTGGTACACTTAAATTAAATATATAGAATTTTTCTCCATATATTTCATGGCTAAAGGTTTTCTCGCTTGTTACCTTGCCAATTAAAGTTAATTGATTGTTCTCTAAATAGTTTGTACTCAATTTTATTTCCTCCCCTTACTTTTGTTTCTCTATAGTATAATTAGTCATATGGTTCATTTTTAGAAATTTTTTCCTTACAATCTTTATTATACTACGTTTTTTTGTTTTTGTCTACATAAAAAGTTGATTTTTTTGGTATTTTATAAAAAAAATGGCGTATTTTACTATATTTTCTAGTATTTTATTCTTATTATGTGTCTTTTTTATGATACATTAGGTAAACTGCATAGCAAGCCATCATGATATATACATCCTTTTTGGTTTCTATTTTTATTTCTTGCGTTTCTATCATTTGCCCCCTTTTATTTTCTACATCACGTTGCAAGCAAATTACCATATTCTCTTTGGTAACGCTAGATGCAGTAATAGTAGCTTTTGGGTTAAATCCATATGTAATGATTAATGCATCTATGCCTTCTAATAGTTTTAAAATATTCGGTAAATCTGAATTTATGACTAAATATTGTACTTTTTTTAAGATTTCTTTTAAAAGTATTTCATTGGCAAAGTTTCTTGTGATAATGATTGTTTCAAATAATATATTTTTTATATTTTGAATTGTGTTTTCATGCAAAAATAGTACAGTTGCCTTTTCTTGTATATTTCTTTCTATATACTTTTTGATAAAAATTTCTTCATCTTTTTCTGCAATTACACCTATAATAGCCATGCATTTCTCCTTACTTTCAGTTTATTGCTAGTATATCCATATTTTTCTTGATTATTCACTATTTTTCATTTGTGTGCCATTTACATTAATTTTATAATTTTCTTTATATATTAAATCGGAAACCGTTACTACTTCCAATCCCTTTTGTTTGATTTTAGTTAAAATACTATCTAAACTGTCAGCTGTATGTTTTGTACCATTATGCATCAATATTATGCTTCCTTTTTCTAGCTTATTTTCTATTCTTCCCCACATTTCCTCTCCTGTTAAGCCTGAATAATCTAAAGTGTCTATATTCCATTGTATAGTGTAGTGATTTTGTGCTTCAGCAGCTTGTATCACTGTATCATTGTATTCACCATAAGGTCCCCTATATAAAGTTGTGGATTTTCCGGTTATGCTTTTTATTTTTTTAGATGTTTCTTCTATTTCCTTTATATTTTTTTCTAAACTTAATTGATTTACATGGGGATGTGTATTAGAATGATTTCCTATTTCATGCCCTTTTTCTGCTATTTTTTTCACTGCCTCTGGATATTTATCTACCCAATCTCCTACCATAAAAAAAGTAATATGCACTTTATGCTTCTCTAAAGTTTGTAATATACTATCTATATCGTCCGCATTCCATGCACAATTCATAGTAAGAGCAACCTTATTTTTATCAGTTTGCACATGATATATAGGTAGTTTTTTTATTGATGCTGCTGTTTCAATCACTTCTTGCGATTTACTAATAGAAAAAGCCATAACCATCAAAATAATAACTGTACATACAGAGACCATATACGAAATCATTTTATCTTTTCTCAAAACAAAAAACATATTCTCCTCCTTGTATGTTTCATTTTATGCATCATATATAAAAAAATACCAAGAAAAAAAGTACTTTTTCAAGTACTTTATATGTCTGCTAATAAAATTTTTTCTATACATTTGTCTCCTGGTAGTAGTCTTTTGGCTACCTGTATAAAATTAGTTTCTACATCTGTTAAATAAAATTGATAATTTGCTTGTTTAGTATTACTTAGCAAATTTTGTTTTGTTAGCTCTTCTTGAAGTTTAATTGCTAAAGTAGTTCCTGTATTTATAATTTCTATATTTTCTCCTAATTCTTGTTTGATTAGTTCTGTAAATAATGGGTAATGTGTGCATCCTAAAATTAGTGCATCTAAAGATAATCCTTGAAATTCTTGTAAATATTCATGAATCGCTTCTTTTGCTACTATGTTAGTGGTCCACCCCTCTTCTGCCATAGGTGCTAGCAATGCACATGCTTTACTAGTTATTTGTAAATAAGGGATTTTTTCGTGTAGAGCTTTTTCCCATCCTTTGCTCCTAATAGTTCCTGTTGTAGCAATAATGCCTATATTCTTTTTATTGCTATTTTTTATATAAGAAACAGTTGGTTCTATAATGCCCATAATAGGAATCTTGTATATTTTCTGCATTTCTGCTAAAGCTTGACTTGTTGCTGTTCCACAAGCAATAATAATAGCTTTTACTCCCTTTTGCATTAAGAATTCTATTCCGTTTTTGGTTAATTGTATAATACTTTCTTTCGATTTACTTCCATAAGGAAATCGCTTACTATCTCCTAAATATATGACACTTTCATTAGGATTTTTTCTCATAACCTCTTTTAGCACAGTTAATCCGCCTACTCCTGAATCAAACATTCCTATTGGTCTATTATCCATTTTTATTCCTCCTCTTCGACATTATTTTTCTATTTTTCAACACTTTTTTACATTTTGGTCATATGATATAGTAAGCAAAAGCTTATAATATTTTAGAAAGAGGTAATAAAAAATGGAATATGACAAAAATGTATGCCCTGTATTGGATGTAGATGGCGTTATTGATGCTGGTAAACAATTTGATCTTGATATTACTCTTCCAGAAGATAACAGAAATGTTATTTATGGAATTGTTAAAGATTGCTATGGTGAACCAGTTTGCAATGCAGTGGTAAAATTAATTGAAGTAGTTTGTGATTGTGGCAAGGAAGAAAGACGTCCAGTCTCTCATACTTTTACAGATGAAGATGGTGAGTTTGTTTTTGGTCCACTTTGTGCTAACAAATTATATGCCATCGAAATTTGGGTAGATCAAGTAAAACACTGCAAAATTTGCACTTCTTGTAGAACACATGACAAGGATTGTTTAAAAGGTGTAAAATTGGATTGCAAATGTGAAAATAATTGTAAACCAGAATATCATAATCCTTGTGATTCACATGATGTAGAAGAATAATATTCAACTGTTTTGAAAGAATTCTAAAAAGAATTCTTTCAAAATTTTATAAATTTATACACAGCTTCAGCAAAAGCTCCCTCTTTTGCGGTTGCCTTTGTTGTATAATCCGCAATCTTTTTTACTTCTTCATAAGCATCTCCTACTGCAATTCCAATTCCTGATTGTTGAATCATATGTAAATCATTTAAATTATCTCCTATAGACATAACTTCCTCTTGCTTTACCTGTAATTTTTCTGTTAAAAATTGTAGTGCTTCCTGTTTTCCTACATGGTTAGGAATAATATCTAAATAATAATATTCTTTATGAATTACATTATCTTTATATTTTCCTATTTTTTTAACTTGCCTAATATGTAACGGTACTGCCTTTTCTAGTTCATTTTTTACTTCTGATAAATCTTGACGATGTGAAATAACCAGTTTTATCATTTCTGGTTTTGTATTTTTTATATATTCTTCTATATCTTTTACTTGTTTCATAGCAAGGTGTGATCCTGATAAATAGTAATTTCTTAAATCCATATAAGCTAATTTTTCAGTTACCATTTCTTGATTGGTGTAAAAATGAATATGCAATCCCTTTTGCTTTGCCATATGAATACAAGTTAGTACATGCGAAATTGGTAAAGTTTTTTTATATATTTCTTCACCTGTTTGTAAATTCATTACTTGCATGCCATTTCCAAAAATTCCATAGTTTGCATGGAAGGTATGACAAATATTTTTACTAACCGAGTAAGTTTTTCCTGTGCAAATAACAAAATTAATATTTGAATTTTTGATTAATTCTATTGCTTTTTGGTTGTTTGCTGATATTTGATGTTCATTATCCAATATTGTTCCATCTAAATCACTGGCTAACAATTTTATCATTTTTATCACCTTATAAACATTTTTACATAATTACATCTATAATAATTCCACATACTACCCCTATTACATATAACATCAATAGGATTTTTAAATTTTCTTTTACATTTTTATTAATTCTAAATAATATTAAAAGTCCTATTCCATTTCCGGCTAATAGACCTGCTAGTATTGAACCAAAACTAATTAAGTTTTGTAAATATAACTGTGTTAAAATAACAGAACCTGCACAGTTAGGAATTAATCCTACAATGCCTGCTATCATTGGTCCTAAAATTGGCGTATTTAATATAAAGTGTGATATGTTGTCTCTTCCTATTATAAAAATGATGATATTCATTATAATAGATATCACAAGGATAAATAAAAAGATATGAATTGTATGATGTATTGCTGATTTTACAATATTTTTTTCATTACAATGGCAATGCTCTTTTTCACAAAGTACATCAATTGTTTGTTCTTCTTGCAAAGATTTATTTTTCTTTTTTCGATATTGTGCTACAGAAAAATCAATTACTAGCCCCATCACAATAGCAATCAATACTTTTATGGCTAAAATACTCATAATAGTTGTTAGCGGTGCTGCTTCTGAAATTAAAATTGGTAACATTTCATCAGAAGTAGATAAAAAGATAGCTATTAATGTACCTAAAGTAATAATTCTTCCTGCGTATAAATTTGCTGCTGCAGCGGAAAATCCACATTGGGGAACAATACCTAAAAATCCCCCTAATACAGGTCCCCATTTTCCTGATTTTTTTACTACATTTTTTGTTTTTTCACTCATTTTATGTTCCAAATATTCCATGAGTAAATACGTAACAAATAAAAATGGTAATAACTTTATAGAGTCTATTACTGCATCTAATATAATATCTAGCATTATTTTTCTCCTATTTTTTAGTTTCTTTAGTATAATACCATATTTTTGCATTTTTTACAACTCTTGTTTTTCATTTCTTTTTATGATTTCTTGTATTGTTTCCCAATGATTCATAACGGCATCATAGCCTTCTTTAAAGCAAGATTCTAATCTATTGGTATCTAGTAATCCCATTTTTTCTGTTTCTATATTTAGTATATAGTCACTATATTGTAATTCTTGTTCTGCAATTCTATTCCCCATAATATCAATTGTTTTCATAATAATATCTATCATTGTACTTTTTTCATTTATAGGGTCTGCATTAAATTTTACTGCAATTACTGTATCTGCTCCTTGTTTTTTTACTTCTTTTACAGGGATATTATCTACAGCTCCTCCATCCATAAAGGCATGTTCTTCCATATGACAGGGATTAAAAACAGCAGGGAAACTACTACTTGCTCTTACTGCTTTTCCTATGGATATATTTGAAATATAATGAAAGTATTCTCCTTTTGGTACATAATTGGTAAATATATATTCCTTTGCATCTTTTATGTCTACACAAGGAATAACTAATGGCATTTTGATTTGATTAATGTTTTCAATTCCTTTTTGCTTCGCAATATGATTATAAATTTCTTCTAAGTCTTTTCCATCACGCAAACCTGTTTTATCTTTACTATTCAGTATATTGGGTACAATGAAGAACTTTCCTCTTCCTGCTATTTTTTTTGCGTATTTTTGAAATAATTGCAATATTTCTTTTGGTGTATACCCTAAAGCATATAGTGTAGCAATCATACTACCTGCACTTGTTCCTCCAATTACATCAATGGAAATATTTTTTTCTTCTAGTGCTTGTAATACCCCTGCATGAGCAATACCTCTCATTCCTCCTCCTGATAATGCAATTCCTATTTTCATGTTTTCCTCCTATATGCTTATTATGGTACCACTTTTTTATTTTTAAACACTAAAAACCAGTTCTTGGTAATTTTTTTGTTTCATTTTTTGACATATCCACTTTTTCTATTTTCTTTTCTTCTTCGTTAATGGAGGAGGGTTCTTCTATTTTATTTTGATTTTCTTCTAATTCTATTTGGATAATTTGTCCATCATTTTGTAATTCTACTGGAATTATTTTTTCCTCTCCTTTAATGGTATAGTTTCCTATTTCAAAACATAAAAATTCTATTTTTCCTTCTGCATTACTTGTTTGAGCAGTTACCAATTTTCCATTGGCATTATATAGCTCTAAATATACTCCTTCTACATTTTGCGTGCCATTTTTTATATGTATTTGTATTTTTCCTTGTTTCTTTCTATTCCAGAATTCTTTTTCAACATTTTCTCCCCATTTTAGTTCTACTTTTTCTTTTGTGGGATGTATTTGGTAAGCTTTAGGAACTTGAATTTGCTCTATATATACTATAGGAGAATCTAATTGTGTAATAGAAATTTTTCCCTCTTGCTTTGTTTGATATTCTCCTATAATTTCTCCATTAGCATTTGTTATTCGGTATGTTGCACTTAAAGGAACTTCTTTGGATAAATCACCATAGGTACAAATGGTTAAATCATATTTTTTATGTTGTACTACTATTTCTTGTGAAGCTTCTACCATATCATACTTCCCTAAACAGGTAATTTGAAAAGTATGGTTTTGTTTTGTAAATTGAACCGGACACGTTTTTACTTTTGCATTTTTTATGATGAGTTTCCCTGTGATATCTTTTTGAATTTCTTGTATAGGAATTGCTAAGTATACAACTGTATCAGAAATATAGTATACATTGTTTTTCTGTTCTAATAGTTGTTTTTCTTGATTTAACACTTTCGTATTAGTTGTAAAACCTTGTAACTCCAGTTCATAACTTGCAATTTCTTTTGAGCTTGAAATTTGATATTTTTGTAAATAGTATTCTTCTCCTTCTAATTGTTGTTTTTCTTCTGACTGCTTAATGATATTGATTTTTGCTGAACTGTAGCCCATTTTTTCCTTTTTTCCTTCTTGATATAGTATTTGTGCAACAGTTAGCAATTTCATTGATTCTTCTTGAATTGGTTTAATCCATTGTTGTGGTTCTACATTTTTGGCAATGCTTTCTAAGGCTATTTTGGTAGCTATATATAATTCCATAGCGTTCTTTAACCCCCAGTATTGTGGTTGATTTCCATTAAAACCTTCTGCTAGTATTTTCCAAGCATAAATTCTATTTATTTCTTGGTTAAGTACAAATATTGGCCTTTTTGTGATGGCATCATATTCCATATAGCCTGTATATGTTTTCCATTCTTTTGTGCTTGCATTATAATATTGCAAATAAGGTAAAAATTCTTCGCCTATTTCTATTTTTTCTTTTGCTTGTACTTGTTGATGATTTCCTATTATTACATATATTTGTATTGTTATTAGTAAAATTACTATTATTGTATGAATTGTTTTTTTCATATAACCTCCTATATTTTTTTATTATAAGGACGCAAAAAGGCTAAACAATGTAACTATTTTTACATTGTTTAGCCCCTATTGTTCATCCTCTATTTTATTCTTGCGTATATGGTAATACGGCAATTTGTCTAGCTCTTTTTACAGCTATAGTAATATCTCTTTGATGTTTTGCACAGGCACCTGTTGCTCTTCTAGGTAGTATTTTTCCTTTATCATTGATAAATTTCTTTAATTGCTCTGCATTTTTGTAATCTAATACAAAATTTTTATCACTGCATAAAGGACATGCTTTTTTTCTTATTTTTTTAAATCTTGGATTGAAGTCATCATCCATGTTGTTGTTTCTATTATTCTTTTTATTATTTCTTTTATCTGCCATTGTCTTTCCCCCCTAACCTTTAAAATGGTAGGTCATCTCCTGAAGATATTTCAAAGTCAGAACCACCTGCAACTGGATTTGGCATTGTTCCAAATGTTGCATCAAAAGTATTAGCTCCTCCTGCTTCTGCTTCTCTTTTGCTATCTGCAAAATAAGCTTCTTCAGCAATAACCTCTGTTATATAATGTTTTTGCCCTTGGTCATCATCCCAAGTTCTTGTTTGTAGTCTTCCTATAATTCCTACTTGCTGACCTTTTTTAAAATATTTACTACAAAATTCTCCTAGTTTGCTCCATGCAACTATATTAATAAAATCAGCTTGTCTTTCTTCTCCTTGCCTTGTAAATCTTCTATTTACGGCTAAAGCGAAGGAAGCTACTAATGTGTTATTTGTTTGTGTATATCTTACTTCTGGGTCTCTTGTTAATCTTCCCATTAAAATTACTTTATTCATTACTACACCACAACCTTTCTAAAAAAGGCCCCTATTAAAATTCCTCTTTTACTATTCGTCTACTTTTACTGTCATAAATTTGATAACTGTGTCTACAATTCTATAGTTCCTTTCTAGCTCTGCAATTAAATTAGGATTTGCTTCAAAGTAGAATACAACATAGTATCCTTCTTTGTTTTTGTCAATTTCATAAGCTAATTTTCTTTTTCCTAATTCATCTGCTTTTTCTAGTTTTCCATCACTATTAATTAAGTCTGTAAATTTTGCAATTAAAGCTTTAACTGCCTCTTCATCAACTTTTGGATTAATAATGATAACACTCTCATACTTATTCATGATTGTTCACCTCCTTATGGATTATAACCTACAATGTGCTTGTAAGTAAGGATGTAAAAATTTCTGTTTTTACAATGACATTTATTTTATCATACTTTTAACTGTTTTTCAATAGAAAATTGTTAAATTGTGGAATTTTTTGGTTTTATAAAAATTTTTTTATTCTACTGACAAATTTCGACATCTTTTTTAAATTCCTTATGCTATACTTGGTTCTCAAGAACAAGAGAAAAGGGGGTATACAGTTTTGAAAAATAATATTTTGAATTTTAATTCTTATAAAAAGATTGGTACTGTAACAGTATCTGTTTATGAAGAATCTGACCATCATACTATTTTTAATGTAGAAACAAATAATGATGATGTTCTTCCAGTTTCTTATGTTATTGAAGACACATTAAAACTTTATTAGGATTAACACTCTTCGTTAGTCCTATTTTTTATTATTATAGTATGATGGGCAAAAAAATAATGCGTTCCAAATATTTTGAAATACACTATTTTTCTTATTTTTAATTCTGGTAGCGAGAAATGGATTCGAACCATCGACCCACTGGGTATGAACCAGTTGCTCTAGCCAACTGAGCTATCTCGCCATATGCAGAACGATTTCTATTATAATCGTTCTTCCTATATTTGTCAATATAAATATAAAAATTTTTTATACAAGTTTACAATTCTTGTTCTTTTTCTACATCTTTTTGTTTTGTTTTTGTTGGAACTCTTGAAACTTCTGTGTGTTCTATCTCTGTATTGTTTATTGCTATTTTTCTTCTTTGCTGCTTTTTAGTTTCTTGTGTTCCTTCCTGCTGTCTTTTTTCTTCTTGCCTATTTTCTATTTTTTTGACTTCTTGTCTTGCTTCTTCTAGTATTTTTTTATCCTGTGCAGAGAGTCTTGCATCACTAGCCATTATTTCTTCAGTAATGTCTTCTTCTTGTTCTGTGATATCTTCCTCTAAAAAAACTCTTTTAAAAAAATCTAATAATCTATGTTGTTTTACTACATTACTTGTTTGACTGATTTCTTTCATATTTTTTAACTACATCTATAATGTAGTATTCCTCCTTTTACATTTATTAACAATTATTATTGTAACATAGAATTTTAAAAAATGCAAGATATTGATGCCACCTTTGCCAAAATGTACTTTTATTGGTAAATTGCATTTACTTTTTTGAATTTGTATTTTTAATTCATATAGTCTTTTAATTTTTTACTTCTACTTGGATGTCTCAATTTTCTTAATGCCTTGGCTTCTATTTGTCTTATTCTTTCTCTGGTTACTTGAAATTCCTTTCCTACTTCTTCTAAAGTTCTGGCTTTTCCGTCTTCTAATCCAAATCTTAATTTTAATACTTTTGCTTCTCTTGGTGTTAAGGTATTCATTACCTCTTCTAATTGTTCTTTTAATAATGTGTAGGCTGCAGAATCTTGTGGTGCTGGACTATCATCATCTTGTATAAAATCTCCTAAATGGCTATCATCTTCTTCTCCTATTGGAGTTTCTAATGACACTGGGTCTTGTGCAATTTTTTGAATTTCCATAACTTTTTCTACTGAAATTTCCATTTCTTTAGCAATTTCTTCTGGGGTAGGCTCTCTTCCTAATTGTTGTAATAAATGTCTTGAAGTACGAATTAACTTATTAATAGTTTCTACCATGTGTACGGGTATTCTAATGGTTCTTGCTTGATCTGCTATTGCTCTAGTAATAGCTTGTCTAATCCACCAAGTGGCATACGTACTAAACTTGAACCCTTTTGTATAATCAAATTTTTCTACCGCTTTAATTAACCCCATATTGCCTTCTTGAATTAAATCAAGAAATAGCATTCCTCTTCCTACATATTTTTTGGCAATGCTTACAACTAATCGTAAGTTAGATTCTGTTAATTTTTGTTTTGCTGTTTCATCTCCTTTTAGAACTCTTTTGGCTAAATCTAGTTCTTCTTCATAAGAAAGCAAAGGGATTCTTCCTATTTCCCTCAAATACATTCTTACTGGATCATCCACATTAATGCCATCCATATTGGTAAGATCAATGTCTTCTAATTGGATATCTTCTACTTCTTCTAAATCTTCTATTTCTGGTTCATCTAAATCTTCTTGTAAAATGTTAACCCCTAAATCTTCAAAAGCGTCAAAAACTTTATCGATTTGCTCTGGATTTACTTCATCTAATTCACTTGCTAATTCCCCATAAGTAATTTTTCCTTTTGATTTTGCTTTTTCTATAATTTCTTTTACTTTATTATCATTGATTACATTATTTTCTTGTTTTGTTTGTTTTGTCTCTTCAGACTCTTTCATTTTTATACCCCCTATTTGATTTTTGCCAATTGAATAATAATTTGATTTAATTCTTGTTCTAAGTTTGTTGTGTTTTCCAAAGTTTGATTATTTTCTAATTGTTTGATAATAGCATTTCTTCTTGCTATTAATTTTTCTTTTTTGTATAAATTTACTATATCTTCTATACATTTATGTAATTCTGTTATTTCAAAATCATATGCTAATATCCACGAAATATAATTAATGATTTCTTGTTTCTCGAACCAATTTAAAACATTCTCTGTATTAGTATTTCCCTTTTCAAATTCTTCATACAACTTTTTTACTATCTGCCTATTTCTTTCGCTTTTAAAAACTTCTACTGGTATATTTTCTTTTAAAATAGGATACGCTTCTTGTGGATAATTGATTAATAGGTAAATCACTAATCTTTCCGATTTGCTTTCTTGCTCATTTTCCGTTGTTTGTTTTTCTGCTGTAATTTGAGGCTTTGCTCTTTGTAATTTATTTACACTAGATGTGTTTTTTTGTTGTATTTTAGTAATTTCTGCATAAATTGCCTCTTTGGTAATTTTATACTCTAGGCTGATTTGTTCAATATATACTTCTCTTTCTATTTCATTTGTAACACTAGATAAAATTTTAGCAATTTCTTTTAAGAATTTGATTTTATCGTTAGCCATTTCTAAATTTAAACCTTGTTTTAACATTTTTACTTTATATTCAACCAAAGAAATAGCTTTATCTACACATTTTTGAAACCTTTCTGGGCCATATTTAATAACATATTCATCAGGATCTTTTGCCCCTTCTATTTGTAAAATACGAACATCACATCCTAGGTTTTGTAAAATTTCTAATCCTCTCATTGTTGCAGCTTGTCCTGCTCCATCTGCATCATAACCTATAATAACCTGTTCTGCACTATTTCGTAAAAGCCTTCCTTGTGCTTCCGTCATAGCTGTACCTAAAGATGCAACAGCATAATCAATGCCTCTTTGATGTAAAGAAATCGCATCCATATAGCCTTCCACAACTAGTAATTTTTTAGTATTCGATTTTTTGGCAATATTCATGCCAAATAAATGCCTTCCTTTACTATATACAATATTTTCTGATGAGTTTATATATTTTGGTTTACTGTCATCTAATACTCTACCTCCAAAGGCAATGACTCTATCTCGTACATCTTGAATAGTAAACATAAGTCTTCCGCGAAATCTGTCAATATAACGTCCATCGTTCGTTCTATTCACTAAGGTAGATGCCAATATTTCTTTATCGGAAAAACCTTTTGATTTTAAATATTGATATAATTCTTGATTACTATTGGGAGAATAACCTATTAAGAATTTTTTTAATGTTTGATTATCTAACTTTCTTTTTTTTACATATTCTTGTGCTGGTTTTGCTGATGGCTTATATAAATTCTCATGATAAAATTGTGCGGTTAATTGATTGATTTCATATACTTTTGATTTTAACATCATTTTTTCAGTATCTTCACTATTTTCTAATGTTGGTAGTTCTACTCCGGATTTTTCAGCTAACATTTGTACAGTTTCTATAAAACTCATATTTTCTATTTTACTAACGAAATGAAAAACGTTTCCACCTACACCACACCCAAAACAATGAAAAATTTGCTTGTCTGGAGAAACAGCAAATGATGGTGATTTTTCTTTATGAAAAGGGCATAGTCCAAAAAAATTTCTACCACTTCTTTTTAATATAACATATTGTGATATAACATCTACAATATCATTTCGATTTTTAATTTCATCAATTAATTCATCACTATATCTTACCATTTTAGGTTACCTTTCTTTAATTATACTTATATTATTCGACATAATAAACATAAATCCTTCTATTATGTAATGTGTATTACCATTTTTTTCAGAAAAAAAAGAAACTTTTGTATAAAAGCCTCTCTTTTTGATAATTTTATGCGTTTGTCCCATTAAAAGGAATAAATTTTTTGACAATATCATTTCCTACATTTTCAATCGTTGTGTCATGTCCTTTGAATTCATTAAATGACATTTGTATTTTATTATCTACTAGTTCTTCTACATCTTCTTGCGAAGCATGTTCTGCTAATACTAGTTCACTAACTAAAATTTGTTTTGCATTATTTAACATTTTCTTCTCACCTGTGGATAATCCTTTTTCTTTTTGTTTAAATGCTAAATTTCTAACTACATCTGCTACTTCGTAGATGTCTCCACTTTTCATTTTTCCCATATTGTCTCTATATCTTTTATTCCAATTATTTGACATTTCTGTTTCATTTTCTTCAAGTACTTCTAATACTTTTTCAGCACTTTCTTTATTAATAATATTTCTTACTCCGATTTCTTCAGCTCTTGCTGTTGGAACCATCACCTTAACTTCTCCCGGCATTTTTATAATATAATAGGCTTGTTTTTCTCCTAATATATCTTTTTCCTCGATTGCATCTATTGTTCCTGCTCCATGCATTGGATAAACAATTTTATCACCTACATTAAACATATTATAATCAACTCCTCTACGCATACTTTTTGTTTTTTGTAAGTTAAGAAAGGTTTCGATTCTCTTTTTCAACCACTGTCCTTATTATACTACAAAAATTGGTAAAAGTCAAAAGTTTTACCAATTTTTTTCGAATTTTTATATGTTTTTTATTTTGTCAAAAAGTAAATTATTTATTTGTTGAGCCAAAACCGCCTGTTCTTTCCCCTTCTGCTTCATCATCATCTGTTATATAGTATTTTTGGAAAATGGCTTGCCCTATACATTCACCTTTTTTTATTTCTATATCTTCATCTTTGGTATTATAAAAAGCAAACATTATATGTCCATCATTATCTTGATTTCCATAATAGTCTTTATCTACAACACCTACACTATTGGCTAAAACTAATCCTTTTTTCTTTTGTTTAGAACTTCTATTGTATAATAATAAAACTTCATCATCTGGCATATATGCTTTAATACCTGTTTTTACTAATGTTGGTGCCATACCTTTTTGAAAACTTGGTACAATAATGTCTTCTGCAGCTTCTACATCATAACCTGCAGAAAATTTTGTTTTTCTTTTTGGCAAATTTATATTTTTATTTTCAAATCCTTTTGCTACTTCAAATCCTCTTACTTTTTTCATGTTTTTCTCCCTTCATTTTTTATTTCTTGTTTATTTTATATGAATTTTTTCTTTTTTTCAATATAAAAACTGATTTTTCTTTTTTCTTGACTTTTTCTGTATTTTATAATATAAATATATTGTAAAAAAACATATTATAGGAGGTTTAATTATGGAATTACAAGGATCAAAAACAGAAGCTAATTTAAAGGCTGCTTTTGCTGGTGAGTCAGAAGCAAGAAATAAATACACTTATTTTGCAAGTGTTGCAAGAAAAGAAGGTTATGAGCAAATTGCTGATTTATTTTTAGAAACAGCTGAAAATGAAAAGGAACATGCTAAAATTCATTTTAAATACTTAAATGGAATTGGAGATACTAAACAAAACCTTGCTGCTGCAGCTGCTGGAGAAAATTATGAGTGGACAGACATGTATGATAAATTTGCTAAAGAAGCTGATGAAGAAGGTTTTAAAGAAATTGCTGCTGCCTTTAGAGGTATTGCTGCAGTTGAAAAAGAACATGAAGCAAGATATAGAAAGTTATTAGAGAATGTTGAAAATGGAGAAGTTTTCAAAAAAGGAAGTATTGTGATTTGGAAATGTAGAAATTGCGGACACATTGTTGTAGGAACAGAAGCTCCAAAAATTTGTCCTGTTTGTAAACACCCACAATCTTTCTTTGAGATTAAAGCAGAAAATTATTAATACAGAAAAGCCAGTATATTTTTATACTGGTTTTCTTGTATTTTTTTTGTTTTTATTCTATAATGTTTTCTACATAAGGAAGGTGATATATGTGAGTAAAATTGCATTAGTATTAGAAGGTGGCGCACTTAGAGGCATATATACTGCCGGAGTATTAGATGTTTTTTTAGAAGAAAATATTTCGGCTGATTGTGTTATTGGTGTATCAGCTGGTGCTTTAAATGCTATGAGTTATATTACTAAACAAAAAGGAAGATCTGCTCAAGTAAATTTACAATTTCATAATAATCCTCGTTATATTGGGGCAAAAGCAATAAAAAGCAATAAAGGCATTATTGGCTTTGATTATTTATTTGGTGAAATTTCTCATTCTTTATTGCCTTTTGATTTTGATGCTTTTCACAATTCATCTCAAAGGTTTATAGCTGTTGCTACTAATTGTGTTACTGGTAAGGGAGAATTTTTTGAAAACGGAAAGGTTGATAATATTTTTGCTTGTATTCAAGCCTCTGCCAGCATGCCTTTAGCTTCCGATATGGTATTAATTCATCATACGCCTTATTTAGATGGTGCCGTAAGTACTTCTATTCCTATTGATTGGGCTTTAAAAAATGGTTTTGATAAGATTATTGTGGTGCTTACCCGTGATAAAAATTACACTAAAAAAGAAGTTCCTAAAAGTTTAAAAAGAGTGTATCGCGCAAAATATAAAAACTATCCTAGACTTGTTAAAAAAATTTTTACTATGCCCAGAAGGTATAATCGTATCAAGAAAAAAATTGAGAGTTTAGCTCTACAACAAAAAATATTTGTTATTCGCCCTTCACAAGAAGTTACTGTTTCTCGTTTAGAAAAAGATACTAAAAAATTAGAAAATTTATATGAGCTTGGAATACAAGATACTAGAAATTGTTTCCCTCTTTTACAAAACTATTTAAATTCCTAAGAAGTACCTTATATAATAAGATACTTCTTTGTTATTTATACAATTATATGATAAATTGCTGTTGTTAGCATACATATCACAATGCCACATATGGTTGGCATAAGAAAAGCTAAAATGCTCCATCTCCATTTTCCCGTTTCTTTTTTGATGGTTAATAATGTTGTGCTACAAGGAAAGTGCAACAAAGTAAATAACATGACATTTACAGCTGTTAAAATTGTCCATCCATTTTGTATTAGAATTTCCCCTATTGTATAGCTATTTTCTAAACTCACTAATGTTCCTTTTCCCAGGTAACTCATAAGTATAATAGGAAGAACAATTTCATTTGCCGGTAATCCTAAAATAAATGCTGTTAAAATATATCCATCTAATCCCATTAGTTTGGCAAAAGGATCCAAAAAATTGGCTATGAATGATAATATACTACTATCTCCTATCATGATATTAGCTAATAGCCAAATTACTGCTCCTGCTGGAGCGGCTACTGCAATAGCTCTTCCTAGTACAAATAGTGTCCTATCTAGTATAGAACGAATCAAAATTTTGCCTATTTGTGGTTTTCGATAAGGTGGTAATTCTAAAATAAAATGTGATGAATTGCCCTTTATGAT
This sequence comes from uncultured Clostridia bacterium, assembly GCA_944388655.1. Lineage (GTDB taxonomy): Bacteria > Bacillota > Clostridia > TANB77 > CAG-508 > UMGS1663. The sequence goes on along the minus strand of CALXJP010000023.1, from coordinate 12,447 downwards.
GGTTTTAGATAAGATTTTAGATATGATGAATGTAAATGCAATTCCTAGCAATATGATAGCTAGCACGACAATAGCAGCTACAATAGATTGTAATCCATTCGTAACATATCCACCTATAAATATGGTAGATATTGTAATTAGAAAAGGGAATCTTCCATTACATGGCATAAAACTATTGGTTACTATGGCTAACAATTTTTCTTTAGGAGTATCCATGATTTTTGCTCCTATCACGCCTGCTGCATTACAGCCTAACCCCATGCACATAGTTAATGCCTGTTTTCCTGAACTACATACTTTTTGAAAACATTTATCTAAATTAAAGGCTATTCTTGGCAAAACGCCTAAATCTTCTAGCAGTGTAAATAAAGGAAAGAATATTGCCATAGGAGGTAACATTACGGCTATTATCCACGTTACCGTTTGATAAATACCATCTATAGCAATGCCTTGTAACCATGTTGGCATTGCCCATGCATTTGCCCATGTTTTTAAGTATTCTTGTATTTTTTCAAAGAACATAGATAATGCTTGTGATGGATAATTGGCCCCTACTATCGTAATCCATAAAATGATGGCTAAAAAAACTAACATAATAGGAATTCCCCATATTTTGGATGTTATTATTTTATCTATTTTTCTTCCTTTATTTTGATAATTTTCTTTATGAAAAGTAACTACTTCTTTTGCTATTTTTTCTGTTTGTTTCACAACAGTGCAAATAATTTCATCTCGCATATATTGCTTTTGAAACTTTTTTTCTTTTCGTAAATTTTGCAAATATGTTTGTAATTGCTCATTGTTTCGAATTTTGATTTGTTTTTTTTCTTCTATAGTTTGTATAATTTTTTCGTCTCCATCTAATATTTTTAATGCACACCACCTCTTTTGTAAATTGGTTTGGCTATCATCATATACTAGTTTATTTTGTATATTCAGAATTACTTCTTCTATTTCTTGAGAGTATTGTATTACATTTGCTTTTTGCTTTTGCTTTGTTTTTACTGTTTTTTCAATGGTTTGCATTAATGTGTGTAAAGTATTCTTTTTTTTGGCAATTGTTCCTACTACAGGTACCCCCAACAAGTTTTCTAGTTGTTTAAGATTAATTTCTATTTTTTTCTTTTTTGCTTCATCTAATAGATTAACACATACTATTACATTTGGCGTAATTTCCATAATTTGTTCTACCAAATTTAAACTTCTTTCTAAGCAGGTAGCATCTACAATAACCACTGTTGCATCTATTGAGGTAAAACATAAGTAATTTCTTGCAATTTCTTCTTCTTCTGAATTTGACATGAGCGAATATGTTCCTGGAATATCTACTAATAAATAGTTATCCTTATGAAAAGTACATATTCCCGTAGTATTTTCTACCGTTTTTCCTGGCCAATTACCAGTATGTTGTTTCATACCCGTTAGTGCATTAAAAATGGTTGATTTTCCTACGTTTGGATTTCCTGCAATAGCAATTTGATATTGATACTTTTGCTTGTTTTCTTTAGAAAATATCTGACTTCCCATAGATTTTACTGTTAACCCCATAACTTCACCTCGCATAAAATATTATATTGTATTTTTTATAAAACGTGAAAAAACGAGATGTTTTATCTCGTTTTTACTATAATTCTATTGGCTTCTTCATTTCTAATAGAAATCAAGGTTCCTCTTATTTCATATGCTATCGGATCCCCTAAAGGACTTTTAAATATCGGTTTTATTTTTGTTCCTTGAATAAGACCTAAATCCAGTAATCTTCGTTTTACATTTTCTTTGCACTGAATTTCTTGTATATACACAGTTTGATTCAGCGGTATTTGTACTAATTTTTGCACATTTATCTCCTCTTTTCTTTTTTATATTATATTCTCAAAGAAAAGTACATGTGTTATTTTTCCGGTACATCTTTTATTTTTAAGGAGTTTATCATTTTCCTTGGGTAAACTCCTACCTCTCCCGTTTCTAAATTAATTTCTCTACGAAATTTTGAGTTAACATTTCTTTTTAAGACAAATAGTGGATAAATTTGAGGATCTGTCATCCAAGCCAAATGTTTAATAAAGTTGGCATTCTCATCTGTTTCTTTTACTTGCTTTGCCATAGTTCTTAAAAATTTTTTTTGATGTTTTTGAAAGGGCATTAAAACTTGTGTGGATATATACTTTCCCTTCACTATCATATCTTCAAAACCTTCATAAATGGGAATTCTTTCACTTTGCTTCCATTGCTTGATAGCTTCTTTTATCTCTTCTTTTTTTACATGCAAACGAATAGGAAAATTGTACCCTTGAAAGTCAATACCTATTAGAATATATTTCTGATTACTATGCATGGAAAATGTTTCTTTCATTTTCTCTGGTATATATCCCCAATTTAAGTCATTTCCTTCTCTTAGTAGATATAAAATTAAAGCAGTAATTGATGCATCTTTTACATCATAGATATTGTTTTTAGTAATTTGTGTTCCTATTACATCGCGAAAGTCACTATCAAAATCATTTTCTATGGTAGGCATTTTCTTTCTATAATATGTGTTATATTCTTCTTCATATTGCTCTTTATATGGTTCTATATTCAATTCTTCTAAATTGACTCTATGAAAAGTTTCTTGTAAATCTAATTCTTGAATGAGTAATCCTGTTTCACTTTCATCTTGTTCTTCTCCCTTTTGTATTTGCAGTTCAATATTTTGCTTTACATTTTTATCAATTTGTCTATAATTTTTTCCTACTACTTTTTTCAAAAAGTTTACTTGAAAAAGAAGTTTTTGAATTGTCTCTTCCTCTAATACATATGGCTCAGAATTTTCTATTTTTTGTAATATTCCTAGCTTTTTTAACACATATGTGTAATCGAATATCTGCTCTACTACTTTTACAAAACGATTGGTAAGAAAAGTACTTAAAGCGGTTAACTCTTCCTCTGATAATTTACCAACAAATTCTTCTTCGCATAAATCTTCAATAGCTACTTTTTTATTATTTTGTTTTTCTGTAGAAAAAGATAAGATTTCTAGTCCCATATTTTTAAGTGTTTGTGTATTTCTTTCATTACTTTTGCCTAGGCTACCATAGTCCCATAAAAATTCTGCAATAGCACAAATTTTATCTACATACTCTTGATGTATGTTTTTTTTCATTTTTTCATTTAATGATTTAGAAATTTGATAAATTTGGTTTGCTAATTTTTCTGTTTCACTTTTAGATAGTTGTTCTTTTAAAAGAGGCAGTCTTTTTTCTTTTGGCCATTCTTGTATAATTGGTCTTGCAATACTTCTAACACATTGCCTTACGTTTTCTTGTAAATGATAGTCAAGTGGTTTGTTGAGAGTTGCCTGCATGAATTCTTTTCCACTAGTTATGTTTAATACTTCTACTATGCTATTGGGATTTTCCTGAATATACTCTAAAGTTTTCTGAAAACATACATCACTTTTAATTGGCTTTAAAGAATAACATACAGTTGTATGTATGATGGTGGCAATTGCTTCATCTATTTCTCTATTTTCTATTTCTGGCATAGTCTCTCTTAGTAACCCGAATATATTGTAATAATTGTTGTATTTCTAAAATAATTTTATGGTTATTCCATTCTTTTTCATTTTGGATTTGTGTAATTTCTTCATTAAAACTCATTTTTTCTATTTTACTATTTCTCCTATTAAGTCATATTCTTTGCTATCTATGATTTTTACCTTTACATATTGTCCTTCTAAAGTTTTAGGAACCATAGGCATATATATGTATCCATCTATATCTGGCACATCTTGATAGCTTCTTCCTACATAATATTTTCCATCAAAAGTTTTATTTTCTATTAAGACTTCTAGTTCTTTTCCTATTTGCTTTTTTAAATTTTCCTTTGTGATCTCTTGTTGTAATAGCATTATTTTATTATATCTTGCCTTTTTTGTCATAGGATGAATTTGCTCTTTTAGGTTAGCTGCAGCAGTTCCTTCTTCTTTAGAAAATGCAAAAGCTCCCAATTTTTCAAATTTGGTTTGTTTAACAAACTGATATAGTTCTTCAAAATCTTCCTTAGTTTCTCCCGGGAATCCTACCATTACTGTTGTTCTTATGACTACATTGGGAATTTCTTCTCTTATTTTTTGAATGAGTGTGCGAATACTATTGCCATCACTTTTTCTATTCATTCTTTTTAATACAGAATTAGAAATATGTTGTATAGGAATATCAAAATATTTACATATTTTATCATTCTTTTTTACTTCTTGAATTAAATCGTCAGTAATGGTTTCAGGGTATGCATATAAAAAGCGAATCCAATGAATGCCTTCTATTTTAGAGATTTCTTGTAAAAGTGTGGTTAAATATGGTTTTCCATAAATATCTATTCCATATTTGGTTGTGTCTTGTGCAATAAGAATAATCTCATGAAATCCTTTACTTACTAAACTATTGGCTTCTTCTACTATGTCTTCAACTGTTCTACTTATATACTTTCCTCTAATTTTAGGAATAGCACAATAAGTACAAAAATTACTACATCCTTCTGCAATTCTTACATATGCATAATTCTCTCCTGTTGTAATGACTCTATCTAAAAAATTCATTGGTGCATTTTCGCTCTGTTTTCCCAATGCATTTTGAATTTGTTGCCAAAAGGTTGCATAAGAATCATATTTAATCCATAAATCTACTTCTGGAATAGCCTTTTCTAATTCTTCTTTATATCTTTGTACTAAGCATCCCATTACTAATAAATATTGGCAATTTTTCTTCTTATATTCTGCCATCTCTAAAATAGTATTAATTGCTTCTTCTTTCGCTGATTCAATAAAACCACACGTATTAATTACTAGTATCTCTGCTTTTTCAGGGTCATTTACTATTGTATATCCATGATTTTTAAATAAACCTATTGCCATTTCTGTATCTACTAAATTTTTACTACATCCTAATGATATAAATCCTACTTTCATGATTCATTGCTCCTTATAATACTCTCTATTTTGTCTAAACTCTCTATTAATTTTTCGTACGTATTTTCATCAATATTTTTCTCTCCTGCTAAATATTTTTTTGCTTCTTCTTTAGCATCTAATACTATATATCGATTTTTTTGTTGTTCTCCTTGGTCTAATACATATAATGGTGTATAGGTAACTTTTTCTAAAACTACCTTTCCATTTTTTGCTTGCTTTCTGATTTGTAATTTTATAATGATTTCTAAATTAGAATTTTCATACCCCAAAGAAGATATATAATTTCCTAAAGAATATGATACAAATTGATATTCTCCATTTGCATTTTGTTTCATTTGCATTGGTTGTGGCACTGCTGGATGCGAGCCAACTATTGCATTAGCACCTAAAGATACTAAATAATCTGCAATTTGCTCTTGTTCTTGGTTACGCTTTGTTGAGTTTACCTCTCCCCAATGCATAATAACCATAATATAATCAGCACTTTGTTTGGCTTGTTCTATATCACTTTTTGCTTTTTGTGCAGAATAGTTATTCACATTTTGTATTTCTTGTGTGGATAATTCATTTTCATTACTAAAGCCATAAGTGTATGCTAGAATCGCTATTTTTATCCCTTGCACCTCTTGTATGATAAAATTTTCAGTTCCTACAGTTGTAAAACCTACATTTTCTAATGTTTGTTTTGTCTGTGTTAGGCCTTCTATTCCATAATCCAAACTATGATTATGAGCTATAGAGACAATATCTATTCCTGACTGTTTGATTGCTTCAGCAAAGCTAGTTGGTGCATTATATTTTTCTACTCCAGAATAAGCCTGTCCTTGTACAAAGTTTGTTTCCATTGTTCCTATTGTAAGAGAGGCATCATTGGTTAATTCCTCAATTTTTTCTAACATGGGAGTAAAATCATAATTTTCTCCTTCTGTTTTTGCATCTTCTATCATAGCATTTCCACATAAAATATCTCCTACTACAGCAATTTCTATGGTTTTATCTTCTGGCTCTTCTAATTCTTCTTTTTCTTCTTGCTCAATTGGTTGTTCAAAAATTGCTTCAATTTCTTTTTCTAATTTCACTTTTTGATTAGCCACTTCTACTGCCTGCAATCCATTACGTATGAGAAGGATTACCGTACATATGGCAATAACAACCACTGCTATAATAGCAAATTTTGAAAAGTAATCTACTACTTTACTTGTATTTCTTCTTTTATTTCTTCTTGAACGTGCCATATTTTTTTCTCCTTTGCTTATTCTACATAACTATTATATCTATTTTTTTTGTATACGTCAAATTTTTGCTAACATTATTTGATATTTATACCGCAAATGCATTGAAAAATCTTAGTTTTTGTTATACAATAAGAAAAAATATTAGGAGGTGCTACTTTGGATAAGAGAAGAAAATTATATGAAGGTGATCATTTAACGAATTTTAGAGAACTAGTTACACGTTATAAAGTAGTTTTTGGAGAGAAACTTGCTTTTCAATACAAGTTAACTCCAGATAGTAAAGATTATATAAAAAAAACATACTTACAATTTGCCCATGACATTGAAAGTCTTGGCAGTTATTTACTTCACCTAGGTTTACAAAAGAAGCGTATAGCAATTATTGCCCCTAATCGTTACGAATGGTGTGTTAGTTATTTAGCCATTACTACTTCTGACATTATTGTTGTACCATTAGATAAAGCTTTACCAGAAAATGAGATTGTTAGCTCCATTATTCGTAGCCAAGTAGATGCAGTTATCTTTTCTAAAGAATATCTTTCTACATTTTCTCATTTGCAAGAGGAAAAAAGCAGTAATTTACAATATTATATTTGTATGGATACTATTGATAATCCTTCTATGAATTTATTAGACTATTCTACTATTTTAGCAGAAGGAGAAGAATTATTACAAAAAAATTCTCAGTATCAAGATATAGTATTAGATAAAGATGCCATGTCTATTATGCTATTTACGTCTGGTACTACTTCTTTATCTAAAATTGTTTGCTTATCGCAAGCCAACATTTGTGCTGATATTGTTTCTTTAAGTCAAATGGCAAAAGTATATAAAGAAGATGTTCTATTATCTTTCTTGCCTTTACATCATACTTTTGAATCTACTTGTACCTTTTTATATGGTACTTCTTGTGGTATTACTATTGCATTTTGCGATGGTATTAGACATGTAGCACAAAATTTAAAAGAATATGATATTACTGGATTTGTTTGTGTTCCTTTAATGTTAGAGATTATGCATAAACAGATTGTGAAAACTATTGAAAAACAAGGAAAGACAAAACTTGTTAAATTTATGACTCACGTTTCCCATTTCTTGTTAAAATTAGGAATTGATGTAAGAAGAAAAATATTTAAGCAAATTTTAGATTCTTTAGCACCTCATTTACGTTTATTAATAGCTGGTGGTGCTCCTATGAGTAAAGAAGCTATTCAAGGATTTTTAGATTTAGGCATTAACTTATTACAAGGTTATGGTTTAACAGAAACTTCTCCTGTGCTTGCTGGTGAAAATGACCAGTATAAGAAATTAGGTTCTGTTGGATTCCCTCTTCCCGGAATTGATATAGAAATCGATTCTCCTAATGAAGAAGGCATTGGTGAAATTAAAGCAAAAGCACCTACTGTTATGTTAGGTTACTATGAAAATCCAGAAGCTAATGCTAAAGTTTTAAAAGATGGATGGTTTTATACTGGTGACCTAGGATATTTTGATAAGGACGGATTTTTATTCATTACTGGTAGAAAAAAAGATGTAATTGTTTTAAAAAATGGAAAAAATATTTATCCAGAAGAATTAGAAATGTTAATTAATAAGCTTCCTTATGTTTCTGAATGTATGGTTTTTGGTAAGCCTTCTCCTAGAGATAATGATTTACGTTTATGTGCGAAAATTGTTTATAATATAGAGGTAATGAAAGAACTATACCCAGATACACCAGATACAGAATATCATAATCTTGTATGGCTAGATATTAGAAATAAAATTAATAAATCTATGCCAGCTTATAAATATATTCGCGAAATTTATATTACAAGAACTCCTTTAATTAAAACAACTACTCAAAAAATTAAGCGTAATGTAGAGTTAAAAAATATGGGATATTAAACAATAAACCTTAGGTAGCTACTAACTATCTAAGGTTTATTTTTAGCTGATAAACATTGGCTTTCTAGTCATTTCTAATAAGTTTAATTTGGTAAAATCCATAATTTGTGTTTTAGATCTATCTTTCTTTAAATTTTGTTTTAATAGTTCAATAATTTTTTCTTTATGTTGTTGATCTTGCATGTCAATATAATCTATAACAATAATTCCTCCAATGTCTTTTAATCGAAGCTGTTTAGCTATTTCTACTGTTGCTTCTTCATTTACTTTTAGTATGGTCTTTTCTAAATCTTTACTTCCTGTAAATTTTCCGGAATTTACATCAATTGCCGTTAAAGCCTCTGTTTTATCTATCGTAATAAAGCCACCACAGTTAAGCCAAATTTTTCTATTTTTTGCTTTTTCTATTTGCTCATTTAAATCATACATTTTTATCAAATTTTTTTCCTGGTACATCACGGTAATGTTTTTATTTATATGCTTATCTTGCAAAATTTTTTCTACCTGTTCTTTTACTTGTATATTATCTACCCATATTTTGTTTAAGTTATTGGTTGCTATATCTACTATAATTTTTTCTATAATAGATGTTTGTTTTTCAATAATTGTCGGTACCTGTTCTCGTTTCACATGTTGCCTTGTTTTTTGAATAGAATTCCATTTTTCTAATACTTCTTGTATATCTTGTTCAATAAGCGTTTCATCTTTTCCTTCTGCTGCTGTACGAATTACAAACCCTAAATGAATTTGTTCTTGTTCTACTATTGCTTGTACTATTTTTTTTAGTCTCTCTTTTTCTGCTTGCTTCTCTATTTTTTGTGAAACAGTAATAAAACTACACTCTGTCATAAGTATTACATATTTCCCTGGAATATGAATATGTGTAGTAATTCTTGCTCCTTTATGATGATTTTCATCTTTTCTTACCTGTACCAATAAGCAGTCTTGTTTTTTTATATAGTTTTGTATAGGATATTGACTTAAATTTTCTTCTTTATTTCCTGTGATTTCACTCATTTTAGGAATAATATCCTTTATATGAATATAGCTATTTTTTCCCTCTCCTATATCTACAAATGCAGCTTGCATTCCTGGTAATACGTCTTTAACAATTCCTAAATAGATATTCCCTTCTAAACGTATATTTTCTTCATTTTCTTCATATAGCTCTCTTAAAATACCATCTTCTACAAGCATAATGTTCTTTTTGTTTTCTTGTTTATGTATGACTAATTCTTGCAATTTCTTCCCCTCTTTTTAATTATATCGATTCATGGTAGTTTCAATTCCATGATTTAAAAATTCTTCCACCGCTTTTGTGGCTAATTCTATTCCTTGTTCTAATACTTTCCATTCTTCCTCTTCTACATGACCTATAACATAAGAAATGACTTCTTCTTGCTCTTTTACTCTTCCTATGCCTACCCTTATTCTTGGAAATGCTTCTGAGTGTAATTCTTGCACTACTGATTTCATTCCATTATGAGAACCTGGTCCACCTTGTTTTCTCACTTTAATTGTTCCTGGTAATATATCCATATCATCATATATTACAAGTACATGTTCTAGTGGAATTTTATAAAATTGTACAAACTGTGTTATACTTTTTCCACTTAAGTTCATATAGGTTTGTGGCTTTAAAAAGATAACTTTTTCACCTTGTATATTTGCTTCCCCATAAATGCCATCAAACTTCTTTCTTTTTAATTCTACTTGCTTTTCTTTTGTGATTTTATCTATTACTTGAAAACCCATATTATGCCTTGTTTTTTCATACTCTATCCCTGGGTTTCCCAATCCTGCTATTAAATACATACTTTTCACTCCATTTGTTGTTTTAAAATTTCCTCTAATTCTTCCTTATGAAATACATGTTTTTTATTACAAAAATGACAAACAAGTTCAGCTTGTCCCTCTTTTTGTATGATATCTTTTAGTTCTTCTTTAGTTATAGCAAATAGGGCTTTTTTCATTCTTTCTTTATTACAATTGCATTCGTACTTAGGGAATAATGATGTTTCTAAGGTTACTACATCTTTATCTCCTGTAATATCTTTTATTATTTCTTCCCATGACCAATTTTGACTTAACATGCTACTAATTGGCTGTGCTTCTTTTATTCTTTGCTCTAAAATAAATAGTTCATCTTCTGTAGCATCTGGCATTGCTTGTATGATATAACCTCCACTTGCTTTCACACCATTTTTATCCACTAATACCCCTAAAGCTACTGCTGTAGATTTTTGCTCTGAAGTATAAAAATAATTGGCAAAATCTTCTGCTATTTCTCCTGTAACTAGCTCTGCCATTCCTCTATATGGTTCTTTTAATCCTAAATCTTTTATGACATATAAAAATCCTTCTTTTCCTACTGCCTCTCCTACATTTAATTTTCCATCTTCTCTATTAGGCACTGTTACATAAGGATTTCCCACATATCCTTTTATATGTAAATTACCATCCACTACTACTGTAATTCCCTGGATTTCTCCGTTGCCTTTAATTTGAATGGTAATACTATCTTCTTTTTCTTTTAATGTTGTTCCTAATATAGCTCCCATAGTTAAAGTTCTTCCTAATGCTGCTGTTGCTACAGGTGTAAGATTATGGATGGTTCTTGCTTTTTCTACTAGCTCTGTGGTAGTTCCACAAATAATGCGAATTTTCCCATTATAGGCTAAAAATTTTTGTATAGTATCCATTTTGTTTCTCCTTGTTTGTTAGTTTATCTTTTACAATATACCATTTTTTTTGATAAATGTAAATAGTATGAAACATAGATTGTAGCATAAAATCATGCTGCAAAATTTTCATTGCCAATGCAACAACTTTTTTCTAAAAAGTGTTGTCATATTCTCGTTTTATATTTTTGATTCCCTTTATTTTATAATTTATTTTTGCTTTCGTCAATTAAGCTACTAAACATTTTGGTAGTTCTATTCTATATACATCTAAAAAACTTGTATCTATTCCTTTTTTCTTTAAATTACTTTCAAATACTTCTAGCGGTGTTCTATATCCTAATGCTTTTCTTGGCATATTATTTATCTTTCTTGCTATATTTAATATATCTTCGTCACTTAAATCTTCTACTAATTTCCCTTTTTTAAAATATCTTCTTATTAACCTATTTTTATTTTCATTACATCCTCTTTCATATGAGGCATATGGGTGTGTAAAATATATTTGAAATCTTTTCCTATTTTTCTCTTTTACTGACCTCATCATTTCTTCTATTTTGCTAAACTCGACTCCATTATCTAGTAACAAACTTTCCATTATTTTATTTAATTGTGGTATTTCTTCCTCTAGTTTATCAAATGTATCTACTGTCGCTTGACCTGTTTTATTTTCTGATCTCCTTATTATCAAAAATTGACTTGCTGTATTTACTAGGGTTATTAACGTATTATGCCTTCCTTTTGCTACTCCTACTACACTATCTCCTTCAAAATGGGGCTCTGTTTCTTTATTTTTTATCGCTTCTGGCATTACTTCTATTGATATTTCTTTCTTCCTTTCACTTATATCTTTCGTTATTGTATGTACATTTTTTGCTTTCTTAAAGTATTCTCTTCCATGTGGTAAATCATTTATTGTTAGTCCATATTTTCTTTCCTTTACTGCTCTATATATTGCATTTGCTCCTATACTCGCTTCTGCATCTTTTATTTTCCCTTCTCTACTTAAGTTTGCTATTACATCTGGACTGTAATCCACATTTTTATCTCGTAACAGTGCTACTACTGACCATCTTAAATTTTTATATCTATCTAATTTGCATTTTTTTCTATTTTTTAATTTATTTTCTTCTGCATTTTTTTGCGCTTTCTCTGATGAGTAATATTTTATATTTTCCTGTCCTTTATTTTTATATGGTGATTTCGTGCTATTTATATCCCATATCTCTATTGCATTCTTATCTATTTCTCTTTTTATACTTGAGCGATTTTTTCCTACAAATGCTCCTATTAATGCATTGTTAAATCCTGCTGTGTGCAATATCTCTATACTTATTCTATCTTCTCGTGTTAAATGCTTAAATTCTCCTATTATTTCTTCTTCATTTCTTTCGATTTTCTTTAAGCATTCTTGATAAAATATTTTTCTCATTTGTCTGCTTATTGTGTTACTTCTCATTGATTTTTTTAATTTCTTTAAGTTTTTATTGCTTAATCTTAATTTTTCTTGATTATTTTCAAGTAATTCTTGAACTTGTCTCTTAGTTATGTTATTATTTTTTTGAACAGTATTCATTTGTATCAAAACTCCTTTATATTTTCTGGTCAAAAATATTATACGAGTTTTGCTTACTCCTGTCTACTGTTCATTTACTTTTTTCTAAAATTTTTGTTGCATTTCAAATGAAATTTCCGG
>CALXJP010000022.1 GCA_944388655.1 uncultured Clostridia bacterium | reverse complement strand
GATACTTGCGTTGTATTGGATAAGTTTAAAAATTGAAAAATCGTTGGCTCTGTTAAAAAATTTCTTGGATCTAAATAATAACTGATCATTTCTTTTGAAGCACAATAATACCCTACATCTCCTTGCTGGTGGCAACTACAATACCAAGAAGATGGATAACTATCTGACAATGCTATTGTATTAGTTAAATGTATGGTTTCCTTACTAATTAGTTCATTCCAATCTATATCTGTATAAAAAGCTTGAAATTTCCAATTGGTATGTCCTGTTGTATTCACCAATTTTTTTAGTAAAGTTTGGTAACTTTGAGGAAAAGCTTCTATGCCATTACCATTAGCTTGAATTGGTTTTATCATAGTTTGCTTTTTGGTTACCGCTAAACTATGTATTGGTAACCATATATTGGCTATTACCATAATTACTAAAAGCAGTACACAAATTCTTACACTATTTTTCATTTTTTATTTCTCCTTTATCTGGAAAAATTATATCATGAATGGAATAAATATTCAATCATTTTTTATGTTTTCAAAGGTGACAGTAAAAAGAGAACTTGCTTTTTATTTGTCAAGTTCCCCTTTTTTTCTATTTTATTTTTGTCAGATAATTATAAATCATAGCTGCTGCTTCTGCTCTGCTTGCTGTTCCTTGTGGGTCTAGCCTTGTTCCGTTATCTTTTCCAGATATAACTTCTGTTGCTACTGCCCATTTTACTGCTGGTTGTGCATAACCTGTTGTTTTGTATCCATCTTTAAATTTTGTTAAATTGGTTGTTTTCGATACGTCTCGTTTCATATATTTTGAGTAATTTTGTAAAATAACGGCTAGTTGTTCTCTGGTTATATCATCATTTGGGGCAAATTTTCCGCTGTTATATCCATTGACAATGCCTTTTGCTGATGCCCAATTAACAGCATTATAGTAATAGTCGCTTGTTTTTACATCTGGGAAATTTTTTCCTCCTGTTACTTTTGGTTCTCCTACCATTCTGTGAAGAATAGTAACTATCATTCCTCTTGAGATTTTTACATTTGGTCTAAATTCTGTATCATTGGCACCTCTGATATATCCTCTTTCTGTATTATATTTTACTGCTTCGTAAAACCAATCGCCTTTTTTTACATCTTTAAATTGTAATTTTGTACTGGTTAAATAATTATTCTTTTTTACATAAATAGTTTTTCCAGCTGTATAGGTATATTGAAAAGTTTCTTCAATTTCTTCTCCATATTTTACTTCTGATTCATCTGTGGCTAGTCGTGTAATAAATGTTCTCATGGTTGCCCCTGCATCCATTGTAATAGTTGTTTTCATACTTGCACAAAATAGTTCTGCAAATACATTTTCACCTATTACATGAATATTGGGTGTAGCTACTCTAATTAGTTCATTATCATATCCAGTTCCTATGTTATTAAAGGTTACGGTTTGTGTATTTTTATCATAACTAATGTTATCTATTAATTCTTTGGCTTTATCTCCGTTTACGCCTACAATTCCTTCATCAAATTGATTATATTCTACTTTTTTCCATTCCAAATTTTCTGTTAATATATAACTTTCAAATGGTGTAGTAGTAGCTTTTGTTTCATTTACTGGAGTAAGTATAAGTTCGCTAGATGATGCTGGCTCTTTATCTTCTTCATTTGCATAATAACATACTGTCATTTTTTGATTAATATTGGCAAATCCTGCTCCTTGTGTCCATTCATTACCATTTTTAAATGCATATTCTAAGTAATAATGGTAAGAACCATCTGCTAATTTTTCTGAAAAACTAAAATCTTGTACATCTAGTAAATTGATTCCCTTGTCATTTAATAATTCTATTTTATTCATTCCTTCTGGTTTGCTTATATGTATACCTAAGTATAAATACAATTTTCCATTTGCCATTTTTTCTAAAGTTTGATAAGAAGCATCTGTACTTTGTAAAGTTACCTTTTCTTTTAAATCGCGATTCACATCTTCCATATCATATTCTCTGGATAACCAAAATAGATGGTTAGCAAATTCTTTTGCTCCAGACATTTCTACTGATTTTTCTATTTTTTCTACATTCATTACTTTGCCTTGTTCTATCATATCTTCACTTGGTTGTGTAATAATGGTAGTCATTTCTACTGCTTCTGTATTGGCTGGACTTGCATATGTGTAAGTGGTTAACATGAGTACACATATTACCAAAATAATTAATAAACTAATTTTTATGAATTTTTTATTCATTCTTTTTCCCCCTCTATTTCATTTTTGTGAAATAATTATAAATCATAGCTGCTGCTTCTGCTCTAGTTGCTGTCCCTTGTGGATCTAATCTGGTTCCGTTATCTTTTCCTGATATAACTCCTGTTGCTACTGCCCATTTTACGGCTGGCTGTGCATAGCCTGTTGTTTTATATCCATCTTTAAATTTGCTTAAACTGGTTGTTTTCGATACATCTCGTTTCATATATTTTGAATAGTTTTGTAAAATAACAGCTAGCTGTTCTCTCGTTATATTATCATTTGGTGCAAATTTTCCACTATTGTAACCATTTACGATGCCTTTTGCTGATGCCCATTTTACGGCATTATAGTAATAGTCACTGGTTTTCACATCTGGGAAATTTTTTCCTCCTGTTACTTTTGGCTCTCCTACCATTCTCCATAAAATGGTTACCATCATAGCTCTTGAAATTTTAATATTTGGTTGGAATGTTGAAGAATTGGTTCCTAATATATAATGATGTGATACATTATATTGTATAGCTTGATAATACCATTCATTTTCTGGTACATCTCGAAATGGTAAATAACTATTTCTAATTAAAATATTTTCTACCTTAGCTTGGTTGCTTGGCTTGGTAGTAGGTGCCTCTCCTTCTCCTTTAATAAATACTTGTGTCCAATAATAATTTCCATCATCTGCTAAGAAGCATCCTATTCCTATAGAGTCAAAATAGTTTCTTAAAATATTTCCTCTATGACCATCTGAATTCATCCAGCTATTCATAACCTCTTGTGCTGTTCTTTGATAACATGCTATATTTTCTCCACAAATTGACCAACTTCTGGTAATTGCGGTATCATACATCATACCATTTGGTCTGGTATGGTCAAATAAAGCTACTGTTTCTGCAGCTCTTACCATAGCTGTTTCTAATAAAGATTCATCCATTACATAGGGGGTTAATCCATTTTGTTGTCTATATTGATTAACTATATCTAATACTTGGTATGCCTTTTCATAATCTCTTGTTCCTTTTACAGAATAGTTATAACCTGCTATGTAACTTCCATCTGGCTGTTTCTTTAATTGTGTTTTGCTAATATCTAATTGTATGTCTGCTTCATATTCTGGTGGTCTAGTATAATCATAAAAAGCTGCTGCTTCTATAATTTCTACATTTTTAGGAATAGTAATTGCTTTTAATGATCTACAGTAAAAAAATGCTTGGTTGGTGATAGTTTTAAGACTATCTGGTAAAGTAACTTTGGTAAGTTTTGGGCATTTATAAAAAGCTCCTTTTGCAATGTTTTCTATATTTCCGTTAACAATTACTTCTTCTAACATAGGGCATTCATCAAAAGTTAAATAAGAAAGGATTTCCATATTGCCATTAATGGTTGCCTTTTTTAAATTAGGGCAATCTCCAAACATTCCTGAACCAAATTCTGTTACACTAGAAGGAATGGTAATTTCTTCTAATCCCTCTGCATAGCGAAAAGCAACTGCTCGCATTGTTGTTACTGTTTGCGGAATGGTAACATATTTTAAATATTTAGCTTTAAAGAAAGCATTTTGCTCAATAATTTGTGTTCCTGTTGGAATTGTGTAACTTTCTGCTGTTTTTCCTGCTGGATAGGCATAAATGGTTTTCTTATCTTTACTAAAAAGTACTCCATTGACACTTGTAAAATATGGATTTTCTGAACTAACTTCTATAGTAGTTAATGCCGGAGTAGTAAAGCAATATAAATCTGTTTTGATGGTATCTACACTTTTAGGAATAACAATTTTTTGTAAATAATTATTCATAAAAGCTTCTTCTCTAATTCTTTTTACTGTGGATGGTATAGTATATGTTGTATCTTTTTTAGCATATGGATAGATGAGAATTTGCGTTACTTCTTTATCAAATACTACGCCATTAATTGCCTTATATTCTTTGTTATTTTCTGCTATGGTAATTTGTGTTAAATTTTCACAATGAAAAAATGCTAAATAATTCAAATTATCTACTGTTGCTGGAATATTAATGGAAGTTATTTTTGTTTTTTGAAATGCATAAGGGGCAATATATTGTACGGCATTTCCTAATGTGATGTTAGATAAGTTTGTACAATCTGCAAAAGCTCCTTCTTCAATATCTTCTACTGTATTGGGAATGGTAACACTTTTTATATTGGTATTTTGATAAAATGCTGCTCTTCCTATTGCTTTAACTGTATATCCATCAATAGTTGATGGAATGGTAATACTGGTTTCTGTTCCTGTATAACCTGTGATTGTCGCCACATTTTCTTCTACTTCATATTGCCATAATGTACTTGCTTTAGCCATAGAAAATGTTGTTATTGTTGGCTCCTTACTAAAAGCTTGACTTGGCTGTGTTTCCTTTTCCAAGTTTAATTCTTCTACTTTTTCTACTGCAAAACTAATAGATGATATACTCATGAATAAAATTACGGTAAGTAATATACTTACTATGAAAAACATCCTTTTCTTTCTTTTCATCATTTTTCCCCCTTTATGATTTACCGAAATAAAATAATTTTTTTCACTCCTCCTTTACATTTTCTATAAAATCGTTTTACTCCTATAAAACGTTTTTTATAGGTTTGTATTAGCTTTTTAAAGTTTTGTTGTTCTAAGTCAATAAAAAATTGTTCTCGATTTTCTGGTTTTTTTGCTGGTTTTCTTAAACTTGGATTATATTTTCCTACTTTTTCTAAAGTAATTTCTTGTTTTTCTATATAAGGATGAATTGCCTCTAATAGTTCTTGTCCTTTTGGCGTATATGTTATTACTAATGAAACGCCTTTTTCATCATACATATGGGGTATGATTTCTTTTGCTCCCCATAAATCTGCTAATGTAATATCTGCCAATGTTTGATGATTTTTATAATGGCATACATAACAAGAATCTCTTAAACAAATATCCGATAAAAATACTTGCATGAAAAAGTCTTTTGTGTTGGTTCGATTATATCTCTTTTTATTATTAAAGTCTATAGCTAAGCTAAAATTATTCCAATCATATTTTTCTTTATCACGAAAGTTAATGTGTGTAATTTCTGAACCTTTTGGTGTTCTATATGCTAAATATTTTTCCCAAAATTTTGGTGATGGTACACCATGGCAAATGAAATCTTGGGTATATAAATTTTCATATTCTTTCCCTAAGAATGTTTTTAATCCTGCTATTTGACAGGGAGTTCCTGTAAATAAGACTTTTCTTCCTGCTTCTAAAAATGTTTTTGCTTGCTGATAGCTGGTATGAATGCTACTTTGTAAATATTTTGAACCTTGAAAAAGTGAAATTTCTTCCTCTTTTTCCATATATGCATGTTCTACCATATAATTTGCATTCCATTTTGCTCCAAACACTACTCCTTTTTGTTTGAGTATGTATTGTGCAAGTAGCGTAAAAATTCCCCCTGAGGAACTTTGCATACGAACAGCATCATTTTTATTTTTGCAAGCATAGGATTTCCTGTATTTTTCAGATGGTACTTCTTGGTTTTGTATAGAAGGACATACCTTTGTACATAACCCACAATGGATGCATAAACTTTTATCAATTACAGGATATATAAAACCTTTTTCATCTTGTTTCATGGTTATTGCTTTTTTAGGACATATATTCATACAGGCACTACATCCATAGCACTGTTCTTTTTTTAATTTTTCTATTTCCATATATTTTCTTCCTTACTTACTACTACTATTGAGAGCTTGTTTTATCCACTCTTTTTCTTTATTTTTTTCTTTTTCTAATATAGAAAATACCTTTGCATAGTCTATACTACCCATATTTTGTGTATGATTCGGTATCCATTTTCTCTCTTGTAAATCAAAAGTGCTAAGTAATGTATCAATTCTAGAGTTCATGCTTTTTTTAGATTTTCTTTCTACTATGATAAATGGTTTTTGAAAAAGTATAGAAAATACACAAGAGTGAAAAGAATCTGTACATACCATAAAAGCATGTTGTATTAAATATAGAAACTCACTTGGTCCAGTATGATGTAATTTTTCTTTTACATCTAACAATTGAATGATTTGGCATTGATTTTCTCTTGCTATTTTTTCTATATATTGCTGTGTTTGTGTATCTATTTCTCCTAAGAAATAATTTAAAATGTACTTGTTTTCTGGCATATGTTTTGGCTTTTTCATTACCTTTTCCCATTCTTGCTTTGTGAGCATCATGGTAGGGTCTAAAACTACTTCTACTTGCTTTTCTATTCCTTGCATATGTTGAATGATTTGTTTTCCTTGCTCTTCACGCACAGAAATGGCATGAAAATTTTGTAAAGCTTGTTGACATTTTTTCTTATATGCTTCTTCTAAGGTTTCTACTCCAAAACTTGCTGCAATACTCACTCTTTTTTCAGGCGGTGCAAACTCTAATAAATCAATAGAAGATAATCTTCCAAAAAAAGGATTCCATACTTGGTCACTACCTGTAATAAAATAATCATAATTTTTAGCAAATTGTTTGGCATTATCTTCTCTTAATTCTTTTGAGGCAAACTGAATATGTGTATCAAATTCTCGAAAACACCTTGCTCTTGCGTTTCCTATTTTTTTTACTCGTTGCAATTTATTTTTTATTCTTTTTAACATATGTACTATAGTAGTATCTTTTTGGTTTGTATTCGTATTATTTTTTAATGTTTCTACTTCTAAACCCATTTTTCTTAAAACTTCTTGCATGGCATAGTTTTGCAAACGGTTTCCATAATTATTGGTATCTTGAATGGTAACAATAGCAACTTTTTTCATTTTTCATTTCTCCTACTATTTTTTTAAAATTTTTTTCTTTACTATATCGATAATAAATTTTGCATTATTTCTATTAATATACATGGTATAGAAAATAACACCTAATGCTATGATTCCTGAAAGTAATAAGTTTCTGATGTAATAGGTAAAAATGGTAATAGCATATACCGCAATAAGGGAAAGTACAAAGGTAGAGTTAATTTTTATTTTTACATATTTTTTAGAGTCTATGTAACGATAGAAAAACATAGAAAAATATGCTATAGCGGTTGACAATGATGCGGCATATAAACCAATATATTGAATGAGCAACAAATTAACAACTATATTAATTATTGCTGCTAATATAGAGGTTTTAGAAATTTCTTTCGTTAATTTTTTAGCCACATAAATGGAACCTAAAAAGCTAACCAATATATTAAACATAATTCCTACCATTAATATTGGTATTTGGTAATAAGCATCTCCAAATTTTTCATTAATCAATATAGGAAAAACAAATGGCATTAAGGCTATTACTCCTAAACAAAGAGAACCAAATACACGAATGGTTACTGAAAAAATTCTACTAAAATAACTGTCTTTATCTTTTTCTTCTATATTAAGTACTGCAGATTCTGTCCATGTGATATTAAAAATGCCATTTAAAGCAAAAAATACTCCTGAAAATTTATTGGCTGCTGAGTAAATACCATTAGTAGCAACACCTAATATTGCCGTAACAATTGTTCTGTCTGAGGCATTGACTACCCACCAAGATATCATGTTGGGTACTAATGGCACAGAATATTTTAACATTTTTTTCAGTAAATTTTTGTCGAAATAAGAAAATTTTATGTATTGATATACTTTCTTTTTGAAAATAATATAGATTACACAAATTAAGTTTCCTATAAATGTTGCTATTAAAATACCATAAGCCCCCATATGAAAGGCAACAATGAGTATAACATTTAAAATGACGGTAAAAAAGCCTGAAAGGAAACTACCTATTGTATAGGTAACATTATCACGTAACCCTCTACTAATTTGTAAAAATATAGAAGAAAATACGGTTACTACTAAGTTGGCTACTAAGAAGTATTTATAGGTATTATGTATCCATGGGCTAACAATAGCAAATACCATGATATACACTATTATTTGTAAAATACTAAAAAAAACTACAGAAGTAATAATACGCTTTTGTTCATTTTCTTGTTTTTGTGCATCTAACAAAAAGCGGAAAGTTGCTTGCTCAACTTGTAAAGTAACTATAGGAATAAGAAGACTTACTAATGTATTCAAAATGTCTACAATTCCATATTCTTCGGTACTTAATACTGCTGTATATAGTGGTAATAGAAAAAAAGTAATAACTTGTGTACATATTTTTCCTATAGAAATAATAGCTGTGTTTTTTAATAATTGCTTTTCTTTATTCATGCTTTATCCTTTCTTTAATATTTTGTCCAACCCTTCAAATTGTTGTTGAGCCTTTTCTTGAATGGATGTAATATCTAATTGGTAGTTTATATTTTCATTCCATATTTGCTCTACTGGTAACCCGACTAATTGTTGCAATATCTGCCATTTGTCCTTGAAATGATAAATCTTCTAATACCTGTTTTGTTTTATCACTATATATCATAGGGATAATACTTTTATGAAAAAGTAGCCCCAATATATTAGAATGGAATCTTGCTCCTATAATGATTTGGCAATCTGCCAATGTTTGCAATGCCTCTTGTATATTTCCTCTATAATAATAGGTTTGAATTTGTTTTTGCAATTCTTTATCACATTGTGCTATGATACGCTCTATTGCCTGTTCATCTTTTTCTATTCTACAAAATGACATATAACAAACTTCATACCCTTTGCTAAGTGCTAATTTTGTCATTTCTATTATTTTTTGCTCATATGCTTTTGTATATTTTGGATGCATTTTCTCGTTACAATCTATAATAGAAAATATAACTCTTTTTCTATTCGTAAAGTGTATATTTGTAGTGTCTAAGTTAAATACTAGGTCTGTTGTATAGCGAACTTGTGGAATAGTTGAAAATAAATCATAAGAGTATTTATCTCTAAAACATACATCTTCTGCACCGTTTAAAAAATTCATATGCTTTTTGATAAAATTCTTGTGTTACATATGGTCCAAAGTTACTTCCTACTACATAGTATGGATTCTTTCCTAATGAAAATTTTCTATTTTTACTATTTTCATCTTCTATGTATATGCTCCCACCTAAAGAAATAGCAATATCACAACGATTGGCAATGATGCTTTTGATTTGTAATTTTTTTATGATTTTGTTATATATGGGGTTACGGTAAACTTTTACATTGCTTTCATTATTCCAAAAAGTAGATAACACATAAAAAGTATGCTGTGGATACCTATTTTTGAGTATATAGAAAAATAAGTCATCTCCTAAGTTTTGTTCTAAGTATGCATTGACAAATATTTTCATTATTTTCCCTTTCTTAATATGATTTTATTTCTTATGCACATTCTGATGATATGCTTTTTTTCATACATCTTCTTGATTTTTTGCAGACTTACATCTAAATTATCTTGTAATAAATAGTCAATTTTTATATTTTCTCTAAAGAGTTTTGCTATTTTCCATGGAGCATATATTTTTTGTTCTTTACTATAGTTTCTTACATGATGGAAATATAAATTAATGATAATTTTTTTTATTTGTGGTAAATTTTCGTTTCTACTTGCTTTTATCATTTCTTCATAAATGATTTTTGTTCTTTCTAACCTATATTCTATTGGCTCTATATATGATCTACTGACTCCATTTTTTCTTCTTATATAATGATACAAAATATCAGGAATAACTTTTATACCCTTTATTTTTTGTATATACGCTAAATTAAATAGCAAGTCTTCGCCTTTGGTATATTTTTCATTAAACGTTATGTGGTTTTCTTGAATAATACTAGCTTCATATAGTTTGTTCCAAACTAAGTTTAGTAATTCTTTTTCATATAACATAGGTACTTGACTAAAAGGTATTTCTTCTTTTTCTTGACTATATTGCTTGATTTGTGTCTCTCCTGTTTCTTGCTGTATCATACGATAGCTACAGATAACTAATTCTCCTTCTTTTGTTTCTTCTAGCATCCTTTGGATGTAATTTTCTGCAATATAATCATCAGCATCTAAAAATAGTAAGTATTTTCCTTGTGCTTTTTGAATGCCTACATTTCTTGTTTTAGATGGTCCTGCTTTTTCTATGCTATAGTAATGAATGTTAGCATTTTGTTTTGCATATTCTTCAGCAATTTGCTGTGTTTTATCTGTAGAAGCAGGATTGATTATAATCATTTCATCCTCTTTTGTTATTTGTGGTAAAATGGTATCTATACATTTTTTTAAATACGGTTCTACGTTATATGCTGGTATAATAATACTTACTCTCATTAGTTACACTTCTCCTATCTTTTGATTCGCTTTTTTATGTTTCTTATGGTATCTTCTGTAATATAATTTTTGATTTGTGCTTTCATTGTTTTTTTAAAATGTAAATTTTCTTTACTAAATGTTTGAAAGTCTTTATTAGCTAATCCTTCATAGATATGCTCTCTTATGTTTTTCTTTTGTGTTGGATGGTTTATATTTTCGTTATGTTTTTTGATTTTTTCTATTGTTGTAGGAATATATTCTACATTTTCTTTTATGTGTTCCCATATTTCTTTTCCTTTTGCTGTATTAATCATAACTGCAGATACGCCTTGTTTGGTACTCCATTCTGGATGTTCTATTTCTATTCCCCAATAATCCGCTATTGTTATATCACTAATTCTGTTTGTATTAGCATATGGGCATGCATAACATACTTCTCTTGCTAAATCCCCTTTCATAAAACACTGATAATACGGATCTAAATCGCAAAACTTACGCATTACTTTTCCATTATTCCATTTAACTTTTAAATATTTTCCCCAACCTTTTTCTTTATCTCTAAAAGAAAAATCTACTATAGGAGCATGTTCTTTTTCCTCTAAGTAGGCTATATATTTGGCAAATAGCTTAGGGCTAGGTACTCCATGGCATACTATATCTACTGTTACTAAACCTGTTTGTTCTTTTCCTAAGTATTGTTGTAAACCTGCAATTTGACAAGGAGTTCCAGAATATAACACACTTTTTTCTTGTGCTAAATCTTGTTTCACACTTTGAAAAGTATGGTTAGTATTGCTTTGCACATACTTCGAACCTTGTAGGGTTACTAGCTGTTCTTTACTTTCTATGGCTGTATGTTCTACAGTAAAATCTTTTGTAAAGGCCGCTCCATATACTTTTCCTTTTTCTTCTAAAACAAAACTAGCTAATGCTGAAAAAATTCCTCCTGAAGAACTTTTGATAAGAGTCGCTTCATCTTTTATTCTTGCTGCATAACATTCTTGTGTGGTACCTATTTCCTTCTTTTTTTTTAATTGAGGACATTTCTCCACACATAGTTTACAATTGATACATAATTCTTCATTAACATGAGGGATTAAAAAGCCTTCTTGATTTTCTTCCATAGTAATGGCTTGTTTTGGACATAATTGCTCACATGCACGGCATCCCGTACATTTCTTTTCTTGTGCCATACTATTTTGAACATTTTCTTTACATCCGTGCATTAAGGCTTGTTGAAAATCTTGTAATGATATTTCTCTTTCTTTTTCTAAAATAGGTGTAATTTTTTCATAATCTATCTGGTGGTTAAGCCAATCAAAATTGTTAAAGTCTTTGATAATTCTCTCTTCTTGCCCTACTAATTTCAAAATGCTTTCAATTCTTGTTGAAGTTTCTCCTGGTAAAATATCTACAAAGTTTTTATGGAAAATCAAAGAAAATACTGTACCATGAAAAGAATCTGTTACTATATATTTGGCATTTTTTATATAGCTAATATACTGACCTGGTGTTGGTAAATATAAAAATTTTCCTGGTTTCATTCCATAGTAAAAAGAAGGATGAACTCTATATATAGGAAGTTTTGTATGTTTCTTTAACTTTCTTAGATAGTCCTCCATTTGTTTATTATGATGTAATTGATATACTAAAATATACTCTTTGTTTTCTAATTTGTTTTTCTCGGCAAGTTTGCTCCACTCTTCTTGATTTAATAATAAGGTAGGGTCTAAAACTTGTTTTACATTTTGAAAACCTTGTTTTCGAATCATTTCTTCTGCAGTATTTTCTCTTACTAAAATGGTTTCATATTTTTGCAAAAATTGTGGTAATTTTTTTTCTAATTCTTCATCAATTTTACTTTTTCCTAAACTTGCTGCATAGGAAATGCATCTTTTCCCTTCTGGTACAAATGCTAAAAAATATGCTTCATCATAGCTTTTTGCTCCAATTTTCGCCCAAACTTGGTCACTTCCTGTGCAGTATACATCTGCTTTTGGTAAGTCTTGTTTTAATTCTTCTAAGGTGTGATATTCTTTTTGGGTTTGTTTTAAATATTTTTTTCTAAATTGTGCAAATTTTTTGTGCATATGTGTAACATTGGGTTGTTGTATGATTAAATATGCCATTCTTTTTAGCTTAGATTTCCAGCCTTTATTTTCTATATGACAATTGGTTGCAATGGTTTTTCCTCCTGTTTCTTCTAATTGTATATAATTAATTACTTCTGAGTCGCATCCTAGTTTTTCTAATACTTTTTGTGTGGCATATGTTTGCAAAATAGAACCATAATTTGGTATAGCATGTCTTGTTATAAAATCTACTTTCATTTTTTGCTCCTAATTGATTTTTATTTCTGGATTAAATACTGTTCTATATGGCAATACTTCATTGGTATTATTCATTACATTGGTACGAACTATGGCAAATGTAAAACATAATATAACGATTACTGTCATAATAGTTTGCATTTTGGGAATCCATTTATCTATTTTTATTTTATTTCTTGTTATTTTTTTCAAATCTTCTCCTATTAACTCTACTGGCATTTTGCTAATGTAATAAGGAACACTGACTATTTGGAATACAGAAAAATATAATGCTGTTCTAATAAATAGCATATGACAAGAACCTAATATCATAGTTAATAAAGCTATTGCTTGTACATTCAAAAATAAGATATCTGCTTTTTGTACATTCCCTATTTTTTTGTTTTTAGCATATATATAGTACATCATAAGATAGATAACTAAATTTTCTGCTATGAATAAAAAGGAAACATCTCCTTTTGCAAATTTTCCTGTTAAGTATACGCCAAATCTTGTATTTTGTACTAATAGTCCTATCCAGTCCATTAAGTTTTCATTCAAAATTAAAATAACTACCCCTACAGGAATAACCCATTTCCAGCTAACTAACATTTTTTTCGTTAATAGCAATAGGGCTAACATAATGAATGCTGAGCTATGGATACATATTGCAATTCCTACTATGATGGCATATACTGCATAACACCATTTTTTGTTTTTTAACAAAAGTGGATAACCTGCAAAAACAATACTCATAGCTAAATATTGTCTCATAATATTTAAGGAATCAAAGAAAAATCCTGCTAAAAAGAATATACATACACTTAAAATAGCATTTTTGGATTGTTTAAAAGCTGTTCCTAAAAATAGCCCTACAATTAATGCTGATGTGATGAAAAATAGCATATATGGTTTTTCGGTAAATAACATACAAAAATACATCAGAGCTTTAAATAGAATTTCTAAATTTTTGATATTAGCTCCTTCTAACATTCTTCCATAATCATAAGCATAACGTGCAAAATAGTCTGTTCCTACATCATAGCGAAAGGCGGACACGATAAAAAATGGCATTGCTGCCATAATATAGCATACTATTTTTATCCATTTTTTCTTGACTTTTTTTGTTGCATACAAAAATGCAATGGATAATAATAACATTATTATATAGACTATCATCTTTTTTCTCCTCTTATAGTTCTTTTTCTACTAATTGTAATGCCTCTGCCACTATTTTATCCATATCGAAATATTGGTATTGTCCTAGTCTACCGCCAAAAATTACTAAGTTATCTTGCATAGCTAATTGTTTATATTTTTCATACAATTGGTTATTTTCTTGATTATTGATTGGGTAATATGGTTCTTTTCCTGGTTTCCATTGTACTGGATATTCTTTGGTAATTACCGTTTTTTCTTGATTACCAAATTCAAAATGTTTATGTTCTATTATTCTTGTATAAGGAACTTCATATTCTGTATAATTTACTACTGCATTGCCTTGATAGTTTGGCATGTTTAAAATTTCTGTTTCAAATTGTAAACTTCTATATTCTAATGGGCCATAGCAAAAGTGGTAATAAGCATCTATTGGACCTGTAAATATAATTTTTTTCGCTTTATTTTGAAATAGTTCTTCATTTTCTAAGTAGTCACAATTGATTTTTACTTCTACCTTTTCAAGCATTTTTTCTATAATTTGGGTATAGCCTCCTATAGGAATGCCTTGATACATATCATTAAAATAATTGTTATCATAAGTGAATCTTACTGG
The DNA here is from genome assembly GCA_944388655.1 of uncultured Clostridia bacterium. Classification (GTDB taxonomy): domain Bacteria; phylum Bacillota; class Clostridia; order TANB77; family CAG-508; genus UMGS1663. Next base: position 26,724 of record CALXJP010000022.1, on the reverse strand, counting down.
CAATCTTTTAATAATGAAGCTTGGCAATTCTGTTGCTCTTTTGCCCCATTGTTTTTCTGTATATCCTTTAACTAATTTTTCATAGATTGTTTTGCCTACTAAGTTGATGGCTTGCTCTTCTAAATTTTTAGGCTCTTTTACTCCATATATTTTCTTTTCTTCTTCTATTTTTTGCTTTGCCTCTTCTGGCGTAATTACCCCCCATAAAGCATGAAAGGTGTTCATATTAAATGGCATATTATATAGTTCATTTTTGTATTTTGCTATTGGTGAGTTAGTATAGCGATTAAATGTAGCAAATTGATTCATATATTTCCATATGGTTTCATTGTTGGTATGAAAGATATGTGCTCCATATTCATGAACTTGTATACCTTCTACTTCTTTTGTATAAATGTTTCCTGCTATATGATTTCTTTTTTCTACTACTAAGCATTTTTTTCCTCTTTTGGTTGCTTCATAGGCAAAAACTGCTCCAAATAGACCTGCTCCTACTATTATATAATCATATTCTTTCATATTTTCTCCTTTTTTACATGGCTCCATCTTTTTTTACTGTATTGACTAATGTTTTTACAAGTAGTTTTGCGTCATAGGTAAAACTTTCTTTTTCTATGTATTCTAAATCTAATTTTAATCGATTTTCAAAATCTACATCACTTCTCCCGCTTACTTGCCACAGACCTGTTAAACCTGGTTTACAAGTAATGATGTAATAATATGCTTCTTTCATATCTTCTTTTTCTCTTGGCAAATATGGACGTGGACCTATTAAACTCATTTCGCCTTTTAATACATTAATAAATTGTGGAAATTCGTCAATACTTGTTTTTCTAATAAATTTTCCTATTTTGGTAACACGTGGATCATCTTTTAGTTTTTTATATTTGCGATATTCTCTTCTTGCTTCTTCATTTTCGGCTAAATATTTTGCCAGTTTTTCATCTGCCCCCACTACCATAGAACGAAATTTATAAAGTTTAAAATATTTTCCATCTTTTCCAATGCGATTTTGAGTATAAAAAATAGGTCCATTATCTTTTGATATAAAGTTAGCAATCCATAGCACAACAATCATAGGAATGAGTATAATAATTCCTACAATACTTCCTATAATATCTATGAATCTTTTGATATATCTATATATAGTTATTTCTTCTGTCTTTTTTATTATTTCTGTGGTTATAAGCAATTTGTCGTTATATCGTGTTTGATTTATCTCCATTTATTTTGCTCAATCCCTTCATTTTCCAAAACTAATAGTCTTTATGAATTATACATTTTGTACAATTATAAGTCAATACTTTTTCTGGTTTTTTCTGTTTTCTCGTTTTATGTAAATTTTAATTTTATGGAAAAAAAGAAGGAATTTTTACATTTTTTCCTTCTTTTTCCTTTTTATTGATATCCTGTTTTATTCACTATTTTATCACTAATTGTTTGTACAGTTTGTGTTGGTACATACTCTTCTTCACCAAATAGTTCTTGATGTAATTGTATAACATTAGATTCTAGTGTAACAGGTACACCATACCAAGCATTTAATGTAATTCCTTTGGTTTCATATGGCCATCCCACACTATCTGCAATTTTATAGTTAAATGCGTCTGGAATTAATGCTATGATGTCATTAGTAGAAATATTGGTATATACCATTGGTAATGCATAATCTAATAAATTATTAATTTCACCTATGCTCATTGTTTTGATTTTATTTACCATTGCTTCTAATACATCCCTCATACGCTCAGTTCTTTTATAGTCACCACCTGCTGTATAACGAATACGAGAATACGCAACTGCTTGCACTCCATCAAGAGTTTGTTTTCCTGTTTTTGTTACATGTTTTGATGAAATACCTGTTATTTTAGAAGTTGCATCAATATATTCATTAATGTATTGAATTTCTGATTGTTCTATATTGATAGTGATTCCTCCTATTTGATTAACAATAGAAGCTACTGAATCAAAATTAACGGTAGCAAATTCTGTAATATTTAAGTCTAAATTTGCATTTAATGTTTGTATTGCAAGTTCTGGTCCGCCATATGCATAGGCATGTGTAATTTTATCTAATCCATGTCCTTCTATTTGTACATAGGTATCTCTATAAACAGATAATAGCTTTACTTCTTTTGTTTTATTATTGATACTTGCTATAATAATACAATCACTTCTGTTGCCTTTTCCTAGCTCATTATCTCTACTATCTACTCCAAACAGTGCTATATTACGATACCCTGTTAGGTTTTGTTCTACCTCACTATCAATAGCTAAGTTTCCTTCATCTATGTCTACTTGTTGCATTTTTCCTAACTTATCTTGCACATACCAATACATACCACCTATTATTCCTGCCAAAATCATTACTAGAATTAAAATAATAACTCCTATAATTCTTACAGCTTTATTTTTCTTTTTAGGTCTTTTTTTTACTTGATTTGCTTTTACTGCACTACTTTGATAATTTGCATTTCTTTTTGATTGTATTTCCTCTTTTTCTGCGTGTTTTCCTTCCATTTATTTCTTCTCCTATTTCATTTTTTTGTATTATATCATATTTGTGATTAAATGCAATTAAATATATGAATTTTCTACTTTTATAACTGCATAATATTTATTGTTTTTTTCATGAATGGTTTTCGTTATATCTTGCATAATCTTTTCTTTATCTAAGTCTTCTCTTGGTATTACTAAATCAAATATTAAGTTGATTCTTTCTCCTCCATCTGTCATACGAAAATCATGAATAGAAAATTCTGCATTATATTGTTTTACTATATCTTCTACCATCTTTTTCATATGAACTACTTCTTCATCATTCACAACAATTGGATCCATATGGATAGTGGTAATACATTGAAATTTTTCATAAATATCTTGTTCCATTTGATCAATAATATCATGTGCTCTGCAAATATCACAGTCTGCTGGTACTTCTGCATGAAAAGAGACGATTTTTCTTCCTGGACCGTAATCATGTACCATAATATCATGAATGCCTATTACCATATCATATTGTTTGGTAAATTCTTCTATTTCTTTTACAAATTCTATATCTGGTTTGGCTCCTAGTAAAATATCTACCGTTTCTTTCATTGCTTTGAAACCTGTAAATAAAATAAATATAGCCACTAGTATACTAGCATAACCATCTATACTGATTTCTAAAAACTTAGCTACTACAGCAGATGCAAGTACAACTAGGGTAGAAATAGCATCTGATATGCTATCATAGGCATTTCCTTTAATCGCTTCTGAGTCAATCGTTTTGGCAATTTTTTTATAAAAGAAAAATAGCCATAATTTTACCATAACTGCAATAACTAATAAAAATAGAGTAATGTCACTAATATTGGGTAATTCTGGTGATATTATTTTTTCTATAGAACTTTTAAATAATTCTACTCCTACTAATATAATCAATATATCTACAATAAAAGCTGTAATATATTCCATTCTTCCATGACCCCAAGGGTGGTCTTTATCTATTTTCTTTTGAGATAGTTTGAATCCTATCATGGTAACAATTGAAGAACCTGCATCTGTTACATTGTTTAAAGCATCCGATATAATAGACATTGAATTGGCAATTACTCCTATAATCAATTTAAATACAGATAATAAAAGATTGACTATGATTCCTGTTATACTCGAAAGCATTCCATATTTTTCTCTTACTTGTAAATCTTTCACATTTCTATCTTTTATAAATATTTTGATTAATAGTTCTGTCATGTTTATTCCTTCTTTCTTAATTTGGCAATAAAAAATCCTTCTTGTATTTTAGATGGTAACATTCGTATAGCTTGTTTACAGTTTTCCAAACCTGATAGGGTATTGGGAATGGCTAACGAAATGGTTTCTAACTCTACCGGTAAGTTTTCTAATGCCCATTGAATTATTTTTTCATTTTCTTCTTGATTTAAAGTACAAGTAGAATATACTAATATTCCTCTTGGCTTTAAAGCTTGATATGCACTCTTAAGTAGCTTTTTTTGTATTTTAGCACATTGTGCAACTGTTTTGTTGGACCAATTTCTATAGGTAGCTACTTGATTTGCTAAAAATCTTCCTTCTCCACTGCAGGGAGCATCTAATAGTACTTTATCAAAAAATTCAGGCTTTTCCTCTCCTATTTTTTCTCCCCTTTTGTTTTGTACTTCTGCAATAGTTACTCCTTGTTTTTGCAAATTATATTTTAGTCTTTCACATCGAATTTTATCTAGTTCATTAGCTAATATATACCCTTTATTCTGCATCATCATAGCCATTTGCGTTGTTTTGCTTCCTGGTGCTGCGGTTAAGTCTAAAATTTTTTCTCCTGCTTTAGGTTCTAGTACCAATGGCGGAACCATACTAGATAAACTCTGTAAATAAAATTTTCCTTCTTCATATATTGGCAAAGTTTGCAGTGTTTTTTCATCTGCATTTTTTATCTCAAGTGCCTCTTGATACCATAGTATTCTATTAAATTTAATTCCTTTACTTTTTAGTTCTTGCATAAGATTTGTCATAGATATTTTTATTGTATTGGCACGAAGAGTTGTACTTCTTTCCCCACACATACCTGCTAAAATCTTATCAACCGTTCCCGGTGTGTATATTGGGTATAGGCTATCTACAAAATCTTTTGGTAGTTTTCTTTTTACTTCTAATACAGATAACATATTCTTCCTTTCTTATTTTATTAGTTTTTCTTTATATATTTCAGCTTGTTGCAACATATGCCCTATATTTCCTTCTCCTGCAAAATCATTACTATCAAAAAAATTTTCATTTTTATTAATCCAATATAATTTATTTATTTCTTCTTTTAATGTAATTTCTTTGTTTAGTTTTCCTGCATAAACTTCTAATTCCACATTTGAAATTGTATATTGAAAATTCATCATGTGTGTTAAAGTAATATCATTTTGAGTTATGCCTGTTTCTTCTTGTAGTTCTCTATATGCTGCATGTAGTTCATCTTCATTTGGTTCTACTTTACCACCTACCAAATTCAATTTTCCTTTATATGGTTCTTTTTCTCGTTTGCACATAAGAATTTTATCTTCTTCTTTATTATATACTAATATAACATTTAATTTTTTCATATTTACTCCTATTTTATACATTTTGAACAATAAAGTTCACTACCTCATCAATTTTGTCTTTTGCCTTATACTGTTCCTTTTGTTCTTTTGTTAGTTCTATTAAATATTGATTAAATTCTGGAACAATCGTAATAGAATCTAATGGATAACCTGGATTTCTTTTTGGCGATGGTTTATCTATAAAATAGAAATGATCTTTACTCCATGAATACTCTTTTGTATTTTTTCCATTACAAATTACCATGCCATATACCCATTTTGCAGTTAGTTTTCCTCCATAATTTTTCACTAAATGGGTATAATAGGTAATCATTTCTTCATCACTTAGCCTTTTTCCGTTAACTCTTCTTACATAAGCTCCTGGTTGTTTTTCCTCTGGCAACTCCTCTATAAATAAATAATTGTCCATTCCTATAGTAGGTATTTTTATCACATCATAATATGCTTTTGCTTTGATATAAGCATTTTCAATAGCACTTTTTCCATTTTCATTAATTGGTAACACAAAGTCTAAGTCTTCTATAGTAATTAATTCTATTCCCTTTTCTTTTAATTGCTCTTTATATTTTTTTACTTTTGCTGGATTGATTGTTGCAAATAATACTTTCTTCATATTTACTCCTATTTTACTTTGTTTTTAATTTTTCTATTAATTTTTTATATACATTTTCTATCATCCATTTTTCGTTTGATACTTTTTCTACATCTTCTATTTTTACCCATTTTACACCGCTATTTTCATCTTCTTTTGTTTTTAATGTTTCTTTCTCATCTACTTCCAAAAGATATGTTAAGTTTAAATGTACATGAGATGATACATATTTTCCTTTTTTAACATGTCCATTTACACATATAATTTCTAATGAAAATATATTATCATCTAATACTTTTACATTTTTTACTCCTGTTTCTTCTTTTAATTCTCGAATAGCTGTCGACAACAGATTTTCTTCACCATCAGCATGTCCACCTGTCCAAGCCCATGATTGATATATATTATGATATATCATGAGTACTTTCGTTCTTTCTTTATTGACTACCCAAGAGGAAGCTGTAAAATGTCCAAATTCGTTCTTTCTCGTAAGTATATTATCAAATGTGTGTATATATTGGAGCATCGTCTGTTTGTCCTTTTCTTCTTGCTCATTATATGGTTTATAATTTTGTATTTTTTCTTCCCACTTCATTATCTTTCTCCCTCTTCTCTTTCTATTAAATTTCTTTGAAATCCATATACTTTTTTACATAATGGCTCTTTTCTTTTTCCACCAGGCATTACTACTTTTTCTAAATCATCATATATACTATATAATTTTATCCCATACTTTTGCATGGTTTCCATACTTAATTCTTTAAAGGCTGGACAAGGTAATATTGTTCCATCATATTTTATATCTAATTTTTCTGTTCCTGCTGTGCATAAATGTGACATTCTTCCATTTAAAGGAATTCCTATCCTAATATTTCCACTATAATGTTCTTTTGCTCTTTTTACTATTTCTGAAAATTCTTTTAATTCTTCTTCATTGAGCATTAATTTTTCTTTATATATGTTTCCTCTTCCTTGTGGTACAAAATTCAGTATACTAATATTTTGTATGTCTGCTATTTCTAGACATTCTAATATATCTGGGAATTGTTTATAATTTGGTTTCATGGGAATAAAGTGTACATCTACATTTAGTCCTATACCACGTGCTCGTATTAAAGAATCCATTAAATAGGTAATTAAACCTCTTCTTCCCATTAGTTCATTATCTACTTCTTCGTCTAGAGCTTGCCAATCAAATACAATTTTATCTAAACCTAATTCTTTTAATTTTTCGAATTCTCCTCTTGTTATTGCTTCAAATTCCCTTGGCGTAAGACATCTATCATAATAAGTTTTGACATTTCTTTTTAATCTTTCATTCCATGGCTCATGTTCTTCTATTTCTTGTAAGTCTTGCTGACATTTATTCTTTATATATTCTATCATCTCTAACGGCATTCCGTGAAGACCTTTTAATTCCACTAGTGAAGATAACGGTTCTAATTTTATTATCTTTATTCAGTTTTACCATTTCCATTAAATCTGGATGTAAAAATGGTTCTCCTCCTGAAAGGGATATCTCTTCTATTCCTCCCTGCTTTATAAAATGCATAATTGTTTTTTTATATTGTTCTAAAGTAATTATGGTTTGTTCGTTTTTTGACGAATTAGAAGAACAAAATTGGCAATGATTTGGACATGTTTGTATTATCTCGAAACATAAATCTTTTAACATATTTTCCCACTTTCTAACTTAGATTTTTAATATTTCTGTATTTCTTCTTTTAGTAATCTTTGTTTTATTTTTTCTAATGCCTTTCTCCTTGCACTAATTTCATTTTTCTCTTCTGATGAAATTTCTGCTAACGTTTTTCCCCTTTCTAGTTCAAATATTTCATCAAAACCAAATCCATTCTCTCCCCTAACTTGCTGTGCTACAAATCCTTCTATTGTTCCTATTTCACAAATTGTTTTTTTGCCGTCCGATAGAGCAATTGCTGTGGTAAAAGTGATTTTTCTTTTTTCCTTAGGAATTCCCTTTAATTTTTCTATAATTGCTAAATTTCTTTCTCTATCTGTACCTTTATGCCATCTTTTTGTTAATACTCCTGGGAAACCATCTAAATAGGCAATTTCTATTCCTGAATCGTCTGCCATACACATTTTACCTTCAAGTGCTTTCGCTATTGTTTCAGCTTTCTTGATTGCATTTCCTTCAAATGTGTTTTGATTTTCTTCAACGTCTATTTCTATTCCCATATCACTCATAGCAATAATTTTATACTGTTTCAATATTTCTTGTACTTCTTGTATTTTTCCTTTATTCGTTGAGGCAACTATTATTTCTTTCATATTTTTCCTTTCTTACTCATTAAAAGTATAAATTAAAAAATGCTGATATTTTTCTTGTGTAAAACCTTGTCCTTCTAATTTTTCCTTTAGTTTTTGTATAGTTTTTGGTCTAAATGCATTATTTTCTTCTAATACATATACTGTGTTTTTATCTATTTCTCCATATAGTATGAAATGATATTTTCCTACTTGAATTACTTCTGTTTCTCCTGTTTTATACTGTATCATACTCATATTTTCCATAAATTCATAAGGTGACATTTTCTTATATAACAGTAAGTATATATATTGTTGTATAGCATCTGTTTCTAAATAGATTTCTGTATTTGGATATTGTGTATCTAAATATTCTATAAGAGGCATAAAATCTGTATTAAAGCCAACTCCTGCTTTTTGATTTATATTTTTAAAATAGAAAATGACAAATAAAATAAAGGTTATGCTAAGACTCACTATTACACAATGTGCTAAAAATTTTCTTCTGTTATATAACCATATAATAGATTCTGCCCCTAAGGCAAGCATCATGATGAATAAAGGATTTAACTTGTATAATTGTAAATCTGCAAATACTAATATACTGAATGTAACAAGTATGAGTTGAATTAAAAATACTGTTTTTACATTAAATTGCTTATTTTTTATACTAGTGATCGTTTCTTTTATAGTAAGTATAAAACCCAAAATTACAAAAGGTATTAGCATATAATATATTGTTCCCCACTCTTGAAATGCATTTCCAGGATTATGATCTGCAGAAAATAGCAATTGAAAAAAATTATTTGCATTACCTATATTTAAATTATATACAATATTTTCTAATCCTATTTCTCCTATTCTGTATGTAAATAGTTTAGGAATTGTTATAAAGCCAATTTGTATACTTTCTAGTCCAAAATAATTAACTACCTGTACTAATATGAGTGGTACTGCTAATATTAGGATTGGTATTAGGGTTACTAATACTTCTTTTATTGTTATTTTCTTTACGTATAATAGATACATGCATAAAAATATAAAAAATACTGGTAGTATTATGTAGGATAATGCATATGTATATAACGTTAGTCCCCAAAAAATACCAGAAATAATAAAATGCCAAGTTTTTTTGGAGTTTAAAAATGTAAATACAGAAATCATGATAAAAGATGATAGTAAATTACAATCTAATCCCCATCTTGATTGCATAATATGCCATGGACATATGGCAATTAGGAAGCTAAAAACCGTAGCAAATTTTTTTCCTATGTATTTTTTGGTAAGAAAATACGCTAGAATAATAGTAATTACACTAAATATCACAGCAGGCAGTCTTGTTACCAATACGGAAAATCCAAATATTCTAATAAATATACTTGCTATTACCGCATAGAGTACACTTTGTCCTCCTCCAAAGTTAATTAAGTATACCGGATTTTCATTTAAGTATCTATCTGTTCCATATTCTGCCATGCAATAGGCATCATACATCATTCCTGCTTCATCTTCATGTATACCCTCTGGATATTTATCTAATAATACTACTCTAACTAGTATTGCTATAAGCAAAATAATAGCAAATACTATATTATATTGATATACAAATTGTTTTATTTTTTCCATTTTTATCTATTCCTATTTTTCATTTAACTGATTCGAATTTTAATTCTTTCATATTATTTATATCTATACCTATTTTTTGATAAATTTCATCTACTGTACATGAAATTGTATCTTTAAAAGAATATCCCCTAGCATATTTAAAATATTTTCTATATCTTCTCTATTTTTACCTTCAATTTCCATAAACGGAGATAATCCAGGCCATGTATCTATATCTATTTCATGTTCTTTGATTTCTTTATTTTCCTTTTCTTCAACAGTTTTCCTTAATCTAATCCATTTTTTTGGTGTAGCTTTGTAATTATCTATTAAGGCTTTTAATTCATTACTATTTAATATGCTAAGTATTTGTTTTTTCTCTAATGTAAATATTTGTGATAAGCTCATAACTGCAAAATTTTGGTTTAAAAACTTTACTTCTTCATCAGATAATAATTGATCTATCTCTTGAAAAAGATTTTTTATTTTTGACAATACTATGTCTTTTCTTGTTTCCATTTTTTCATTATTTAATTCATATACGTTAGAATAATATCTTTGATTTATATAAGGTAAGTCATATACACGCAAATACTGTTGTGAAGAACTTATATATTTTCCCCCTAATTCTTTTATTTTCCTTATTAGTTTTTCTTTATTAATGTTTAAGACTTTTACTTCTAGTTCCATATTACTCATGTTTATTTGCTCCTACTGAATATTTATTTTGGCAATATATTATCATAAAAACTCAAAAAAAGAAAGTACTTTTCCCTGTACATCTAATTAAGTTTTTTTATTATTCTGTATTTTCTCTGTATATTTTTGCCGTTAACAGAGGACTAGAGAGCTTGTTTTTCTATGTATTTACGAAATACACTCTGTATCTCTTTCCTGCCTTTTAGTAATATTATTTAATTTATTTTTCATTTCTAATTTTATAAGTCAATTTTTTGACCCAAAATAATTTATAGGACGAATTTTTTAATTTTTTCGTCCTATAAATTTTTATAGTTCAATTTTTTTGATTTTTTCGTAATATAGATTCTATCTTTTAAATTTTATTTTATAATTTTCTAGTCCAAATCTACCTCTTTTATGAAACATTATTGTATCTTGAAAACTAGTAAATTCAAGTATTACTGATAATTCTTTAACTCTAGCACTGCTACACACTCCACATGGGATGTAAATGGGAACATATCCACTGGTTGTACTTCTCCTATTTCATATTTTTCCGTTAAAACTTGTATATCACGTGCAAAGGTTGCCGGATTACAACTAATATACACTATTTTTCTTGGTTCTATAGCTAATAGGTTTTGTACTGTATGATTGTCTAATCCTCTTCTTGGAGGGTCTACAATTACTACATCTGGAAAAATATTTTTTTCTAATAATTTTTTATATAAAATCTTTTCTACGTCTCCTGCAAAAAATTCTATATTGTGTATTTGATTTATTTTGGCATTCTCTTTTGCATCCGCTATAGCCTGTTCTATAATTTCTATTCCATATACCTTTTTTACATATTTGGCTGCAAAAATGCCAATCGTTCCAATTCCACAATATAAATCAAAAACTATATCTTCTTTTGTTAATTCTGCCTTTTCTATGGCTAGATTATATAATAGCTCCGCTTGTACAGGATTTACTTGATAAAAAGACATAGGAGAAATTTTAAATGTATAGTCTCCTAAAATATCAAAAATATATCCATCTCCATGCAAAATGTGATTTTCTGTTCCCAAAATTACATTTGTATTTTTGGTATTACAGTTTTGAATAATTGTTTTTATATGAGAAAATCTTTGTACTAACATATCTACTAGTTCTTGCTGATATGGTAATTCTTTTCCATTCACTACTATTATACACATGATTTCTTGTGTATTTTTTCCTATTTTGATAACTATATGACGAACATATCCTATTTGTTTTGTTTCATCATATGCTGTAATTTTTTTACTTTTTAAAAACTGATATATTGCATAGGCTATTTGTTCTGACTGTTCATCTTGAATTTTACAATCTCTTATAGGAATAATGGTATGCGTTCTTTCTGCAAAAACACCCCATATTAGTTCCCCATTTTTATCTTGTCCTACAGGATATTGTGCTTTATTTCTGTAGTAATAAGGGTTTCCCATTCCTATGGTTTTTTGTACCTTTATTTTCTCTTTTCCGAAAGTTTTTTGCAGTATATTTTCGACTTTATTTTGCTTAAAGTCTAGTGTAGTTTCATAGTCCATATGACGTAAGTTACATCCTCCACATCTAGGATAGCTACTACAATCTTCTTTTACTCTATGTGGTGATGGTACTATTATTTCTATTGCTTTCGCAAATGCATGTGTAGGTAATACTTTTACTATTAAAATCTTTACCTTTTCTCCTATTAAAACATTCGGAACAAAGATAGTAAACTGTTCTATTTTAGCAATTCCTTCTCCATCCATTCCTTGGTCAATTATTTCCACTATATATTCTTGATTTTTTTGTATAGGTATAGATTCCCTATTTTTTCTTATTTTCTCCTGCATAACGCCTCCTTATATATCTTGATTCAAATTCTAAAATTATTCTTTTATCATGAATACTTGCAATTTTTATTCGGCTCTATTTCTTATTCTTTCTATGATTCTATTCCATGGTACCAATTTCATTATTAGTATTTCTATTACGATAATAGCAATTTGTAGAAGAATAAAATATCCTAATGGCATAGAAATAATGAATCCTGCTTCTTTTGGCTTATTTTCTTCTTTTTGTTCTTCTGGTATAACTTGTGCTGTGGTTTCTACTGTTTCTTGTTTAGCCTTTTTAGTAACCCTAATTGTGTATATAATATCTGCATTTCCTTCTTTTCTTATGATAATTCTAATTACATTTTCTCCTTCTGTTAGATTTTCTGGCTGTTCTATGATTACATTTTCGTTATATATTCCTGAGTCTTGTAAAATTTCTAATTTTTGTACATCTGCTTCTATAGTAGCTGTATACTCATATACATTTATGTTGAACGGTTGATTTAATGCGACTTCTTGTTTTTCTCCACTTTCTTTTATTGCATTGATAATAAGGCTATTTACTCCTATTTGCGGTGTTGCTTCCTCTTCTTCTTGTGTTTCTTCTATTTTAGTTTGTTTTGTTTCTTCTTGTTTTTTAGTTGTTGTAGAAGGTTTACTTTCTGTTTGTGGTGTTTGCGTTGCTTCTGTTGGTTGACTTGGAGTTGTTTGTGGTTTTTCTTCTACCGGAGTTTCTGGCTTTGGTTGTTCTTTTTCCTTGACTGTTACTGTTACTGTTTTTGTACCAGTTACTTCTTGTGGTTCTGCATCTGTTGTTGATAAATTTTCAGCTTGTATGGTGATTTTAGCACTTCCTACTTGGCTAGTTGTTGCTGTAATAGTTACTGAGCCATCTATCCATATACTTCCTGATTGGCTTAGTGTTACTTGTGATCCACTAATTTTTGCTCTTCCATTTACTCCTGATATGGTTACTGTAAAAGTATCCCCTACTGTTACACTGCTTTTATTACTACTTACATTCCACGAAGCTGCTTGAACAATTGTAAAATTTATAAGAATAGCTAGTATTATCATTGCCATTATTACTATTTTTCTTTTCATATATATCCCTCTTTTATTTTTGTTCAATCTTTTTTACATCCATAATATGATTTTTTATTAACGTATAATCTACTGCTGTTATTTTGTTATCTTGATTAACATCTGCTCCCAAGTTTTGTATTTGACTGGTTATTTTCTTTACATCCATAATATGATTCTTTATTAGTGTATAATCTACTGCTGTTATTTTTCCATCTCCATTAACATCCCCATATAACAGACATAGATATTCTTGAATAACTTGTTTTGTATTATCCAATATCTGCACCTTTGTTCCACTACCTATTGTTCCTTGTTCTAGTTGTATAGTCATTCCTTGTGGTAACTCAAAATGCTTTTCTAATTCTTCCTGCGTTGTTTTTTCTTGTATGTTTGTTAGTATTGCTTGTTGCTTTTGATACTCCTTCTTTATTGTTATTTTTTCATTATTTTCATGAACCTGTATTTTGATTTCATCTTGAATGCCATACTCTTTTATTCTTGCAGTAATTGTTGCCTCTCCTTCTTTTTTAGCTGTGACGACTCCATTTTTTACTGTTACTACTTCTTCATTAGAGCTAGTCCATTCTATATGATTTCTGTCATAAGTAATTGGGTTTACTTGTGTTAAAAGCTTGGTTGTAGTTTCTGAAATCATGTTCCATTTCTTTCCATTTTCTATTTGCAAAATAGGTTGTGTGACTTGAACCTCTACTTTGGCTTGTAATCCTTTATCTTCCGTTGTAGCAGTAATAATTGCTCTTCCTTCTCCCATTGCCTTAATGGTTCCATCATCTGAAACAGTTGCTATTTTAGGGTTACTACTTGTCCATTTTATATTTTTATTTTTTGCTGTACTTGGCTGTATATTGGCATTTACTTTTTTTGTTTCATTTATTAACATTTCTATATAGCTACTATCTAGAGAAATACTTTGTACTCTTTGTGTTTTTAGCATTAACCCATAATGCTCTACAATAGCTTTTCCATCTGCTAAAGCTAATTGATATAATGCCTCATCTGAGTTAATATATTTTACATCTGTTCCTCGTATAAAACAGTGTTCTATTAAAATTCCTGGTATGCCTTCTCCATTTGCCAAATTAGCTCCTCTATCTTCTCCATCACCTTTCATAGCATAGCGAATAACACCATAATAATCTGCTCTACTTCCATCAGAATATTCCCATTTTGCTCCTGTATCATTACATAGTTTTGTTTTGACTCCTCTATTGGCAATACCTAATTGGGATAAATTGTTTAAAATTCTATTTCCTAATTCTGTAGATTCTTGATTATACTTTGGCAATAATGTATTTGCTGTTACATAAACTTCTGCTCCATTTAAAGAGTCTGTTTCAGTTGCATTAAAATGTAGGCTTACTAATAAATCTGCTCCATTTCTTCTAGCAATCATACCTCTTTCTGATATTTCTAATTCATAATCAGATGGTAAGTTTCCATCATGTGTCATAATGACTTCTACCCCATCATATTGATTTAAAAAATCTCTTAAATATCTTGCTACTTTTAAAGTAATATCTCGTTCTATTATCCCATATTGACTATTTATTGCCCCAGACATAGAACCTCCATGTCCGTGGATCTAATACAATTTTTAATGTTTCTTCATCTTTTGCCATAGCAATTGGTACATATGCTATTATGATAAAAATAGCAGTTAGCAAAATACTTATTATTTTTTTCACAATATTTCTCCCCTTTTATTATGCTTCAAATAACTTTCTTTTTCTTTAATTCATGAATATATTCTCGTTGTGTATTGATAAATTGTTTTTTGTCCGATAATAATGTTCTTATTTCTTTTAGAAATTGTTCATATTCTTCATCTTGAAAGAAAAATTTTGCATACCCATTTTCTCCAAATTTCATAACCAGATGTTGGTAAGCATCTTCAAATGTTTGTTCATCTGAGAAGTCAGGATGAAGTTTTTTATTGTATGTATATGACCTTCTCAAACAAGCTTCTACAGTATTGTTTCTATCAGCAGTTGAAACTATTTTACCATAAATACTTCTTGGTTCATGATTGCTTGATGCTCTATGATCTTCTATGGCTTCTCGAATTATTTGTAATTGTTCTTCTGAAAAGAATTTTTTCAAATGATTATCTTTTGACATAATTTCCCCTGAAATTATTTCATGTCGTTTTGAGTCAATATGATGTCCTATATCATGATAAGCAGCAATCGTATATACCATATCATCATTAATATTTTCGCAAGTATCTGCAAACTTAAAACTTCTATTAATTACATATTGAATATGTTCTAAGTTATGTGCTTTTTCATTTTTTGAATACTCTGGAAATATGTTTTCTTCAATATATTTCTTTAAATCTTCATTTACTTTCATGTTTTGGTTCTCCTTTTTTTACTATTCTATCATAAAACATATCATTTTTATAGGAAAATACTAAAATATTTCATATTTTTATAAGAATATATGCTTGCTAGTATTTGCAAAAAATGTTACAATATTTTGAAATATAGTAGAAATAGGTGAAAAGTAGATGAATCAAGAGTTAAAACATTATATAGAAAAAAATATATTTCCTTTATATACTAGGTACTATTCACATGGCATGTTACATATTCATCAAGTTATTCATAATTGTTTATATTTAGCTAAGTACTATCACTTAGATTTGAATAAAGCTTACACAATTGCTGCATATCATGATGTTGGATTAAGTGTTAGTAGGGAAAATCATGAAAAAGAATCTGGAAAAATTTTTAAGAAGGATCAAGAATTGCAAAAGTTTTTTTCTGATGCTGAAATAGAAGAGATGAAGCAAGCTATTGAAGATCATAGAGGTTCTAGGAAAGAACCTCCTAGAAATATGTATGGGAAAATTCTTTCAGATTCTGATAGAGATTTTAACATTGAAATACTAGCTAAAAGGCAATTAGCTACTTCTATTAAAAATTACCCTGATATTCATACTTTTGATGAACATTTTGAGAGATGTTATTCCTATATGACAAAAAGAATAGAAGGTTTTGGACATTTTAATTTATGGACTAATAATCCTCATTTTATTGAGCAAAGAAACCAATTTGAGAAGAATTATTTAGATAAAAATTATACCAAAGAGATATATCAAAAAGAATGGGAAAGAATTTCTGCAGATGGTACTATTGAGAAGATTAAGAATTATTATTTAGATTATTAGCCATATTATTATTTCTACTTGCAAAATTCTGTAAAATTATTTACGAAATTTTTATGAAAAATATTGACTATACCTAAAAACTATGTTAGTATAGTTAATGTTAGTTATGCGGATGTGGCGGAACTGGCAGACGCGCTAGACTTAGGATCTAGTGGGAGACCGTGGGGGTTCAAGTCCTCTCATCCGCACCATAAAAAAACTTGTATCCTTAGATACAAGCTTTTTTTATGCCTTTTTACTAATATATTTTTTATTAAGTTTATTTTTTTATTCTCTTAATTTATTTTAATTTTTTATTTTATATTTCTTATCTTTACGATTGACTTTTAATTCATATAGTAGTAAAATAAAAATAGGAAATGGAGAAACCACAAACGTGGTTTGCCAGTTAGTGTATGACACATCTAACCGTCAAGTTTACAGATGTGTCTTTTTATTGGTTATTTTTGCTTGCTAATAATTACTACTAATGCAATAATTAAGGCAAACGCAATGATAGTTACTCCAATTAATGAATAATATAATATGTATATTGTTGCAATTAATATTTGTATTTCTATCATACGCCTCACCTCCTCTTTTGTAGGAGGCAAACCACATCTGTTTATTCTCATTTCCTGTAAATATAACTATACAGTATTTATTTGTAAAAAACAAGTATTATCTTCAAAAACTTAGAATTATTTTATATAAATTTTTGACTGTTATAGTTTATAAAATAGTTTTAGTTAATTTTTAATATTTTTATTTTTTATAACCAAACGATCAACTCACCAAAATAGTTCAAAATATGATTTCATTTTCTTCTTTTTTCCTCTTTCTCAATTAAAACCTGCTTTTGTTATATATGAGTAAAAAACGTCTTTCTATAGCGGTTCTTGTTAAAATTATTTTCCTTTTTAATTTTTCTTATTTTAGAGGTATATTGATAGTTACTTTTATTTATGATACTATAATAATAAAATAAAGGTATTTTGGATGGAAGAAAAAATGGTAAAAAAAATTCCACAAAAATATTTAACAAATAGAGTTGGCGGAGGATTGAGATTAAAAACAGATTTAGATTTTATGAAATTTTTAAATTCTACAAATCAGAGAGATTTTGATATTTAAAATTTATATCAAAACACAATAATTATTTATCATTAGTTTGTTATCACTTCTTTAAAAGTATATTAATTCACAATCGTTGTTCACACTCACTTTTTCGTGTGTGTGAACAATTTTTTATTTTGAATCTATTACTTGTTTTATCATTATATAAATACAAGCAAAAAAATAACCAATACCTATTTTTTTGCACTAAACAAAATAAACCTTGTAAATATTGAATACTCAATATTACAAGGTTTATTTAACTTTTTATAAAAGTTTCATTAAATCACTTTTGCTTTGCATTCCTACTGTATTAGATACTAAATTTCCATTTTTAAATACTAAGAATGTTGGTATACTCATAATGCCATATCTTTGTGCTAGTTCTTGATTTTCATCTACATTTACTTTGCATACCTTTACTTTTCCTGCTGTTTCTTTTGCAATTTCTTCTACAATTGGTAACATAGATTTGCATGGTCCACACCAAGGTGCCCAAAAATCTACTAATACTGGTAATTGAGATTGTAGAACCTCCTTTTCAAAATTTTCTTGTGTTAAATTAATTTCATTCATTTTTTATACCTCCTTATTTTGATTTCTTATTGCTTGTATAACTGACATACCTGCTACCATTCCTTCATATACTGCTTTTGCAATTTGTAGTATACCTCCTGTACAGTCTCCACAAGCAAAAATATTTTTTATATTGGTTTGCCCATTTTTATCTACTATAATTTGTTCTTTTTCATTTGTTTGAATTCCTATTTTTTTGGCTAAATCTGAACTAGTTGCAGTTCCTATAGCTATAAATATACCATCTATTTTTTTCTTGGTTTGATTTTCAAACTCTATTTCTTCTACTTGTTTTTCTCCTCTCAATTCTCTAATTGGTTCTGATAGGACTTCTACATCTTGTAATATAGGGCTTCTTTTTTCTACTAGTTCTTCCCCATTCGTTAATATAGTAACAGATTTAGCTATCGGTTTTAATTCTTCTGCTTCATGCAGAGCATATTCTCCATTTCCTAATACGGCTACATCTTTTCCTCTAAAGAAGAAAGCATCACATGTGGCACAATAGCTTACTCCTCTTCCTTCTAGTTCTTTTATTCCTTTAATAGTTGGCTTTTTTCTTGCTGTTCCTGTAGCTAAGATAACTGTTTTTGCCATATACATTTGATTAATGGTTTCTATTTGAAAATGATTATCTGGTAACATTTCTATTTTTACAACTTCATCATAAGCAAACGTTACTCCTAAATTTTTAGCCTGTTGTATACCACTTTCGCTTAGTTCTTTTCCTGTTATCCCTAGAGGAAATCCATAATAGTTATCTATTCTTCCAATTTTATCGATTGTTCCGGCTTGTTTTGTTATAATTAATGTATTTAAATTGGCTCTTTTAGTATATAAACTAGCGGAAATTCCTGCTGGACCACTTCCTATAATAACAACATCATACATACACTTCTTCCTCGCTTTTTTAATATATGTGATTATCTTATTTTCTATTACAATATATCATATAAATTCATAAAAGTATACCCATTTTCTCTTAAATATTGAATAATCGTTGGTAACACTTCATATGTTAATATTTTATCTGCTGCATCATGCATAAGAATGACCACACTATTTTTGCTACCAATAGTTTGTATAGTATTTTGAATTAATTCCTCTTTTGTTTTTGCTCCTGCTGCATCTTGAGAAAGTGCATTCCAATCTAAGTACGCTATTCCATTTTGTTTTAGCAGTTCTTTTGCTTGTGTTTTGATTGCATCATAATATCCCCCTGAAGAACCTCCTGGAAAACGAAATACTTTTGAATTATATTCACTATTTCCTATAGCATTTTTTATAATTTCATTTGTTTTTGTGTACTCATCCAAAACTGCTTGTGGAGAAGCGTAAATGGAACTATATACATGAGAATATCCATGATTAGCCACATAATGTCCTTCTTCATATTCTCTTTTTACAATTTCTGGCTGTTTTTCTACTCGGTTTCCTAACACAAAGAATGTAGCTTTAATATTTTCTTTATTTAACAAATCTAAAATAAACGGTGTTACTGACTGAGAGGGGCCATCATCAAAAGTTAAAAATACTCTTTTTTGTTCTGCATGATAAATTCCTTCCACACTAGCTATTTGTTCTTGGGTTAACATCTGTTTTTTCTTTTCTTCTTCTATACGTTTTTGTTCTTCTTCTTTTGCAATTTGTTTTTCTTGTTCTAATACATTTGCTTGTTCTTGTACAGCCTGTACATATTGATAAGAAAATTGATGGATTCCTAATTTTTTTCCTACCAAAATAGCTAGTATAATCATCAATACTATCCCTATACATATTGCAACTTTTTTTATATTTAATTTTTTTGGTAGATAGGAATTATACATATTTTTGCCTCCTTATACTGTATTATTTTCTCTTCATATTCCTTATCCATTTTTTTGTTTCTTCATCTATTCTATAAGATTCTAACATTTTTTGTAATGCTTTATTCCATGTAAAGTCATCCCCTGTATAATTATTTAAAAATTTCTTTGTTTTTTCAGGAAATTTAATAAATGCTACAGAAATGAGCCATGCTATAGCCATTTTTACATAATACCCTTCATGCTGTATATGATTTATTTTTTCCAATACTTCGTCTATATATTCTTCTTGTATATAAAAATCTAATAGCATAATGACATAAAAGCGTAGTACAAATTCTTCCTTTGCTTTTTGATATTTTTGTAGCCATTCCCATACTGCTTCTTGATTTTTCTTTACTATTTTAAATCCTGATACACAAACATCGCAAACAGCCCAATTATCTATTTTAGGTATCCAATTTTGCATATAGGTATACCATTGTTGTAATGGCATTTTAGCAAGTCCTATAACCATTCCTTGTAACATAATTTGTTCATAATAATCATCTTGTGCATTATGCAAGTAACTCTGCCAGTCTTCTTTAACAATTTCTTTAGCAAAGTTTCTAAGTATAGGTACTCTTACGCCTAATATATTAGACGTATTGGGACATAGTTGACTCTGAAACTTTTTATATTTCTCATCGGATAATTGCTTTAATTTTTCTATTATTTCTGTATTAGTCATTTTCTATTTTCCTTACTTCATAACCAATCTCTTCAATGGCTTCCTTTATTTTTCTATCATCCATAGATGTTCTCAGTTCTACTTCTGCCATCTTTCTATTAAGATCTACTTTTACTTCTGTAATTTCTGATAATTTTTTTAAAGTTTCTTCTACAGATTTCTTGCAATGGTCACATACCATACCTTCTATATATATTTTTTTCTTCATACTTTTCCTCCTATAAATTGATTTTTCTCAATCGCAAAGCATTACATACTACACTTACAGAACTTAAACTCATACAAGCTGCTGCAATCATTGGATTTAATGTAAATCCCCATATTGGCTCTAATATTCCTGCTGCAATTGGTATTCCTATTATATTATAAATAAACGCCCAAAACAAGCTCATTTTTATATTTTTTATGGTTTGTTTACTTAATCGTATTGCTTTTACTACATCTAAAATGCTATTTTGAATTAACACAATATCTGCTGTTTCAATGGCTATATCTGTACCTGCACCTATAGCAATACCTACATTGGCTCTTGCTAACGCTGGGCTATCATTTATACCATCTCCTACCATAGCCACATTGTTTCCTTTTTCTTGTTCTTCTCTTACTACTCGCTCTTTATCTTGTGGCAATACTTCTGCTATTACTGTTTCAATTCCCACTTCTTTTGCTATTCTTTCAGCTACTTGTTTATTATCTCCTGTTAGCATAATAGGATGAATATGCATTTTCTTTAATTCTTCTATCGCTTTTTTACTATCTTTTTTGATATTATCTTCTATTGTAATGTATCCTAAAAATTCTTGTTTTGTACAAATATATAAAATTGTTTGTGCTATATCTGCTTTTTCTATTTGCATGTTATTTTCTTTCATCAATTTTTCATTTCCAACCAAGTACGTTATTCCCTGAATATCTGCCTTTACCCCTTTACCTGGAATAGATTCAAAGTTTTGAATTTCTAATAACTTTCCTTTATAGTATTGTAAAATAGTTTTTGCTATAATATGTTCTGACATTTTTTCTATACTTGCCACAATTTGCAATAATTCTTGTTTTGGCAATTTTTTACTGTTGATATCCTTTACCGTTGCTTTGCCTTCTGTAATGGTTCCTGTTTTATCAAATATAATCGTATCTATTTTATGTGCATTTTCTAAACTTTCTGCTGATTTGATAAGAATTCCATTTTCTGCTCCTTTTCCTGTTCCTACCATAATGGAAACAGGAGTAGCTAGCCCTAATGCACAAGGGCAAGATATAACTAATACAGCAATTCCTATAGATAATGCAAATTCAAAATCTTTGCCTACCACAAGCCATATAATAGTTGCTATTACCGCAATAGTGATGACTATTGGTACAAAAATGCCACTTACTTTATCTGCTAATTTTCCTATAGGAGCTTTACTTGCACTTGCATTTTCTACTAATTTTATAATTTGTGCTAAAGTAGTATCTTCTCCTACTTTTTTTGCTTCTATTTTAATACTTCCATTTTGATTAATTGATGCAGTCATTACTTCATCGCCAATTTCTTTTTTTACTTCCATGCTCTCTCCAGTTATGGCTGACTGGTCAACATAAGAAATTCCTTCTATGACTACACCATCTACGGGAATTTTTTCTCCTGGCTTAATGACTACAATATCTCCCACTTTTACCTCTTTTGTTAAGATTTGCTCCTCTTTTCCTTCCCTAACAACAGTGGCTTTTTCTGGCGATAAATCAATTAATTGATTGATAGCATTCGTTGTTTTATGTTTTGCTCTAGCTTCTAAATATTTTCCTAGAGAAATTAAAGTAACTATCATAGCAGAAGATTCAAAATAAAGTTGATGACTATAATGTAAGTCTCCTGTTAGAATTTTATAAATAGCAAAAATTCCATATATAAATGCTGCTCCACCTCCTATGGCAATAAGAGAATCCATGTTAGGTGATAAATGGATTAAATTTTTAAATCCATTGATAAAATAATGGCGATGTAAAATAAGAATAGGTATGGTTAATGCTAATTGTAAAATAGCACTAATTTGAGGGTTAGTAATTGCTTCTGGCATTGGTAAAGAAAACATGCTTCCCATAGAAATATACATTAGTATGATTAGCAATATAAAAGAGGTAATTAATTTTGCTTTATTTTCTTGCTTTTCTTCTTTTTTTACATTTTTTTGTAAACTTGCTCCATACCCTAATTTTTCTACTGTTTTTATAATTATATTTATATTTTTCTTATCATCTATATCTACTACCATACTATTGGTAAGTAAATTAACTTCTGCTTTTTTTACGCATTCTAATTTGTTTACCATTTTTTCTATACGGCTTGAACAAGCGCTACAACTCATTCCTGTAATATCAAAAATTATTTGCATATATTTACTACCTCCTTACTATATTTTATGAATAATAATTGAATAAATATTCAACCATATATTATCTCATTGTTTTTTGCTTTGTCAATACTTTGTGTATTTTTCTTATTTTTTTTACATAGGACTTGTGTATTTTTTCATAAAATGATAAAGTATATAAGTATAGATTAGAAATGGAAGTGATTTTTTAGTGAATCAAAAAGCTGAACTTATGAAAAACACAGTAATTATTGCAATAGGTAAATTAAGCACTCAAGTATTATCCTTTTTATTATTACCTTTATATACCTCAAAATTATCTTCAGCAGAATATGGAAATTATGACTTTTTTGTAACTTTATCTGTATTTTTACTACCTATTATTACTCTACTTATGGAAGAATCTATGTTCCGATTTTTAATTGATGCTAAGGATGATGTTAGTAAAAAAAGGGTTATTACTCAAACCATTTTGTATACTATTATAGGGACTATTGTTTTTTCGATTTTAGCAATTATTGTAGTAACTATTTTATATATGATAAAGCAAGCTTCTCCTTCTATTTTACGGTGGAGCAGATTCTGTTTTAAATTGCTTAGCAGATTTTCAATATGGTATTATTTTTATTATTTTTGTTATATCTAATATTTTGATAGGCTTAAGTAATGCTCTTTCTAGAGGATTAGGTGAAATTAAACTATATTCTTTATCTAATTTTATTTTAGGAGCTTCTACTATTGTTTTAAATTTATTTTTTATTTTAGTATTAAAAGCTGGAACAATAGGTCTTCTTCTTGCTAATACTGTTGCTAATACAGCAACTGCTTTATATATTTTTAAAAGACTTCATATATACAAATTTATTAGTAAAGAAAATTATAGTCCTAAATTACTACGAGAAATGATTCATTATTCTGTTCCTTTAGTGCCTAACACCTTATCTTGGGCTATTATCAATCTTTCTGATAGGCTTGTTATTTCTGCTTTTATGGGAAGTTCTGCTAATGGTATTTATTCTATATCGAGTCGATTTCCTTATATTTTAAATACTTTATATGGATTTTTCTATACAGCGTGGAAAGAATCTGCTGCAAAAATTGTTAAACAAGAAAATAAAACTGCTTATTATAACAGTATTTACCATGATATGAAAAAATTTTTATTTGCTGTTGTTATTTGCTTAATTGCTATTATGCCTTTTGCTTTTCCTATTTTTGTGCAAGGGCAAGGTTATGAAGAAGGATATTTATATATTCCTATTTTGGTAATGTCTACTTATTTTTCTAACTTATCTAGTTTTTATGGTGGTATTTTTAGTGCCTATAAGAATACCAAAATTATGGGAAGTACTACTATTGTTGCAGCTATTATTAATTTGGTGGTTAATATTGCTTTAATTCAATGGATTGGCTTATATGCAGCTGCTTTATCTAGTTTGATTGCTAATTTGGTAGTGCTCATTTATCGTAAAAAAGCTTTAAGAAAATACATTAAACTAAAAGAAACCAAAAAGTTAGGTCCTTGCATTATGCTTATTATTATTTTTATTTGTTATTATACCAATAATATGGTGTTACAAGTTATTGCCTTAATTTTAGCTATGCTATATAGTTTATTAATCAATTATCGCTTTTTAATGAGTTTGAAGAATGGAATTCAAAGTAGATTACAAAGATAGTTTTGTTATTTAACTATATATATTGATTACGTTATTGATTGAAAATTGTTTATTTTGGATACTTTTTATAAAGAAGTTATTAGACTGATTACTTATCTAATAACTTCTTTTCTTGATTTTTGTTTATTTTTCATATTGCAAAAATTTTTCTTATATAATTCTAAGCTCTATTATATAGGTACAACTACTGGTCGAAAACCATCATAAAAATGACTATCACCAGCATCACGATGGAAATAGAATCTGCCCGCGTAAGAGCCGTCAAAAAAAGTTCCTCCTCTTGCCATGCACGGACCATATAAACCAAAAAAGTATGATTTATTCTGTTTCCATGAACTAGTTCCAATTCCTGCTGTGGACGTCTCTCTTATTGCATCTCCGTATATTTTTGTATTTTTTGCATAATTTGCATTATTTGCTGCATTTAAGTTTTCTTCTGTATCATCTTTTGTACTATTATCTACACTACTATCATGTGGATATACCATAGTATATTTTGTACTTGCTGTTTTCAATACATTTCCAGTATATGCTACTGATTCTCCATATTTCTGTAAATTTTCATGCTCATTGGCCACATATGTTGCTGTTCTTTCCCATGTTCCTCCTGATAAATCATATACTCCTGTCATATTACTTGTACTTGAGGCTGTTACTCCTCCTTTTTGATTCCATGCGTACATACTACCAGTTGTTGTTGGCGTATTGCCTGATAAAGCTCTAATTTCATCTATTTTGACTACCGTTTCTTCTCCGTCAGTTAATCCTTGTGTCATTCCTGTTATTCCATATACACTATCTATTCCATTTTTTCCTTTTGTTTCTGTTCTTTGTTGGCCTCCGCTATTTAAATTAGCATTATTAATAGCTATTTTTTGTCCATTTGTTCCATACTGACTATAACTCAAATAACTTACCATACCCCATTCACTATCTTTCATTAAATGCGTATCTGATGAAATTGTTGTAAATCCATAGATATTTCCCTTTTCATTCATTGCTTTTGCAATATTATATGTATCATTTGAATTTATATAATTCATACTATAGGTTAATGGTTGAAATACAGGGTAGCTAATTTTTGGTAAATTTTCTCCATATATTCCATCTAGCCAGTTTCTTGTATCTTGTTTTGAATCGCTTGATGTTCCTGCTTCTACTGCTCTTACCCATGTTTTATCTTGGCTATAGCTTACCGAGCTTTTTACACTTGTTGTATTGTTATTTCCTTCTGGAAATCCTGCTTCAAATTTGGCTACATACATTCCTGTTAACTCTTTGTCCCATCCTCCATTGGCAAAATTAATGCTTGTTTCATTGGTGAATGCAGGATGTACATAGAAGTCGGTTGTTGTATCTACTGTTTCATCTATTTGTGTTTGTCTCTTGGCTGTTTTTAGTTCTCCATTTTCATAATAGTTATCAGTTGTTCCTTCTAAGAATCTTACTTCTATCGTTCCGCCTTCTGATTTGTTTTCCGAGTTATTGTATGTGATTTTATATGCATATCTAGGTATCCATACCCACATACTTCCATCTTCACTTTTGGTATTGGCCCACTTACTTTGGCTATAGTTATACCAAGAATTATCATCCCAAGTAGTTTCTTCTACACTTCCCATTTCTGTTTCCGTTGGCTCTATAAATTTAATTGGTGTCATACCATCTATTTGTTCTGGGGTATTTGGTGTATCTTGTCTGAGTTCTGGATTTTGTGTACTATTTCCTGCTATAATTTTATCCATTTCATCTGTGATACTATTAAATGCCATTTGTGTGTTCACTTCTGCATCATGCATACTATTGGCACCTTCCTGTGCTTTCTTAAAAATTCCTTGGTCTCCAAGTACCATATTAATGCTAACTGCTGCCAAAATGATTAAAATTACTAGGGTTACCACAAGAGCAATGAGGGTTATTGCTTTTTCTTTTTTTACTTGGTACATATTTATAACTCTCCTTTTTTCTTTATCATTCTCTTTTTTATCTCTTTTATTCAATTTATATTATATATTATTCTTTTGGTTAATTCTATTACTTTTTGGTTACATGTTTGTTACAATTTTATTACATAAATTATCTTGACATATTCTATTTATCCTCTGTATAATGAAATA
>CALXJP010000021.1 GCA_944388655.1 uncultured Clostridia bacterium | reverse complement strand
AATGTTTAGTAGCTTAATTGACGAAAGCAAAAATAAATTATAAAATAAAGGGAATCAAAAATATAAAACGAGAATATGACAACACTTTTTAGAAAAAAGTTGTTGCATTGGCAATGAAAATTTTGCTTGGTAAACCAATGCTGAAAAACCTCCCTATTTTCTTTACTTTATCTAATACTTGTGTTATAATGTAACATGTAAAAATAGGAAAGAAAGAGGAATTTATATGCCGAGTAATAAAAAAGTATTTGATAAATTGGTCTCTAAAACTAAAATTTATCTTGTTATTATAGCCATTTTATTAATTCTCTTATGTATATATGAAATTAACTTAATTACGCCAGCTATTATTCTGTACGTTATTATAGTAATGTACGCCTATTGGACGAATAATAAAAGAAAAGTAGAACTATCTGAACACATCAAAGACCTAACACTAACAGTAGATAGTGCTGCTAAAAGTACACTAATTAATTCTCCCTTTCCTCTTGTTATTATAGAAACAGATGGAAATATTATTTGGAAAAGTTCAAAATTTATTCACACATTTGCCAATATAGATATTAATAATTACTTAAATAATATTGTAAAAGAACTAAAATTAGAAATAAAAAATGGTAGTGAAGAAAATAAAAAAGAACTAGAAGAATTAATAAAAAAACAAGTCAAAATTGGAGATAGAACATATAAAGTAGTAGGTGAATATGTAAAATCAAAAGATAAAGTAAAAAACAAAGTAAAAGAAGATGAATATATGGCAACATTGTATTTTATTGACGAAACACAATATATTCATTTACAAGAAGACTATCAAAATTCTAAAATATGTGTGGGAATTATCATGATAGATAATTATGAAGAAATTATACAAAGACTATCAGATGAAGATAAACCACAAATGATAGCGAAAATAGAAAAGGCAATTTATGATTGGGCAGGAGAAGTACAAGCTCTTATTATCAAGCAAGATAGAGATACCTTTGTTATGATAATGGAACAAAAATATATTTCTGTATTAGAAGAAAATAAATTTAATTTATTAGACACTATCAAAGAAATTAATATTCCAGGGAAAATGCAATCTACATTAAGTATAGCCTTAACTACAGAAGGAGATTCCAATTATCAAAAATATAAAACAGCACAAGCAACAATTGATATAGCATTAGGCCGTGGAGGAGATCAAGCAATACTGAGAAAAGACGGAAAATATACATTCTTTGGAGGTAGAACGCAAGAAGTAGAAAAACGTACCAAAGTAAAAGCAAGAATAGTAGCTCACGCGTTAGAGGAGCTAATGAGTGAATCTAAAAATGTTATTATTATGGGCCATAGTAATACAGATATAGATGCAATGGGGTCAGCCTTTGGTATATATCGTTTTGCCAAATCAGTAGGAAAAGAAGAAGTATATATGGTAAATGAAACATATGGCATAAGCTTAGAAAACTTTCTACAAGAAGTGCAAAAAGAAGAAGAATATAAAGAATGTATAGTAAATAAAGAAGAGGCATTAAATAAAATAGATGAAGATACCTTATTAGTCATTGTAGATACGCATAAAGCCAATTATGTAGAAGTGCCAGAACTATTAGAAAAAACAAACAAAATTGTTATTATTGACCACCATAGAAGAAGTACAGATTTTATAGAAAATTCTATATTAACATTCCAAGAAGTATATGCTTCTTCAGCAGCAGAATTAGTAACAGAATTAATTGAATATTCAGAACAAGACATACGCTTAACAGAAATAGAAAGAGAAAGCTTATATGCAGGAATTATGATGGATACCAAAAACTTTACATTTAAAACAGGGGTAAGAACTTTTGAGGCAGCAGCATATCTAAGAAAATGTGGTGTAGATATTATAAAAGTAAAAAAATGGTTTCAAAGCGACTTAGAAACATATAATAAAATTTCTGAAATTATAGCCAAAACAGAAATCATGAATGAATCTATTGCTATATCCATTTATGATAAAGAAGATGCAAATAGTAATATCATTTGTGCAAAAGCAGCAGATGAATTATTAACAATTAGTAACATTACCGCATCTTTTGTTATGGGAAAAATGGGAGATAAAGTTTGTATAAGTGGACGTTCTATTGGAGATATTAATGTGCAACTCATTTTAGAAAAACTTGGCGGTGGAGGTCATATTACACTAGCCGGTGCACAAGTAGAAGGAATGGACATTGAAGAAGTAAAACAAGAGCTAATGAATCGCATACATGAATATTTTAGCGAAATTGAAGGATAAGAAAGGAGATACACATGAAAGTTATATTACTAGATAATATAAAAGGAGTAGGAAAAAAAGATGAAGTAATCAACGCTAGTGATGGCTATGCAAGAAACTTCCTATTTCCTAAAAAACTTGCTTTAGAAGCGAATAAAGAAAATTTAGCCAAATTACAAGCAAAACAAAGTGCAAAGCAATTTAAGAAAGATACAGAAAAAGAAGAAGCAAAAAAAATGGCAGAACAATTGAAAAACATTACGTTAGCAATAGCTGTAAAAGCCGGAGAAAACGGAAAAATATTCGGGGGCATTACAGCAAAAGAAATTGCAGAAAACTTAAAAGAAAAAGAAAAAATGGAAATTGACAAAAAGAAAATTATACTAGAAGAAACCATTAAAACATTGGGAGTAACGAATGTTACCATTAAATTATTTGAAGGTGTTATAGGAACATTAAAAGTAGAGGTAGTTAGTAAGTAGGAAGGAAGAGAGCAGTAATGGAATTAGGAAAAGTACCACCACATGATACAGAGGCTGAGCAAGCAGTAATTGGAAGTATGTTAACAGATAAAGATGCTATTATTGCAGCAATTGAAGTACTGAAAGAAGACTATTTTTATCGTGAAGATAATAAAACCATTTATTCAGCTATATTAAATTTATACAATCGTTCAGAAGCTGTAGATATCATTACTGTAAAATCAGAATTATCTTCCTTAGGAAAACTAGAAGCAGTAGGAGGTTTGGAATATTTAGCAGAACTTCCCGAAAAAGTACCTACTACAGCCAATGTAGAAAAGTATATTAAAATTGTAGAAGAAAAAGCTATTCTCAGAAAATTAATCAAAACAGCCAATGAAATTATTAGCATGGGATATGATGAAACACAAGAAGTAGATACTATTATGGATCAAGCCGAAAAGAAAATTTTTGATACCATGCAAGAAAGAGAGCAAACTGGGTATACTGCTATAAAAGATATATTAGTAGATACTTTTATAGAGTTAGAACAACTATATAACCAAAAACAACATGTTACCGGTATTACTACAGGTTTTATAGACTTAGATGAAAAAACAGCAGGACTTCATAATTCAGACTTAATTTTAGTAGCTGCAAGACCTGCTATGGGAAAATCAGCATTTGCTATTAATATTGCTACTAATGCTGCTTTAAAAGGACATGTGGGAGTTGCCTATTTTAGCTTGGAGATGTCTAAAGAGCAAGTAACAAGTAGAATTTTGTGTAGTGAAGCAATGGTAGATAGCAATAAAGTTAGAACAGGTACTATTGATGATGAAGAATGGGGAAAACTAGCTAATGCATCAGGAGAATTATCAGAAACACAAATATATATTGATGATACACCAGGAATTAGTATTACAGAAATTAGAGCAAAGTGCAGAAAATTGAAATTAGAAAAAGATATTGGATTAGTAGTCATTGATTATTTGCAATTAGTACAAGGAACAGGAAAACGAGGAGCTAGCCGTGAACAAGAAATTGCAGAAATTAGTAGATCATTAAAAATTTTAGCAAAAGAAATTAACGTTCCTGTCATTGCTTTATCACAGCTTTCTAGAGCACCTGAACAACGTCCAGACCATAGACCAATGCTTTCCGACCTTCGTGAATCTGGTTCTATAGAGCAAGATGCAGATATTGTTATGTTTTTATATCGTGATGATTATTATAACGAAGATAGTGAAAAGAAAAATATAGCAGAAGTAATTTTAGCAAAACACCGTGGAGGTTCTACAGGAACAGTAGAATTATTATGGCTTGGAAATTATACCAAATTTGCTAATATTGAAAAATATAGAGATTAGTTATACACATAAAAGGAGTTAATTGTGGAAAAAGCAATCAGTAAAAGAGCTTTAGAAGAAAAAGATATTGTAAAAAAAGTAAAACGAACTATTAGTAAGTATGAAATGTTAAAAGAAGGAGATACTATTATAGTAGGAGTCTCTGGTGGGCCAGATTCAATGGCCCTTTTGAACATTTTATGGAATATAAGACAAGAGGGAAAAATACACTTTACCATTGTAGTAGCTCATTTTAATCATGCACTTCGCAAAGAGGCAGATGAAGAAACAATATATGTAGAACAATACTGCCAAAAAAGAAATATCCCTTGCTATGTTAAAAAGCAAAATGTAGAACAATACGCGAAAGAACAAAAAATGGGAATAGAAGAGGCAGGAAGAAAATTACGTTATGCTTTTTTTAAAGAAGTAGCAAATAAGCAAAATACACCAGTTAAAATTGCTACAGCACATCAAGCAAATGATAATGCCGAAACAGTATTTATGAATATATTAAGAGGCACAGGAACGGCAGGGTTAAAAGGAATAGAACCAAAAAGAGATATAGTAATTAGACCACTAATTCACATACAAAGAAGTGAAATAGAAGCCTATTGTCAAAGAGAAGAATTACAACCCAAAATAGATGAATCTAATTTTAAAAATACATACACAAGGAATAGAATAAGAAATAGGTTATTTCCTTTTATAGAACAAAACTTTAGCACTAACATTATTTCAGCTTGTAATAGAATGTCAGATATATGTAGAGAAGAAAATGATTATTTAGAAAAGGTTGCCAAAAATAGTTTATGGGAAATGGAAGAAAGCTTAGGGAAACAAGAAATAGAAGGAAAAAATTTACTTGTTTTATCACTTAAGAAGTTCAATTTACAAGAAGAGGTTATTCAAAAAAGAATTATTATGCTTGCCATTCAAAAAGTACTAGGGAATAGCCACGAAATTACTAAAATCAATATTGAAGATATTGTACATATGTGTCAAAAACAGGTAGGTAATAAATATATAATGCCTAATTCACACATAAAAATTAGTATTCAAAAGCAAAAAATTTTTTTGGAAAAAATAAAATAAGCAAAAGGGGAAGTTCCGTAGTGAAAGCCTTGATATATCAATAGTTTTGACAAAAAAACTTAAAAAAAGCTATTGCAAAACAATAGAAGATGTGTTATATTTCAAAGGTAAATGAAAAAGGAAAAAAATGCCAAGAGCAGAGGAGGAAGAAATTTGAAAAACAGTATAAAAACTATAGCTATGTGGCTCATTATATTAGTAATAGCTATTGTAGTAGTAACATCTATATTAGAAAATAGCGATAATAAATTAGCATACTCAGAACTTGTTGCTAAAATAGAAGCGGGAGAAGTACAAGAAATTGAAATAGAAGCAGATGGAACAAAAGCAACAGTTACATTAAAAAACGAAAATCTACCAAAAACAGTTAATATTCCTAGTATGGATAACTTAATGGAAGTTGCTTCTGATTCTATGAAAGCAGGAACTATTACCATTATAGAAAAATCAGAATCATTTTTTGTAGTATTATTAAGCTTACTAACTCCATTTGGAATATTAATTATATTCTTATTATTCTGGTTCTTCCTAATGGCAGGTAACCAAGGAGGAGCAGGAAGCAAAACAATGACTTTTGGTAAAAGTAAAGCTAAAGTTATTAATCCACAAGATAAAGCCAGAGTTACTTTTAAAGATGTTGCAGGTGTAGATGAAGAAAAAGAAGAATTAGAAGAAATGGTAGAATTCTTAAAAAATCCAAAGAAATTTACAGATATGGGAGCAAGAATTCCCAAAGGAGTATTATTAGTTGGGCAACCAGGAACAGGTAAAACTTTACTTGCCAAAGCAGTTGCAGGAGAGGCAGGAGTACCATTCTTCATCATTAGTGGTTCAGATTTTGTAGAAATGTTTGTAGGTGTTGGTGCCTCTCGTGTAAGAGATTTATTTGATCAAGCAAAGAAAAATGCACCATGTATTATCTTCATAGACGAAATTGACGCTGTTGGACGTCAAAGAGGTGCAGGACTTGGTGGAGGACATGATGAAAGAGAACAAACCTTAAATCAATTATTGGTTGAAATGGATGGATTTGCAGAAAATGAAGGTGTAATTGTCTTAGCTGCAACCAATAGACCAGATGTATTAGATAAAGCATTATTAAGAGCTGGAAGATTTGATAGACAAATTGTTGTAGGATTGCCAGATGTAAAAGCAAGAGAACAAATATTAGAAGTTCATAGTAGAAAGAAAAGACTAGCAGATGATGTTGACTTAAAAATTATTGCAAAAAATACATCAGGATTTGCAGGAGCAGACCTAGAAAATATTTTAAATGAAGCAGCACTTTTGGCAGCAAGAAGAAACATGAATGAAATTGGAATGAGAGAAATTGAAGATGCTATGATTAAAGTAACGATGGGACCTGAAAAGAAAACAAGAGTAAGAAGCGAAAAAGAAAATAAATTAGTAGCATATCATGAAGCAGGTCATGCAGTTGTAAGTCATTACTTAGAAACACAAGACCCTGTACATGAAATATCAATTGTACCTAGAGGTATGGCTGGAGGATATACGATGTATAGACCAACAGAAGATAAGAATTTCATGTCTAAAACAGAAATGGAAGAAAATATTGTTTCATTATTAGGTGGTAGAGTAGCAGAAG
>CALXJP010000020.1 GCA_944388655.1 uncultured Clostridia bacterium | reverse complement strand
CTCTCTCCTTTTTTCTGTAGTTTTTACCATTTTTTATCTTTTATGCTATTTTTATTATATATTATCCTTTTAGTTAATTCTATTACTTTTTGATTACATTTTGGTTACAGTTATATTACATTTTTTACCGAATATATAAATCGTACCCATATAAAAATAGAAAGCATAGGGTATGGAATAGGATTGAGGTTAGAAATTCTTGAAAAATTTTGGTAGGGAATCTCAAAAATTTTTGAGGGCGCTACCAAAATTTTTTTAGCATTTCTACGAAAATCCGTAAGACCTACCTATGCGATATATTTTTATATGGGTATGATTGAATATATCCAAATAAAGTCTGCAATATAGTTATTTCCTATATTACAGACTTTTCTTATTAATATGCAATTTTATCTTGTATATATGATTCTATATCTTCTATTTTGATTCTTTCTTGCTTCATTGTGTCTCTATCCCTTACAGTTACACATTTATCTTCTAATGTATCAAAGTCTATTGTTATACAATATGGAGTACCTATTTCATCTTCTCTTCTATAACGTTTTCCAATGCTTCCTGCCTCATCATAATCACACATAAACTTTTTAGATAATTGTGCATAAATTTCTTGTGCTTCATTGCTTAATTTTTTAGATAGAGGTAAAACTGCCACTTTATATGGAGCAAGAGCAGGATGTAAATGTAAAACAGTTCTTACCTCTCCTTCTGCAATTTCTTCTTCTTCATAACTATTACATAAAAATGCTAAAGTTACTCTGTCACATCCTAAAGATGGCTCTATACAATAAGGAATAAATTTCTCTCCTGTTTCTTGGTCTAAATAGGATAAATCTTCATTAGAATGCTCCGAATGTCTTGATAAATCATAATCGGTTCTGTCTGCAATTCCCCATAATTCTCCCCATCCAAAAGGAAATGCAAATTCTATATCTGTAGTTGCTTTGCTATAGAATACTAATTCTTCTTTACTATGGTCTCTTAAGCGAATATTTTCTTCTTTGATTCCTAAGTCTAAAAGCCATTGTTTACAGAATTTTCTCCAGTAATCAAACCACTGTAAGTCTTCTCCTGGTTTGCAAAAGAATTCTAGTTCCATTTGTTCAAATTCACGTGTTCTAAATGTAAAGTTTCCCGGTGTTATTTCATTTCTGAAAGCTTTTCCTATTTGTGCTATTCCAAAAGGTAATTTCTTTCTTGTAGTTCTTAGTACATTTTTAAAGTTAACAAAAATACCTTGTGCTGTTTCTGGTCTTAAATAGATTTGTGCTGTTGAGTCTTCTGTTACTCCTTGGAAAGTTTTAAACATTAAATTAAATTTACGAATTCCTGTAAAATTTTCTTTTCCACAGTTTGGACAAGCAATATGATGTTCTTTCATATAGTTTAACATTTTCTCATCAGACCAACCATCTACTACTTCATCACAATGATGTTCATGCATCCATTCTTCAATTAACTTATCTGCTCTATGTCTAGTTTTACATTCTTTACAGTCAATTAAGGGATCAGAAAATCCTCCTACGTGTCCTGAAGCTACCCATGTTTCTGGATTCATTAGAATTGCTGCATCTAATCCTACATTATAGGATGTTTCTTGAATAAATTTTTTTCTCCATAATGCTTTTACATTATTTTTTAATTCTACTCCTAAAGGACCATAGTCCCAAGTATTAGCAAGTCCTCCATATATTTCTGAGCCTGGATAAATATATCCTCTTGCTTTACAAAGATTAACTAGTTTTTCCATTGAATCTAACATATATATCACCCTTTCTTATATATAAAAATGTCCCTAGCATAATTCACAAATGGAATTTATGCTAGGGACGAAATTAATATCTATATTGATTTTCCGTGGTTCCACCCTATTTGATAGATTTTACTATCCACTTTTATATACATTTTTTACTCCAAAGCTCCCCATAGACTATTTATTACTAACTTTCAGCAAACTGTTAGCTCTCTTATGAATAAATACTTTCTACTTTTTCTTCTTCAACGTAACTGTTACTATTCTATTACAATTTTTGTAAATTGTCAATACTTTTATTCTTATTTTTGACTAATATGTACATTTTCTATTTTTACGTTTAGTTCTCTTGTTACAATATTCTGAATTTGTGCAATTTGTTCTGTAGTTAATTCATCTGCTTCTACTATAATGTTGGCACTGTCAGAATTCATGAATATTAACACATTTTCAAAGCCTTTATTTTGAATTAAATTTTCACTAATCATAATAGCATTTCTCGTTGTATTGATGTTTTTTATTTCATTTTGAGCAATTGTTTTTTGAGTTTCTGGAATTTCTGCATTTTCTAGTATTTTTTGATAGCTTTCTAACATCTGTGAATACATAGTGTCTCGAGATAGTTTAGAGGCTGTAAAATATTCCGTTTCTTCTGTTTTTTGTTCTGTTTGATTGCTATTGGCTGTAATTGTATTGGTTTGTATATTTGCTACTTCATTTACTTGTGTTTGCTGTTCCTCTTGAATTGTATTTTCTTCTACTACATGATTACTGCTTACTAGTTGGGCATCTCCAATACCAGCCATTTCTAAAATTTGATTGGTTTGTACTGATGCAGCAATTGTGTTATCTGCATGTAAAGAGGTATAGTTTAAATAACCTGCTGAAACTAACATAAGAGCAATTACAAAAATAATGATTTGGTTTTTCTTTAACATTTTCATCATGATTTTTTCAATCCTTTCTTATTCATTTTCCTTCATTTCAAATACTTGTATTTTATGTGTAGCAAGACCTGTTACAGCTTCTACTGCTTGTATAATATTGGTCTTTACACTTGCATCTACCGCTCCTTCTGCTGTAATAATTGCTCCTTCTGCTACTGGTTTAACTATACTTTGTGTTAATACCTCTTTTTCTCCATTATTTTCCTGAAATACCACTTCTTTTTTATTACTATTTTCACTAACCGTTCTGCTACCACCTCCTGAATCAGATTCTTCTGTATTGCTAGAAGAATAGTCTTCATTATATATCGGTACGGTTTTACTTGTTTGAGAATACGTAATTAATACACTTACCTTTCCTACTCCTTTTATTTTTTCTAGTATTTGTGCTAGTTTTATTTCCAAATTATCTGATTGTACAGTATTTTCTTGGCTTTCTTTATTTGAATTTTCTGTTGCTAGTACTTTATCGGTTGTATTTTGTACCTTTTTCTCTTCTTTTGG
This sequence comes from uncultured Clostridia bacterium, assembly GCA_944388655.1. GTDB lineage: Bacteria > Bacillota > Clostridia > TANB77 > CAG-508 > UMGS1663. Next base: position 2,664 of record CALXJP010000020.1, on the reverse strand, counting down.
ATTCCAAATAGCATTGATAATTATTAGCGTAACAATTAAAATCAATAGAAAAACTACCAAATTTTCTATTTTTCTTTTGTTACTTCCTTCTGTCTTTTCTTTTAAGTTTCCTTTCCATATCTGCAATTTTTCTTTTAACATATTTTTCCCTCTTTCCTTTTAAGTAATAATAATATTTTCTTCAAGTATGTCATAGTTAGAAGTTAATATTTGTTTAATTGCATTTTTTTCTGGTGTGTTGAGTTCTCTTAAATCTTCTTGTTTGGTTTCCTCTTCTTCTACTGAAATTTCTATGTTTTCTACTTTGTTAATATATATGTTATTTTCTTGTTTCGTATTAGTTAATCGTATTTTATCTTTCTTCGCCAAAATTTCTACTTGTGTAATTTCATATTCTTCTTCATTTTTGCTAAGTTGAATTTCTATATTTTGTACTATATACCCTTGTTTTTCTATTTTAGCTTGCATATCTGTTTCCAAATTTTTTTTATAAATTTCTTGTATATTTTTTTGATTGCTATCTTCTAAAGCTGTAGAAGTTTTTGTACTTTCCCCTTCTAATTCTTCCCAAAAATCTTCCCAAGAAATTTCCCATTCCTTGTGAAAAACATTTTGAATCACTGGGGATATAATAGTAAATACAATATATATTCCTATTACCACTTGAATATATTTTTTATTATTTCCATTTGGCAATAGCATTTCTACAATTGTAGCAATAATAACGGCTATAATGATACCTTGTATCCAAGAATTGAAAAAATCAATCATGTCTCCTCCTATCGGTACATTAATCCCGAATTAGAAATTTTTATTACTAAAGTGACGCCAATGATTAACATAACAGATACACTGCATAAAATTGCTAATAATATTTTAAAAGTATCTCCCATTTGCGTTAATAATTTAATGACATTTCCTTCTGCAATTGGCTGACAAATAGCACTACCGCAGATAATAGGCAAACATCAGCAAGGCTAATTTTATAATAGGTAATACACATATTCCTATAATAACAATAACTCCTACAATTCCCACCGCATTTTTTAAAATAGAAGCACAACCAATGACTGTATCCACAGCATCTCCTAATATTTTTCCTACTACCGGTATGAAGCTAGATACAGCCGCTTTTGCTGTTTTAGCCGTAATTCCATCTACACTACTACTTAAACTTCCTTCTACCGAGAGTAATCCTACAAATAGAGTTAGCATAATGCCTATTAGCCAAACGACAGATGTTTTAAAGAATTTTGATAGTCCATCTAATTGTACTTTATCTGATACTTTTGAGATAATTCCTAATACAGTTGCTCCTAGTATGATAGGAATAATGAGTTGCACAATTATATTTCCTATGAAGGTTATCATAAATAGTAAGATTGGTTGCATCAAATTAGCAGAAGCAATACTTCCTGTAGTCAATACTAATGTCATCAGTACTGGTATTAGAGCATTAGAGAACCCTACTAGGTTTTGAATAGCCTCTTTTACCATAGTAATGATGTCCACAAAGTTTGTCATCATAATGGTTACTATTAATATGTATTGTACATAGTACACAATTTTAGAAACACTTTTATTTTCTAATCCTTCTGTAATATTTTTCAAAATACTATGAATTACTATAATTATCATAATTACACCAATCGTCTGGATTGTACTTAAAAACTCTTCTCCTAGTAATCCTAATAATGTATTTCCTAATTTTTTATTATCTATTTCTCCCGCTATAGCAGAGTTTAATAATTCTGTAAAATCGAGTTCTTGAAAAACGTCTTGCGTATATTCTTCTGCTTGTTGAATGAATTCATCAATTCCTAATGATTCACTTTGTTCTTCAATAATTTGCTTTGTATCTTCACTTTCTGTATTTTGTAATCCCTTTACTTCATGAGTTGATATACATATGCAAAGTAATAGTAAGAAGAAAATTTTGCCTATTATTTTTTTCATCTTCTGTTCTCCTTTCATGGAAGGATTTGAATAATAGTTTCCAGCAAACTTGAAATAATGGGAATAGACATAGCAATTATCATAATTTTTCCTCCTAAGTCTACTTTATTGGCTATAGCTGTTTCTCCTGAATCTTTACATACACTAACCGCAAATTCTGTTAAAATAGCTATCCCTGTAATTTTGATTAAAAGTTGTAAAAATTCCATATGAATACTAGCTTTATTCGCTAAACTTGTTAGCAAATCTATAATAGAAGATATCTTGTCCATGCACATTGCTAATATAATAGCTCCTGCAATGATAGATATATAAATCGTAAACTCAGGTTTATATTGTCTTACTACAATAATGACTATTACAGCAATTAGACCTATTCCGAATAATTTTTACAATATCCATCTTTCCCCCTATAGCCCAAAAATAGTTCTTACTGTGTCAAATAAAGTACTAATTTCTTTAATTACCATGGTAAGTACTATAACAAGCCCTGCTAAAGTAGTCATCATAGCTTGGTCTTCTCTTCCTGCTCTTACTAAAACTTGATGTAATACTGCTACTAATATTCCTATTGCTGCAATTTTGAATAATAAATTAATATCCATGCCTTTTAATCCTTTCTTTTAAAATAGAAAAATAACGATTGCTAGTCCTACCATAATTCCTAAAGTTTTATACATTTTGCTATTTTTTTGTTTTTCTATTTCT
>CALXJP010000019.1 GCA_944388655.1 uncultured Clostridia bacterium | reverse complement strand
TTCCATTTTAAACGACTTCCGTTCGACTTGCATGTCTTATGTGCGCCGCCAGCGTTTATCCTGAGCCAGGATCAAACTCTCTTGTTATTGGTTTTATATCTCGTTTCTTTCGAAACTGGTATAAACTTCTTTTCGAGTTCTTAGCTCATTTTTTTCTTTTTTCTTTTGGTAGTACTTCTACTACCGCTTTTGGTTTCTTCAAAGGATATTGTTTACTTTTCAATGTACTTTATGTCACTTCTCTATTTTTGGTGACGTCTGTTATTGTACTATATTTTATTGCAGTTGTCAACACTTTTTTATAACTTTTTTTATTTTATTTTTCGCTCTAAAAAAGTGCAAAATAAAAAACTAGTATTTGCTGTCTTTTTAGCCTTTTTCGTTGTTTTTTTCTTTTACTAATTTCGTGTTTATTTTTATCTGTTCTTCAGTACATATTTATATTACCATGCCTTTCGAAAATTGTCAACACTTTTTTCGCTTTTTTTACGGTTTTTTTCTTGGTAATTTTTTACTTCTTATTTTTGGCTTATATTTTCTTTTTTAGATCTATTGTAGTTATCTTAATTTATATAGAACTATCTGCTTTATATTATTGTTCTTCTTATTATATTTAAAGTAAAAAATCCAATAAACATTGGATTTTTTACTTATTTTTTATTTGATATCTTTATATCTTCTATATTTTATAACTGCTAATCCACCCACTATAATAAGTATTGTTGTTGCTATAATAATAGTAAGTGTTTCTCCTGTTTGTGGGATTGTTCCCGGTGCTGTAGTAGGGTCATTTCCATTATTATTGTTATTTCCTTGGTTATTATTTTCATTATTATTATTGTTATTTTCACCTTGGTTATTGTTTCCACCATTATTATCATTGTTGTTATCGTCATTATTAGTTGCATTTTGGTCTGCTATAATAGTACTTCCTGTTATTGCTGGGCAACTTAATATTGCTACATTTCCGCTTGTATCTTTTATACTTCCACCTTCTAAATTTGTTGCCATCAATTGTCCTACATCATCTTTTTGAATGGTGTATGTATATGTTATATATCCATTGGTTATATATTCTGGATTAACAATTTTTCCATCAGTTAACTTTCTTTCTGGGCTTGTTCCAAATTGAATACTTAATGTTGGTACTGTTTCTCCAACTATATCCTCAGAAAATCTAACTCGTATTTCAACTTTTTGTCCTTCTTTATATGAACCTGATTTTGGATCTTGTACAGATATTTCTTTAACTGTTGGTGCAATTTTATCAGCAACGCTTTCTCCCTTTTCCAATAATGTATATGCATATATCGTCTTTTTATTTTTTCCTGTCAACTGCACCCATACATAGTACAATCCATCATCCACATCTTTTAAAGCAGAAAGTTTTCTTCCATAGCCAAGAGCAGAATAATTACTAAGATTTTCCCAATTGCTTTGAGGTATAGTTGTCGTCAAAAGATTTTCAATAGTAGAAATATCCTTTCCCTCTGCCATAGCTTGATTATATGCATTAATTATATTAGTATCTGTAATTTTTTGTAATTGATAATAGCCAGTAGTCATTCCATAAAGGTAATCTACATGTAAGTCCCAGTCTTCATAAGATTGGCTATCATTTTCAAAATAAATATTAAGTCCTTCTAAAAGTGGTAAAGTAATATCTACTGGCAAAGCATCTACTACCATTTCATCACTATTTGATTTATCTTTTATAAAAAGATAAATCTTATCTGTTGCGCCTACAACTTCTTTGATATTATAGGTAGATACCGTTAATTCTATAGAACAAGTATTATTGGTATACGTATTAATTGTATAAAAATCTTCTGGCTGAGTTGCCTGATTAGTGCTTATTCCAAATTCATACTGATGTGAACTATCTAATGTAATATTCGATAAATTAACTCTTAAACTTCCATCTGAAGCATATTTTTCCACATTTGCTTTTATACTAGAATTATCTTGTGCAGCTTGCACATAAATTGGTAATAATGTTAACAAAATAGTTATGATTAATGTAAAAACTATCATTTGTTTCTTTTTCATTTTCTATTCCCCCTGTACATATATTCTTATTTTAAGTATATACTTCATTCCATATTTCGTCAATATATTGGCATATTACTTTTATGTTACATTTATATGACAATTGTATGACATTTATAAATGAAATTCTTTCTTTATAAACGAGGTATCATAATGATTATTGACAAAGTTTTCATTCGATAAAATTTGCAATAAAAAGTCAATATTGGTATCAATTCCTTCTACCACAAATTCTGCTAATGCACTTTTCATTTTTGCTATAGATTCTTCTCTGTTTTTACCATGTACTATTACTTTAGCTAACATAGAATCATAATTTTGTGGAACAGTATAACCAGCATATATAGCCGTGTCGATTCTTACCCCGTTTCCTCCAGGTAAGTGCAAGCCTGTAATTTTTCCTGGACATGGCATAAAGTTCTTACTTGGATTTTCCGCATTAACTCTTGCTTCTAAAGCATGACCTTCAAAGTGAATATCTTCTTGAGCATATGATAATTTTTCTCCACTAGCAATTTTGATTTGTTCTTTAATAATGTCTACTCCTGTGACAAATTCTGTAACTGGATGCTCTACTTGTACTCTTGTGTTCATTTCCATAAAGTAAAAGTTTTTATGTTTATCTACTAAAAATTCTATTGTTCCTGCATTTTCATATCCAATTTCTTTTACTGCTTTTACTGCTACTTCTCCCATTTTTTTTCTTATTTTTTCATCTATTGCTGCACTTGGAGATTCTTCTAATACTTTTTGATTTCTTCTTTGAACAGAGCAATCTCTTTCTCCTAAGTGTATAGCATTTCCTAATTCATCTGCTAATATTTGTATTTCTACATGGCGTGGTTCTTCTATAAATTTTTCTATATAAATGCTATCATCTCCAAAAGATACTAAAGCTTCTTGTTTTACCAATTCATATGCATGTAATAATTCATTTTCATCATATGCTATACGAATTCCTTTTCCTCCACCCCCTGCAGATGCTTTTAATATAACAGGATATCCTATTTGTTTAGCTGATAGCTTTGCTTCTTCTTTAGATTGAAGTAAACCTTCTGAACCAGGTACTACAGGAACCCCTGCCTTTTTCATCGTTTCTTTTGCTTTTGATTTATTTCCTAATAGTTCTATTAAATTAGCTGAAGGACCTATGAATTTGATTCCTATTTCATTACATATCTTTGCAAAATGACTATTTTCTGATAGAAATCCAAAACCTGGATGAATTGCATCACATCCTGTTAAACACGCTGCCTCAATAATAGCCTTTACATTTAAATAACTTTTTTGTGAAGGTGCAGGTCCTATGCATACAGCTTCATCTGCTAATTTTCTGTGTAATGCGTTTTCATCAGCTTTTGAATAAATAGCTACACTGCGAATTCCCATTTCACGACAAGCTCTAATAATTCTAACTGCAATTTCTCCTCGATTAGCAATTAATACTTTTTTTAACATTTTCTTTTCCTCCTTGAAAAGTTTTTTTATTTCTTATATAATATACCATGTTACTGTTAATTCAGCTGTAGAAAGGAGTGTAATATGTTCAAATTTTGCACTTACTATGTTCGGGATGCTTCTCGAACATTAAAGAGAATATGGTTTGTATGGAGAAATGGGCTGAATGATAAAACTTCTATAGAGATGTTTTATCCCATTCATAAACAGCTATGTGGCAAACTATTTTTTTGCTATTTGCTGTCAGTGTTTAACCCTTTTTCTTCTCAAGTTTTGCACTTTTCATTTAAGGCTTATCAAAAGCATTATTGGCAACACCCTTACTTACCCTTTTTAAGGCTACATTATATTGAAATGGTAGATTTTCCCTATCAAGAGTATTTGCAAAGGTTACTTACCACATGTGGGTTGAAACTTGTGTATTTCTCCTATTCCTATTCTCAATATACTTGCTATTTTTCACGTCCAAAAACTTTTGGGTATATACGATTACATAGCAGAAATTTCTAAAAAGCACACCTACTAGTAAGCTAGTAGGTGCTATTTTTATACTATTGCAAAAGTAAGTTCTCCTTTTACTGCCACTTTTCCATCAACTGTGGCTACTGCTTCTCCTACTCCAATTGGTCCTTTTTGTTTGATAATTTTTACTTCTAGTTTTAATGTATCTCCTGGTAATACTTGCTTTTTGAATCTTAATTTATCAATGCCTCCAAAAAGAGCATTTTTTCCTTTATTTTCTTCTTTAGATAATATAGCTACAGCTCCTGTTTGTGCTAATGCTTCTACTATTAATACCCCTGGCATAATAGGATTTCCAGGAAAGTGTCCTGCAAAATGAGGTTCATTAATACATACATTTTTATAAGCTATACAACTTTCTCCTGGCACATATTCTTCTACCCTATCAATCATTAAAAAAGGAGCTCTTTGAGGGATAATTTTCATAATATCAGTTACTTCTAACATATTTTCCTCCTATTTGATTTTGAATAATGGAGTATCAAATTCTACCATATCTTCATTTTTTACACAAATTTCTACAATTTCTCCATCATATTCAGATTCTACTTCATTCATTAATTTCATAGCTTCTATAATGCATAATACTTGACCTTTTTTTACTTTATCTCCTACTTTAACAAAAGGTGGTTCTTTTGGAGAGTTGCTAGCATAAAAAGTTCCTACCATAGGTGATTTTACTATCTTAACATTTTCCTCTGGTTTTACCTGAATATGAGAAATATTACTTACTGGTATACATACTTCTGGTTCTGGTTTTGCTATAACCTTTTCCTTATCCTTTTTCATTTTAATTTTCATTCCCTCTGGAAATTCAATTTCTAATTCTTCTATTTTTGAAGATCCCATATCTTCTATTAATTTCTTAATCTCTTCGTAATTCATCATTTTCTCCTATTCTTCATATTTTTTTAGTAATATTGAACTGTTATGTCCTCCAAATCCTAAAGAATTGGACATAGCATATTGAATTTCATGATTTCTTCCTTTATTCGGAACAATATCTAAGTCACATTCTTCGTCTGGTACTTGATAGTGAATGGTTGCTGGTATAAAACTATCTTCAATAGCTTTTGCACAAACTACAGCTTCAATTCCTCCTGCAGCACCTAATAGATGGCCTGTATTTCCTTTAGTAGAACTCATCATTACTTTTTTGCTTGCTTCTCCAAAGGCTAATTTTACAGCTTTTGTTTCTCCTGCATCATTTAAATGAGTAGAAGTTCCATGTGCATTAATATAGGTAATTTCCTCTGGCTTTACGTTTGCTTCTTTCATAGCAAGCATCATAGCTCTTGCACCACCTTCACCATCTGGTGATGGAGATGTAATATGGTACGCATCAGAAGTTGCTCCATATCCTACTATTTCTGCAATAATATGTGCATTTCTTTTCTTTGCGTGTTCTAATTCTTCTAATACTAATACACCTGCTCCTTCTCCCATGACAAATCCACTTCTTTCTTTATCAAAAGGAATACTTGCTCTTTCTACATTGGTTTCTTGGGTTAAAGCCTTTATGTTCGTAAATCCTGCTATACCTGTTGGCGTTACAGAAGCTTCTGTTCCTCCCGCTACCATAACATCTTGGTATCCATGTTTAATCATACGAAAAGCTTCTCCAATAGAATGTGTTCCTCCTGCACAAGCGGTAACTACTGCAATAGATTCTCCTTTAATTCCTAAATCAATAGCCACATTTCCAGCTGCCATATTGACAATTGCCATAGGAATGTACATAGGAGATACCCTATCTGGTCCTTTTTGTAATAAATTTTCATTTTCTTTTTCGATTGTTCCCAGTCCACCAATTCCTGAACTAATGATAGTTCCTACTCTTGTCATATCTATATTTTCTTTATTTATTCCTGCTTGTTTCATAGCTTCTCTTGCTGCAATTATAGCATATTGTGAAAATAAATCTAATCTCTTTGCTTGTTTTTTATCAAAATAATCTTCTGGATTATAATTTTTTACTTCTGCTGCAATTTTTACTTTATAGTTTGTAGTATCAAAATGTGTAATAGGTTCTATTCCGCACTTTCCTTCTTGAATGCCTTTCCAAAATTCTTCTACATTATTTCCTATTGGGGTAATTGCCCCTAACCCTGTAATAACTACTCTTTTTTCCATTTACCTTTCTTCCTTTCCTAAAATTACATTACCATACCACCATCAATATTGATTACTTGACCTGTAATATAAGAACTTTCTTCAGATCCTAAAAAATAAACTACTTTTGCTACTTCTTCTGCTTCTCCCATTCTTTTTAAAGGGATTTGATGATTGATATTTTCTTTTACAGTATCCGATAATACTTCTGTCATATCTGTTTTAATGAATCCTGGTGCAATAGCATTTACTCTTATGTTTCTAGAAGCAATTTCTTTTGCTAAGCTCTTAGTAAAACCTATAATACCTGCTTTTGAAGCTGCATAATTACATTGTCCTGCATTTCCTGCTACTCCTACTACAGAAGATACATTAATAATACTTCCTTTTCTTTTTTTCATCATATATGGTGTTACCAATTTACTTACATTAAATACACCTTTTAAGTTTACATCAATTACTTTGTCAAAGTCTTCTTTACTCATTCTCATCAGTAAATTATCTTTTGTAATTCCTGCATTATTGACTACTACATCTATTTGAGAAAATTGACTGATGACTTCTTTTATAAATTCTTCTACTTTATCATAATCAGTTACATCTACTTTTTTTAACAATACCTCTATATTGGCATTTTGTTCTTTTAATTCTTTTTCTAGTGCCTGTGTATCTGTTTTGTCTGAAACATAATTAATAGCAATGTTATATCCTTCTTTGGCAAATCTTAATGCTATTTGCTTTCCTATTCCTCTTGAGCCACCTGTTATTAAGGCTACTTTTCTTTCTTCTTCCATACTATTTTTCCTCCCATTCTTTTAAAAAGTTTTCTAGGCTTTCTACACTATCTATATTGATAGTTTTTGCTTCTTTATTTTCTTTTTTTATAAAACCTGTTAATGCTTTTCCTGGTCCTATTTCTATAAAAGT